>NZ_JBEYFB010000026.1:0-119156 GCF_040634135.1 Streptomyces sp. NPDC007164
GCGGAGGCCGCCACCCGCGCCTGCGCGGAGGCCGCCACCCGCGCCTGCGCGGAGGCCGCCACCCCCGCCCGCGCGGAGGCCGCCACCCCCGCCCGCGCGGGCAACGGACCTCGCGCCCGAGGGGGCGACCGGCCCCGCGCCCGAGTGGGCGACCGGCCTCACGCGATCCTCCCCAGGTCGTCCCGGTGCACCGGGTGGTCGAACGGTGCGCCGTGCGCGTACCGGACCAGCTCGTCGACCGCGAGCGCCCCCAGCCGTCCCACCTCGTTGCCCTGGGCGCCCGCCAGATGCGGGGTGAGGAAGACGTTGGGCAGGTCCCACAGGGGGTGGCCGTCCGGCAGCGGCTCGGGCGACGTGACGTCGAGGACCGCGTCCAGCCGCCCGCTGACCAGGTGCCCGGTCAGCGCCTCGGTGTCCACCAGCGGGCCGCGCGCGGTGTTGACGAGCAGAGTGCCGGGCCGCATCAGGCCGATCCGCCGGGCGTCGATCATCCCGCGGGTCTCCGCGGTGTCCGGGGCGTGCACGGTCACCACGTCGCTGGTCGCCACCAGGGTGTCGAGGTCGGCCGGGGTGACGCCGAGCAGCTCCGCCTCGGCCGCGCTGACGTAGGGGTCGTGGAGCAGCACCTCGGCGTCGAGCACCCGGAGCAGTTCGATGACCCGGCGGCCGATCCGGGAGGCCCCGACCACACCGATGGTCAGCCCGTGCGTGCCGAGCCAGTGCTGCTGGTCGAGGTCGGCGCCGGTGCGGTGGGTGCGCCGGGTGCGGAAGAGCCCTGCCAGCGGGAACACCCGCTTGGCGCCCATGATGATCGCCGCCAGGGTGAACTCGGCGACCGGCACCGCGTTGGCGGCGGCGGCCGACGAGACGACGATCCCGCGATCGAACGCAACCGGGGACAGAAACGTTTTCACCGTGCCGGCCGCATGGATCACGGCACGCAGCGCGGGCGCCCGGTCCAGCAGCCCGGCATCGACGGGCGGGCAGCCCCAGCCGGTGAGCAGCACCTCCGCGGAGCTCAGTGCCGCCGAGGCCTCCGGAGAGTCGAACTCGCTGATCACGGACGGATTCAGCAGGTCGGCGGTCTCCTCCAGGCGAGCCCGGACCGGCGGCGGAAAGACATCGTCGAGCAGCCCGGGGCTCATGACCAGGAGCGTGCGCGGCCGTCGCGGGGACGGTGTCGTGGCATCGCTACCGGAATGTGCCGGTGCCTCTTCGGTGGTTCGCACCCTGCCTCCGGACAGTAATCGCGTTCTATGGGATGACCGGCACGCTAGGGAGCGTGATGGCCGACCGTCAAGCTCTCGACCGCTTCAACTGTCCAATTTTGCAGCATATTTATGGTTTCGAGGTGCTGGATTCGGCCGCCGGGACATCGCGACTCAACTACTTTTGCCCGGATCTCTTGACGCTTGGGTTAACCGCTTACTAACTTGCGGCCCCAGAAGGCCCACCACGCGCCACCCAGCCGAACAGGACGCACCATGGCTGAAACAGCACCCCCGTTGCCGCGGGAGAAGCGGCGGCAGAAGGCTGAAACACCCTCCCCGCCCGCTGCCGGGGCCGTCGACGCACAGCACCGGCCGAGCCTCTGGCAGCGGATCAAGCGGGACCGGGTGATGTTGCTGCTCACCCTGCCCGGACTGCTGTACTTCGTCGTATTCCACTACGTACCGCTGCTCGGCTACGTCGTGGCGTTCCAGGACTACCAGCCGTACCTCGGCTACATGCACAGCGTCTGGGTGGGGTTCGCCAACTTCTCCGCGGCGTTCGGTGAGCCGGCCTTCTGGTCCGCGACGTTCAACACCCTGGAGATCGCCCTCGTCCAGCTGGTGTTCTTCTTCCCGATCCCGATCGCCCTGGCCCTGCTGCTCAACAGCATCGCCAGCGACCGGATCAGACGGTTCGTGCAGAGCGTCGTCTATCTGCCGCACTTCATCGGCTGGGTCATCATCGTCTCGATCTTCCAGCAGATCCTGGGCGGTGCCGGGCTCCTGCCCGACGTCCTCGGGGGAATGGGGCTGCCGCGCTACGACATGATGAGCGACCCCGACGCCTTCCCCTGGCTGCTGACCCTCCAGGTGGCCTGGAAGGACGCCGGCTGGGGCACGATCATCATCCTCGCCGCGCTGCTGAACATCGACAAGCAGCAGTACGAGGCCGCCGCCATCGACGGCGCCGGACCACGACGCCGCCTGTGGCACGTGACCCTGCCGGGCATCGCCCCCGTGCTCATCCTGCTGCTGATCCTCAACCTCGGACAGATCCTCTCCGTCGGCTTCGAGCAGATTCTGCTCCAGCGCGACGCGGTCGGTCCGGACGCCGGTGAGGTCCTCGACACCTACGTCTACTACCACGGCATCAAGGACAACGACTGGGGCGTAGCCGCCGCCGTCGGACTCGTCAAGGCGGTCATCGGCACCGCACTCGTCCTGGGCGCGAACAAGTTCGCCCACCGACTCGGCCACGAAGGGGTGTACCGCGGTGCTGACCGCTGAGAAGACGCGCGCCACTACGGAATCCACCGCACCGGCGCCCCCGCCCGCTCCCGTACGGAAGTCCGACGGCCGGCCCCCGTGGATGGAACGGCCCACCCGCATCGGACAGACCGCCAAGGCGATGGCCATCGTCGTGGTCGTCCTCGCCGTCGCCTACCCACTGGTCGGCGTCATCGGCACGAGCTTCGCCTCGCAGACCGACATCATCAAGAGCTCCGGCCTCGTCCTGTGGCCCGACCACCCCACCCTGGACGCCTACCGCACCATCTTCACCGGCGGAGTCGTCACCCGCGCGCTGATCGTCTCCGTCGGCATCACGGTCCTCGGCACCCTCGCCAGCCTCCTGGTCACCGTGGGCATGGCGTACGGTCTCTCCCGCCGCGACGTCACCGGCTCCCGCTTCATCCTGATGACGGCCCTGTTCACGATGCTCTTCAACGCGGGCATCATCCCGAACTTCCTGCTGGTCAAGGGCCTCGGCCTGTACGACACCTACGCGGCGCTCGTCATGCCCACCCTGGTCAGCGCGTTCAACCTGGTTGTCCTGCGGTCCTTCTTCATGAACCTGCCGGACGAGCTGTACGACGCCGCGAAGGTCGACGGGGCGGGCGACTTCCGCATCCTGGTGCGGATCGTGCTGCCGCTGTCCAAGGCCGTCCTCGCCGTGATCAGCCTCTTCTACGCGGTGACGTACTGGAACGCCTTCTTCAACTCGCTCCTGTACCTCAACGACTCCGACAAGTGGCCGTTGCCGATGGTGCTGCGCACCTATGTGCTCCAGGGCCAGAGCCTGAACGCCGCCTCGGCGGGCGAGGTGCTCGCCCCGCAGCAGGCCGTGCAGATGGCGGTCCTGGTGATCGCCGTCGTACCGATCCTGTGCGTCTACCCGTTCCTCCAGCGCTACTTCACCAAGGGCGTGCTCACAGGCGCCGTCAAGGGCTGAGCACGGCCACCGCCACACCGCCCCCCACTCCTTCCTTCCCCTCTCCCAAGGAGATTCAGGTGTCGAGCTCCACCCCCATCAACCGCAGAGCACTGTTCCGCATGGGTGCGGGCGTCGGTCTGGGACTGGCCGCCGCCCCGCTGCTCGCCGCCTGCGGCGACGGCGGCACGACCGCGAAGGCGGAGGCCAAGAGCGCCTCGCTGCTCCCGCAGACCGCGGTCCGCAACATCGGCCTCAACCCCGACCTGGCGGGCACCGCGGCCGGTGTTCCGCAGGGCTTCTTCAGCTACCCGGCCAAGCCGCTGCGCGCCACGAAAAGCACCCCACTCAAGGGGGCGAAGCCGATCAGCGCGACGATGGAGACCTTCTCCCCGCCGCCGCCCGCCCGTGGCAAGAACGCCGCCTGGCAGGAGATCGAGAAGCTCCTCGGCGGTCAGGTGAACATCACCGCCGTGCCCGCCGACGACTACGGCACCAAGTTCTCCACCATGGTCGCCAGTGACAGCCTGCCGGACCTCTTCATGTACCCGGAGAGCGGCGGCGTCGACAACAAGGCCGCTTTTCTCCAGGCCAAGTGCGCCGACCTGACCCCGTACCTCGCCGGTGACAAGGTCAAGGACTACCCGAACCTGGCCGCGATCCCGAAGGGCGCCTGGCAGTCCGCCATCTTCGGCGGGAAGCTCTACGGCATCCCGATCGCCCGCACCGGCACCGGCGGTGCCGGCGTGTACCGCCACGACCTGTTCGAGGAGGTCGGCGTCAGCAGCCTCGACCAGATCACCGACCTCGACCGGTTCGTCGAGGTCTGTAAGGAGCTGACCCGGCCCAAGAAGGACCAGTACGCCATCATCGCGGGCGCCACCAGCATGCTCGCCATGTCCGCGGGCGCGCCCAACTTCTGGCGGCTGGACGAGAAGACCGGCAAGTTCACCGTCGACCTGGAGACCCCGGAGTACCGCAAGGCGGTGGAGACCGCCCGGCTGCTGTACAAGGCCGGTTGTTACTACCCGGGCACCCTCCAGATGTCCGGGGCGCAGAAGGCCCAGTACACGGACATGTTCAAGAACGGCAAGGGCGCCTACGTCTACGACGGCATGCCCACCTACCTGGCGCCCGGCGTCGGCTACATCGCCTCGATGAGGGCGATCGACAAGAAGTACGACCCGCGCCCGTTCGTGCCGGTCGGCAAGGACGCCGTCGCCTGGATGGACAACATCTCGCTCCAGAACACCCACATCAAGAAGGCGTCCGGGGACCGCGTCAAGCAGATCCTGGCCCTCGCCGACTTCGCCGCGTCCCCGTTCGGCAGTCAGGAGTACACCCTCATCAACTACGGGGTCGAGGGCAAGGACTTCACCCGGGACGCCAAGGGCAACCCGGCGCTCACCAAGCAGGGCACCCAGGACGTCACCGTGCCCTGGAAGTTCATGGCCTCCGCGGTCCCGGCCATCTTCAGCGCCGACTCCGAGCAGGGTGTCCGCCACGTGCACGACACCTTCACCAAGATGATCCCGATGATGGAGCCGGACCCGACGCTCCAGTACTCCTCGCCCACCTGGGACTCCAAGGGCTCCGGCAGCCTCAACACGCTGAAGGGAGACGCGCTGAAGGACATCATCTCCGGCCGCAAGCCTATGTCCGCCTACGACCAGCTCGTCAAGGACTACCTGGCCAAGGGCGGCGAGCAGGCCCGCGGCGAGTTCGAGGAAGCCTTCCAGAAGGGGAAGAAGTGACGACCCGACGCTCGGCCCTGAAGCTCGGCGGCGCGGCAGTGGCCGCGGCCGTCGCCGTACCGTCCCTCGGTTCGCCCGCCTCCGCCCGGTCGCACGGCTTCGACCCGAAGCCCGGCTCGGACGGCGTCGGCGACCCGCTCTTCCCGACCCTCGGCAACGGCGGCTACCAGGTCGTCCACTACGACCTCACCTTCGACTTCACCCCCGTCACCTACGACTTCACCGCCGTGGTGCGGATCAACGCCAAGGCCACCCAGGACCTCTCCGCGTTCAACCTGGACACCGACGGCCACACCATCGACTCCGTCACCGTCGGAGGCCGCCCCGCCACCTGGGCGCTCGCGCCCGGCAAGAGCGGCCAGGAATTCACCGTCACGCCCGCCCGGCCGCTCCACAACGGCCAGGCGTTCAGCACCGAGGTGCGCTACCGGGGCAACGGCAAGTCGCCCCGACTCGGCCTGACCGGCTGGAAGTTCGGCACCGACGGCGGCTTCGCGTCGGCCGCCCAGTCCTCCCGCGCCGACACCTTCCTGCCCTGCAACGACACCCCGTCCGACAAGGCGACCTGGACCTTCCACATCAGCGCCCCGCAGGGCTATGTCGCCACTGCCAACGGCGAACTCCTGCACATGACCCCGCGCGGCGACGGCTCCACCGTCTGGCACTTCGCCCTCCGCGAGCGCATGGCGACCGAGCTCATCGGCATCGCCGTCGTCAAGGGCACCTACCTGTACGGCACCAGCCACCGCGGACTTCCGCTGCGCCACATCGTCCCGCAGGGCCAGGAGGACAAGTACGGCCCGATCGTCGCCCGTACCGCGGACCATCTGGCCTGGCTGGAGGCGAAGTTCGGCCGGTACCCGTTCTCCGTCTACGGCGTCCACATCTACGACGGCTACACCGACGCCCTGGAGAACCAGACCCTCTCCCTGTTCTCCACCAACTGGTTCAAGCTCAATGCCAACGGGCAGCCGGGCTACGAGACCACCATGGTCCACGAGCTGGTCCACCAGTGGTTCGGCGACTCCGTCACCCCGAACGACTGGCAGCAGGCCTGGCTCAACGAGGGCCCCGCCGTGTACTACGCCGGTCTGTACGGCGAGGAGCGCGGCTGGTCGGTCTTCGAGGACAAGATGAAGGCGACGTACGAGAAGCTCGACGCGGTCCGCGCCGCCGACGGCCCGCCCGGACTGCCCAAGGCGCTCGGCGGCACCAACATCTACGACGGCGGCGCCCTGGTCCTGTACGCCCTCAGCCTCCGGATCGGTCAGCGGAAGTTCGACAAGGTCATGCGCGAGTGGGTGAAGCGCTTCAAGGACTCTACCTACACCAGCGAGGCGTTCATCCGGCACACCGTCGACGTCACCCGCGACCCCTCCCTCGACCCGTTCCTGCGCGACTGGCTCTTCGGAGCCGTGAACCCGCCCATGCCCGGCCACCCCGACTGGAAGGCCTCCGCGTGAACCGCCGCCCCCTGAACACCGTACGAGGAACCGCCGCTGCCGCCACCGCCGCCTTCCTGGCCGCACTCCTCGCCGCCCCCACCGCCCAGGCCGCACCCGGCCCCCGCACCCTGTACGCGGCCCCGGACGGACACGGCAGTTCCTGCACAATCGCCCGCCCCTGCACCCCCGAGGGCGCCCGCGACCGGGCCCGCACCGAGACCGGGCGCGACATCCGCGTCCTGCTGAAGAACGGCACGTACCAGCTCGACGAACCGCTCAGGCTCGGCGCCGCCGACTCCGGGAAGAACGGCCACACCGTCACCTGGAGCGCGGCCCCCGGCGCCCGCCCCGTCCTCTCCGGCGGACGGGACATCACCGGCTGGCGGCAGAACACCGACGGCACCTGGTCCGCCGGGGTCCCGGCCGGCGTCACCCCCCGCCAGCTCTTCGTCGACGGCAGGCGCGCCACCCCCGCCCGCGGCGAGGCCTGCGCGGCGAGCACCTGCGACGCCACGAAGACCGGCATGACCGGTGCGGTCGCGACCGGCATCGCCAAGTGGCAGCGACCCACCGACGCCGAAGCCGTCATCCGGGTCCGCTGGCGCAACTACCACTGCCGGATCACGGCCGTGAACGGCGATGTCATGACCTTCGCCCAGCCCTGCTGGACCAACTCGGCGAGCGGCACCGATCGCACCGGCCCCTCCTGGGACTCCACGACGGTCGACTCCGCCCGCTACAGCGGCGTCGCCTTCTTCGAGAACGCCCCCGAACTCCTCGACCAACCGGGCGAGTTCGTCTGGAACTCGAAGAACCGCACCGTCACCTACCTGCCGCGCAAGGGCGAGAACATGCGCCGCGCACAGACCGTCACCCCGCACACCGAACAGCTGCTCGTCGTCGACGGCGCCCATGACGTCACCGTCAAAGGGATCGGCTTCGCATACGCGGCGTACCGTCAGCCGGGCACCGACGAGGGCTACGCGGGCATGCAGGCCGGTCTCACCCTGACCGGAGCCACCGGCCCCGTCGACCACGCGGGCCGCTTCTACACCAAGCCCTCCGCGGCGGTGACCGTCCGCGGCGGACGGCACATCAGCATCGAGAACGGCCGGTTCGGCCGGCTCGGCGGAGCGGGCGCGATCCTCGAAGCGGGCACCAAGGACAGTTCCGTGACCCGCTCGTCCTTCACCGACCTGTCCTCGGGCGCCGTCTACGTGGGCGACACCGAGCCGATGCCGTCGGCGGCGCTCGCGGGGGAGCGGAACACCGTCGCGTACAACACCATCACCCGCTCCGGCGTCGAGTACACCGACTCGGTGGGCATCTGGGCCGGGTACGAGGCCGGGCTGACCATCGATCACAACAGCCTGGACCACCTCCCGTACTCCGGGATCTCGGTCGGCTGGGGCTGGAACCAGCCCGAGTCCCAGAAGTCCGTCCTGCGCGACAACAAGGTGACCGACAACCGGATCACCGACGTCATGGAGGTCGCCCAGGAGCAGCACGACGGCGGGGCCATCTACACCCAGGGCGCCCAGCCGGGCACGGTCCTCTCCGGCAACTACATCAACCGCTCCGCCTTCGGCAACACCGAGCGCGACGGCAACGGCATCTACCTCGACGAACAGTCCTCGCACATCCGCGTCGAACGCAATGTCATCACCCGGATCGGGTACAAGTGGGTCTCCAACTGGGCGGACTACGGCATCGAGAACACCGCCCGGGGCAACTGGACCGACACCGCCGCGCCCGCACTCGGGGGCAAGGGCTCGGTCATGACGGACAACCTCACCGGCCTGGACCGGCTGCCGGCCGAGGCGCTCGCCGTCGCGAGCCGGGCAGGCGCCCACGGCGGCCCCGTCGAACAGTTGCGCACCGACCTGGCCCGCACCGGCACCGCCACCCAGTCCTCCACCGAGGGCACGGCTGACGCGGCACTCGCCCTGGACGGCGACACCAACACCGACACCCGCACCCTGTCCGAGGCGGGCGCCTGGTGGCAGGTCGACCTGGGCGCCCAGCGGCGGATCCGGCAGATCGAGATCTGGAACAACTCCTCCTCCACGACCGCCGACTTCGACGTGGTCACGGACGACGGAACGATCCACGTCAGCGGAAAGGCACTGCGCCCGTCGGTCCTGGACCTGGACAGCCGCACCCGCACCGTGCGGATCGTGACGTCGGGCACCGGACGCGTGGCACTGTCCCAGGTGCTCGTCCACCCGTAGCGGTTCCTCCGTGTCGCCGGGCCGCCCCGAGCCGCCCGGCGACGCGGAGCCGCCGTTCGCCGACCAGTACGGCACCGCGGACACGGCCCCGGGCCACTTCGCCCCGCTCCGCCCCGGTCAGCGGCGGAGGAATCCGCCGATCCGCTCCCGCAGCCCCCGCGCGTCCAGCCCGTGCGCGGCGAGGTGCTCGTCCATCTCCCCGTACTTGCGCAGCTCGGCCCGCCCCACACCCAGCCCCAGCACGCGGTGCGGCAGCTCGGCGAGCGCGTCATTGGCGGCAGCGGTCGAGGTGCCCGCCAGATACGGCTCGACGATCACCACATCGGCGGCCCCGCGATCACCCACCGCCCGCCGCAGCCCGGCCGCGTCGAACGGACGCACCGTCGTCGCGTACAGCACCGTCACATCGAGCCCCTCGGTCGCGGCGAGCACGTTGTCGAGCATCGGCCCGACCGCGATCACCACCCCGCCCGTCCCCTCCCGCACCACGGTGAACCCGGCCCCCGCGCCGACCGGCCGCGCCCGCACGTTGGACTGCACCGACAGCCGTACGTACACCCGGCCGTCCCCGGCCGCGGCCTCCCGCAGCAGCTCCTCCGCCTCGTCCGGGTGGCCCGGCACATGGACCGTCCAGCCGTCGAGGGTGTCCAGCAGCGCCACATCGCCCGGCGACATATGGGTGAATCCACCGGCCGGCCAGTCGTACGAGCCTCCGGCGCTCACCAGCACCCCGCCCACTCCCTGGTGGCCGAAGTCCAGCTTCACCTGCTCGAACGGCCGCTCCACCAGAAAGCCGGCGAAGGTGTGCACGATCGGCCGCAGACCGGTCAGCGCCATCCCGGCACCCGCCCCGATCAGCAGCTGCTCCCTGATTCCCACATTGACGACCCGGTCCGGATGGGCCCGCGCGGCGGGGCCGAAGCCGTCCCGGCTGATCTCGGCCAGGACCAGGGCGAGGCGCGGGTCCTCGTCCAGCAGCTGCGACGTGGTGGCGATGAAGCGGTCACGCATCGTGTCCATCTGAAGTGTCCCTCTCGTGTTGCGTACGGTGTCTCGGTCCTTCACCCGGTGTGTTCAGGGCTTGGGGTCGACCTGCGCGACCACGGCCCGGGGCCGCCCGGGATGCGGAGCGGTGAAGGCCGCGTACAGCGCCTCGTGGTCCCGCCCGTCGACGGAGGCGACCGACCAGCCCGCCGCCTCGAACCGGGCCGCGATCCCGCCCGGCCGGGCGTACGAGGCCGAAGCGTTGTCGATCACCACGGTGTGCAGCTGCTCCAGCCCGGCCGGGCCCGCGTAGGCGAGCGCCTCGTGATTGCTGCCCTCGTCCAGCTCGGCATCGCCGATCAGCACCCACACCCGGGGATCGGTGAGCCCCTGCGCCCGCAGCCCGAGCACACTCCCCACGGCCAGCGGCAACCCGTGCCCCAGCGACCCGCTGCCGATCTCGGCCCCCGGCACCAGCGTCCGGTCCGGATGGTGCCCGAGCGGCGATCCGTACGACCCGAACCCCGGCAGCAGCTCCTCGTCGAAGAACCCGTGCGCGGCCAGCACCGCGTAGTACGCCATCGGCCCGTGCCCCTTGGACAGCAGGAACCGGTCGCGGTCGGGCGCGTCGACGGTGTCGGGCGTCACCCGCAGCACCCGGTCGTACAGCACCCAGAGGACGTCGAGGGTGGAGGTCGCGGCGGGGCCGTGCTTCTCGGCCCCGGTCATCAGGCTCATCAGGCGGTACATGTCATGGTGGTCGCGCGTCGGCGCGGCGGTGGAGTTCGTCATGGGACCAGCGTTGAACATCAAGCATGGTTGAGGTCAAGCGGCAAAGGCGTTCGTGACCACCCGCCCGAGTGCGGTATTGTTCTCATGCGCGTTCAGCCGGGGGGAAACCCCAGGTCAGGCGGGCATCGGGACGTGGCGCAGCTTGGTAGCGCACTTGACTGGGGGTCAAGGGGTCGCAGGTTCAAATCCTGTCGTCCCGACTCTGCTTTTAGCAGGTCGGAGGCCGTTCTCTCATCCATGGGAGGGCGGCCTTTCGTGCGTCCGGGGGCGTGGTGGTCGCAGTGTGGTCGCACGGGCCGGGGCCGGTTTGCAAGTGGTGCCGGTGGCGGCGTGCGGTGCGAGGGAGCGGAGCTGGTGGACGGCTGCGCGGAGGCGGTGGATGTGGTCGCGTGGTGGTCGCAGCCATCCCGGCCGAGTCGGGTAGTCGGCGGCTCGTGCGGCCGTGGTGAGGGTGTGGTCGATGGTGTCGACGGCTTGGTGCGCGGCTTGTTGGGTGAGGTGGCTGTAGAGGTTCGCGGTGGTCGACAGGGTGGAGTGTCGCAGCGTCTTGGAGACCACGGTGAGCGGGACGCCGGCGGAGATGGTGATGGTGGCGGCGAGATGTCGTAGGTCGTGGACCGTGACCCGGGGGACCCCGGCCTCCTCGGACAGTCGGTGGAGTCGGTCGAGCACCAGATGCGGCCCGAGCGGGCGGCCGTTGGGTCGGCAGAAGACCAGCCCGGTGAACGGGTCGTTGGGGTCTCCGCGGGTTCGGGGTGCCGAGTGTGCCCGGCGGCGGAGGGCTGTGGCGACGCGGGGTGAGATGGCGACCCAGCCTCTGCTCGACCGGGTCTTCGGTGTGGTGATGGCCAGGCGGTTGTTGTCGACTGCGGAGAGTGTGCAGCGCACGTAGAGCATGCCCTGGTCGAGGTGGACGTCGTCCCAGTGCAGGCCGAGGGCTTCGCCTTTGCGCATGCCGGTGCCGATGAGGACCTCGAACAGGTGGGCCATCTCCGGGTCGGCCTGGTGGCAGTGGCCGAGGAAGCGGGCCGCCTCCTGCGCCGTCCAGATCCGCCGCTCTGGCGACGGCGGCCGGCGCAGGACCGGGGGAGAGGCCGGGTTGTGGGGGAGGCGGTGCTGGCGGACGGCGTCGCCGAGGGCGCTGGAGAGGGCGGCGAGGCACCGGTAGAGGGTGGTGCGGCCGCGGCCGGCGGCGAGCTGGCCGGTGACGAAGGCCGCGATGTGGCGGTGGGCGAGCTGGTCGAGCTTGAGGGTGCCGAACGCGGGGATGAGGTCGTTGCGGACGTAGTCGCGGTAGCGGGCCATCGTCGTCGGCTTCAGCACCAGCGCCTTCGCCGTCAGCCACGCGTCTAGGTAGGTGGCGACGGTCTGGTTCGGATCCGCGTCGAACCCGCCGGCCTGACCCTCGAGGAACCGGCGTAGTGCCTCTTCGGCCGCATCCTGGCTGGCGAAGCCGCCCCGGCGCACCGTCGTCCGACAGCGGCCCGGGGCGGGGACGTCGACGGCGAAGGTCCAGGTCCCGTGGGTGCTGTCGACGAGCAGATGAGGACAGTGGGCACCCATCTGGTGACGTTGGGTGTCTCTGCAGCCGCAGCGACGGTAGGTGCGGCCGCGGCCGGTGCTGGAGCGCATGGCGATCGCCTCCACGAGGCGGGGAAGGTCCGACACTCTCATCCTGCGACCACACGCGACCACCACGCCCGCCAGAGAGGTCGTGACCAGCAGATTTCCCTTGCTGTGCCTTGGCAGATGGTTGTCGGGGGTGGCGCGCCACTAAGCTTGACTCTGTCGGGGATCTTGGAGTTGCCGAGGTCAGGTGCCCAGGGTGCGCCAGGACTTCGGCCGGGGGATCTCGTGCTGATCGAGGTAGGTCTGGAAGGCGGTCGGTCGGCGGGCAGGGGGTGCCTCCTCGGTCGCCGGGAGACCGCTGAGGCGCTCGATGTTGATGGCGATGGCGGTCAGGACGTGCTGGAGGTGGACCTTGCCCTGCCCTCGGTAGCGGCAGCGGCGCATGCCGTGGCCGTGGGCGAACTCGTTGACCGTTCCCTCCACTCCGGAGCGGACCGCGCAGCGGGTCTTCCACTCGGGTGTCTGTTGCTCAGCACGGATGCGGAGTTGCAGGTCGCGGAGTTCTCGCGGAGGAAGGCCCACGGTTCGGTGGCTTGCGCGGGAGGTGGTGCACTGCGCGCGGGCCGGGCACGGCTGACACTGGCTTTTGGTGAACCGTGCCACGATCAGCGGGGCTGCGGTGGGCGAGGTGGTCGGGTAGGGGCGGTGCCAGCCCTGGCTGACCTGCCCCTGGGGGCAGGTGACCTGCTGGCGGTCGTAGTCGATGTGGAAGTCGTCCCGGGCGAAGCCCTCGCCTCGGCGGTGTTGTCGGGTGGGATTGCCCCGGAGCGGCCCGGAGACGGTGACCTGGTGATCACGTGCGGCTTGTTCCAGGTGGGGCAGGGAGGTGTAGCCGCTGTCGACCAGGTGCTCGGCGGGTAGCAGGCCGCGGCGGTGCAGGCGGGTGTGGATGCCGGGCAGGACCTGGCTGTCGTGGGTGGTGGATGCGGTGGTGGCCACGTCCGTGATCACGTTGGGGCCGTCGGGAGCACACGTCTCGGTCAGATGGGCGGAGAACCCCTTCCAGCTGATGATGTGCCCGTGCCGGGCATAGCGGGCCGAGGTGTCATACGGGGAGACGATCGCCCGGGACGAGGGCGGCAGCCCGGGCCCGTCTTCCGTCTCGGCGGTGCGCCAGCGCAGGTGTCCCGAAACGTCGTGGTGATAGTTCTGCACCACGATTTGGCGCAGGGCCTGGACTCGAGGGCCAAACGCGCGGTCGCCCCCGTGCTGGTAGAGGTGTTCCAGGAGCCGGACGGCGTCGTTGCCGGTGGCGAGGATCCTGGTCTTGGGCTTGGTGGGGTTCTTGCCCAGGCGGACCGGACGGCCATAACGGCTACCCCATTCCTCGTCGACCAGCTCGTCCAGCAGGTGCGGGGCGGTACCGGCGACTTCCTCCAGCGAGGCACGTACCGCCTCGGTGACCATCTCCAGCCGGGTCAGGTCGCGGACCGCGGCCAGGACATGGGTGGAGTCAGTGCGCTGGGTGGTGCGCTCGCGCACCAGGCCGGCCTCCTTCAGGCGGGCCAGCGCGAGGTCGAGGAGGCGGTCGGCGCGGTCGCCTTCGGTGAGACGTTCACGGAAGTCGGCCAGCACGCTGTGGTGGAAGCCGGGATCGTCCAGCTCCATGGCCAGGGCGTACTTGAAGTCGATGCGGCAGCGCACCGCCTCGGCGGCCTGCCGGTCCGACAGACCAAGCACGAACTGCAGCACACAGACGGTGGCCAGCTGGGCGGGCGAGAGGCCCGGACGCCCGTCACGCGGATACCAGTCGGTGAAGTCCTCGTCACGCCACAGCCCGTCCAGGCGGTCTCTCACCCACATCGCCGCCGTACCATCCGGGTTGCTCGCCCGCGCGATCTGCGCGGTCAGAGGCGGGACTTGCTCACCGGAACGAGGACGGAGCGACAACGGACACCTCGGCAACTGCATGGGCTCTCGGAACATCCCGAGCATGCCCGCCGATCACACCGGCGCACCGAGAAACTTCAAGATCCCCGACAGAGTCAAGCTTAGGCCCGGCCGGAATACACGGCTAACCTCCGGCGCAACCCCGCACGGAACGAACGCTGTTGTGCGCCATCCGGACCGGGCCCAGTCCCGCTGTGTTCCTGAAAGAGGCCCCGCGCATGAGCTACACGCTGCACCGAGGCGACGCCCTCACCGTGCTGAAGACCCTCCCGGACGAGAGCGTCAACGCCGTCATCACCGACCCGCCGTACAACAGCAGCGGACGTACCAACTCGGACCGCACCGGTCGCACCGCGCGAGCCAAGTACGTCACGAGTGGATCCGCGCACGACCTGCAGAACTTCCCCGGAGAGAACCGGGACCAGAGAAGCTATCGAAGCTGGCTGACCGCCCTGCTCACCGAGGCGTACCGGGCCTCCACCGAGCACTCGGTCGCCATCGTCTTCTCGGACTGGCGCCAGGAGCCGACCACGTCCGACGCCCTGCAGATGGCGGGCTGGACCTGGAGCGGCACGATCCCATGGATCAAGCCCGCCAGCCGGCCCCGCAAGAGTGGGTTCAAACAGTCGGCCGAGTTCATCACCTGGGGCATCAAGGGCAGCCTCGCGAAGGACCGCGAGCTTTACCTGCCCGGCCACTTCACTGCCTCCCAGCCGCGCAGGGACCGGGTGCACATCACTCAGAAGCCGGTCGAGATCATGCAGCAACTCGTGCAGATCTGCCCCGAGGGCGGCACCGTCCTCGACCCCTTCACTGGCAGCGGCTCCACGGGAGTCGCAGCCCTGCGTGAGGGCCGGCAGTTCGTTGGTGTCGAGCTGTCGGCACTTTATGCCGACGCCGCCGAGCGAAGGCTTCAGGCGGAGCTGACCCAGGACGACCTCGTCCTGGCCGGACCGGAGGCATGAGCATGAAGACCGATCAGGCCGGGGCCGACGGACCGCAGACGCCAAATGGGCGGCTGGTGCATCGAGAAACCGATGCTCCAGCCGCCCTTCGTGCGGGGAGGAGGGTGTCTTCGCCCGCGCGGTCATCGACGCCTCCGGCACCTGGACCACCCCCGGCCCGGCCGGGGCCAGCGGCCTGCCCGCCCTTGGCGAAAAGACGGCAGCCGACCGCATCACGTACCGCGTCCCCGACCTCAAGAACCCGGCCGTCCGCGACCGCTACGCGGGCAAGCGCACCGCCGTCATCGGCTCCGGAGCCTCCGCGTTCACCACCCTGGCCACCCTCGCCGACCTGGCGAAGGACGAGCCCAGCACACACGCAGTGTGGATCCTGCGCCGTAGCATCAGCGGATCCACCTTCGGCGGCGGCACCGCCGATCAGCTCCCCGCCCGCGGCGCCCTCGGCCTGGCCGCGAAGGCCGCCGTCGACAACGGCCACGCCGACGCGGTCACCGGATTCCGCACCGAGGCCATCGAACGTGACGAGGACGGCCGCCTGATCCTGGCCGGTGAGGACGGGCACCGCCTCGACCCGGTCGACGAGGCCATCGTCCTGACCGGCTTCCGCCCCGACCTGTCCTTCCTCTCCGAGATCCGCCTCGGCCTCGACGAACACCTCCAGGCACCTGTCGAGCCGGCCCCGCTGATCGACCCTAATCAGCACTCCTGCGGCACCTTCTACCCCCACGGCCACCGCGAACTCTCCCACCCCGAACCCGGCATCTATCTGGTCGGCATGAAGTCCTACGGCCGCGCCCCCACCTTCCTCGCAAAGACCGGCTACGAGCAGGTCCGCTCCGTCACCGCCGCGATCGTCGGCGACACCGAATCCGCCGACCGCGTCGAACTCACCCTCCCCGAAACCGGAGTCTGCGGCGGCGCCGGACTCTTCGACGACCCGGCAGCCGAACAGACCGACGGCGGACGATGCTGTGCCGCTCCGGCGCCCGCACTCGTACAGATTGGCGTCGGCACCACTCTGCCTGTCGCAGCCGCTGAGGAAACCCCGTCGTCCGGCGGCTGCTGCGGAGCCTGAGCCCCAGCGCCCCGGCCCATGACGGCCGGGGCGCTTCCATCCCTGTGTCAGGAGGATCGTCAATGCCCCGAGTACAGCTCGCACTGCGCTTCCCCGACCTTCCCGCCTCGATCGCCTTCTACAGCAAGCTCTTCGGCACCGAGCCGGCCAAACTGCGCGACGGCTACGCCAACTTCGCCATCGCCGCTCCCCGCTCAAACTCGTCCTCATCCAGGGCACACCGGGCGCGGACACGCGCATGGACCACCTCGGCATCGAAGTCGACACCACCGAAGCCGTCCACGCCGCCGCCACCCGCCTCGCCGACCAGGGGCTGGCGACCGACGTCGAGAACGACACACCTGCTGCTACGCACTCCAGGACAAGGTCTGGGGCCGCGGCCCCGGCCAGGAACCATGGGAGGTGTACGTCGTCAAGGCCGACGCCGACTCCCTGGCCAAACAGAAGACCAGCGCCTGCTGCGCGGACACGCCCGTTGCCGAAGCAGGCTCTGGCGCACCGGCCGAGGCCGGTGGCTCCTGCCCGTGACCGAGCTCGACGCCCACAGGGCCGCGACCGGAACAGAGGGCGGTCGCGGCCCCGCGCAGTCTGTTTCTAGAAGCGCTGTTGCGGGCGTGCTTCGGTTGACAAGATGGCTAGCGGATGACGCAACGGGCTCATCGGAGTGAGCGAGGTCGAAGTGGTGCGGCGTAGGAACCTGGTGGCTTCGGGCGTGGCGGTTGCTCTAGCGGGTGGTGGTGCGGCTGCTTACGGGTTGGCAGGCAGGGGCGTTGCAGGGGACGGTGCCGGTTCCAACGACTTGGCTGGCGTTCCCGTTCAGTTGCGTGGACTTTTGCCAGCAGGACATGTGGCATTGATTGCCCTCGATATTGGACGGCCTCGTGGTGCGCTGAGAGAACTGGCGAAACGAGTTCGCGCTGCCGCCGAGCCAGGCACATCTGTGGGGTTCGCCCTGGGAGCGACTTTCTTCGGGCCGGAGGATTCTGCCCCTCGCCAACTCAAGGCAATGCCGCACTTCGCGAGCGACCTCCTTGACCCCGTCATGTCACATGGAGATGTTCTTGTGCACATCGCGAGCGAAAGAGCTGCGGCGATACGGAAGACCGTCGAACGCGTCAAGAACACTACCTCGGCGCACTGGGCAATTCGGTGGCACATTGATGGCTCTCGTCCCGCTAACCGGGTCGAGGGCGGCAGGGGTCTGGCTCGTAACCCGTTCCACTTCACTGAGGGCTTCGGTAATCCGGACACCGAGAGGGAATCCCTCGACCGCGCGCTCACTTCTACTGATCAGGACGAGCCGCAGTGGGCTGTGGGCGGCAGCTATCAGGTTGTACGCATCATCCGGTTTGCGACCGACCTATGGGACAAAGACTCGGTACGAGAACAGGAACGGATCGTCGGGCGTCGACGCGATGGGGGATGGCTTGACGGTACACCGGCCGACGAGCAGCCCAGCTTTGCGGCCGATCCAACGGGCAGGTTTACGCCGCTTGATTCGCATGTACGTCTCGCGGTTCCTGACCGCCGCAACCCCCCACCGATCGTGCGGCGCAGTTACAGCTATGACCGGGGTAACGGCGATACGGGGATCATTTTCTCCTGTTTCCAGCGAGACTTGTCTCAAGGATTCGAGGCGACCCTGAAACGTTTGGAAGGAGAATCCATGGCAAAGTACTTGCTGACCGTAGGCGGCGGCTACTTCTTCGTTCCTCCGAGCGGCGACGGCTGGATTGGTGCGCTCAGATAGCGAGCGTGTACCTCGTATCTGGGTGCAGGCGGGCGGCCCGCTAGGGGAATTACTTCTGACGAGCCGCGGTCCACCTTCGGCCACCGTTGGCGGAGCAAACCGCCTTCCGTAACCAGGACCTACGTGCCGTCCGGAAAGATGAGCTGTCCCTCAGCGTCAAGACCACCGCACCCAGGCCCGGGTGCTTCCAGCCCCTCACCCGGCCACAGCCCGCCAATACCTTGATGCCCCCGCACCGACCGGCTCCACGCAACGTACGAACTCGCCGTGCATGCCAGCCTCCGCAAAGCCGAACTCCTTGCCCTCCACTGGGAAGACTGCGACCTCAGCACAGGCACCGCCACCGCCCGTTGCTCACTCCAGCGCACCCGCAATGGCAGCCTCTTTGGCCATGAGGTTGTGAACTTCGGCGACGATCGACGTCGGGCCGCCACAGATGGTGTTCGAGCCAAACTCCGACGTATCCGCTTCCACGACCTACACCACTCGACCGCCACGCTGCTCCTGGAACAGGTCGTCGAACTCGTCGTCATCCAGAAGTACCTCGGTCACATCCACATCGGCGTCACCGCACACGTAAGGCTCCGCCTCCAGCACCAGGCCATCAACAGCCTCATCCGCAGCTCTCAACTCCGGATACCGACCCAGACGGCACGGCCGCCAGTTGGTATCGCTCTCCGCTCCCTCCAGAACGCCGACGTTCCCACGAGAGGCCTCGTGGGAACGTCGGCGTTCGGCTGCGTTGCCGTCAAACACCCTACAGAAGGCCTTTACGGAGCCAAGCGGAGCCCCCCTCGGGAAAACGCCTATGCGTTTCCCTCAGTGAGCTTTTCCAACCTGACACTGATGGCCGCGTGTTGGACGGTTCTGCGGAACGGCGAAGCTCCTGGTGGATGGGTTCTCGACCAAGATCGCCCGCAGTTACCAGGAACTTCGTGTGCTTGTCCACTCGTCGGGTCTCGCCCGGGAACCCGGGCGAGACCTGCGTTCATTCCAGTATACCGGAAGCGGGGTTGCCTAAATCGCTGCCGACACGGTCAGGACGCTGGCTGCAGCGACAAGCCAGAAAGGTCCGCTGAGCTCGACGAGGTACAGATCAGGAAGCCCGGAGTGCCTTTTCAGTAACTCCTCCGCACCAGCCGGCCAGGGTGCGTCGCCAGCAGGCAGCTCAGTCACGGATAGAGAGTCGGCAAACGCCCCGTCCAAGTCCGTTGGCTTCTGCAGGGAGTAGGCGTGCACTCCTTCGAGATGAAGAACTATTGAGGGTCGTTCTGCCTCTCCGAGGAGTCGCACTTCCAACATGTCTCTGTCTCCGGAGGCAAAGAAGGAAACGCCGTCGACGAAGTTTCCTTCGTATGCCGACAGGTAGTCATTGAGGCGAGCACATTCCGCCCGCATCTCGTCGTTCAGCACTTGACAAATTCTCCGTGGTCGTGGGATAGCGTCTTATTTCCACTCTCATCCCAGCGCTGGATCCCGTTCTTCTTGTTGGGGCCGTTATCGATCACGGTGGTGCGAGTGACCCTGCCGTCGCTGTCTCGGATGGTGATCTTGCTACCATCGCCGCTCTGATAGGTCATGTATCCGCCCTTGCCGCCCTTGCCGTCGGACCAGCTCTTCAGGGTGAATCCATTTCTCTCCAGGTAGTCGTGAGCGTCGTCCAGCCGCATTCCCAGGAGGTTTTGGATACGGGTGACATGCGGAGCGCCACCGTCATTGTGGACGAGGACCGGAGCGCCTCCGGCCAGTACGTAGTACGTGTGCAGGTCATCAACGGTGAGGTTGTAGACCTTTGTTGACTGGGTTCGGTGCGTGGTGGCGGTGATCTGGACCCAGGTGCCGGTGCTCGTCTGGAGCCATTGGCCGGCTTTGAGGTTTCCTGCCTCTATCCACTGGTGGAGTGCGGGGATCCAGAAGGGGTGGCCTTCGGTGGCGGTGATGTTGTCGGTCTTTGTGTTCTGCGCCTGGCCGGTGTCGATGGTGAGGTCGACGAGTTGTTTCTGCCCGTTGCCCTCGATGAGTGCGGTTATGGCGCGGGGGCCGGTTTCGCCGGTCTGCGGGTCGGTGGCGAGGACCTTGTCGCCGGTCTTGATGTCCTTGATCGGCTTGCTGGTGCCGTCCGCCATGAGCACGGGGGTGTCGGGGGTGAAGCTGTTGCGCGGCGAGCAGCCGGTGAAGCGCATGGTGCGCCTGGCGGCCATGAAGGCGCTCAGGGCTTCGCCGGCCATGCCCATCATGCAGCCTGTCAGGGCGGCGTTGCCGACTTGTCCCCAGTTGACCTTGCGGCCGGAGAGGCGCTGGAACGCCCAGTCCATGCCGCCGTCCATGAGGCCGCCGACGGCGCAGGCGGCGATCATGGGGTTGTTGCCGGTGGGGTCGGTGTAGGTGGTGGGTGAGGACAGGGCGTACTGGTAGAGGTTGGTGCCGCCAGCTTGGCCGATGGGGTCCTGGGAGATGAAGCGGCCGGTTTCGGGGTCGTAGTAGCGGTTGCGGTAGTAGAGCAGGCCGGTGCCGTCGTTCTCGCGGCCGGTGAAGGTGTACGGGTTGGAGGTGGCTGCGCCGGTGGTGGTGGTCTGGCCGTTGGGGTCGTAGGTGTATCTGGTGGCTATGGTGCCGTCGCTGTTGGCGAGGCCGATCACTGAGCCGAGTGCGTCGGTCAGGTAGGTCTGGGTGGTGCCGTTCTCGGTGCGGGTGAGGAATTCGTCCAGGCCGGAGGTGGTTACGGTCGCGGTGGTGTCGCCCGTGCCGTTCTGTTCGACCAGCGGGTTGCTGCCGTCGGTGAGGAACTTGTTGGTCGTCCCGCCGACGGTCCTGGTGCTGCGGGTGCCCAGGGCGTCGTATCCGAAGCTGCTGTTCTGTCCGGCCTTGGTCAGGCCGGTGAGCTGGCCGCGTGCGTTCCAGGTGTAGTCGCGGATGCCGTCGGTCTTGAGCTGGCCGTCCGCGTCGTAGGTGAAGGAGCGGCCGTTGAAGGTGGTGAGCCGGTTGTCTTTCCCGAACACCGCGCCTGTCTCTGCCGCCGGCAGCGCCACCGAGGCGAGAGTGCCGGACAGGCCGGTCTGGAGGCCGCGTACGTCCCTTGTGTAGGAGAGGTCACCGATGTCGGCTGCGCCCTTGGCGTAGCTGATGTTCTTGATGGTGCCTGTCTTGTCAAGGGTGGTGGTGCGGGTGATTCCGCCCGGCAGTGCGGCGGTCTTCTCGCGGCCGACCGCGTCCAGGCCGAAGGTGACCGTTTGGTCGCCGGAGGCGACGGATTTGAGGATGCTTGAGGTGTCGTAGTCGTAGAGGGTGGTTTTCCCGGCTGCGGTCATCTCTTTGCGTCGATCTGCCGCGTCGTAGACGTAGGCGACCGTTCCGGTGGGTCCGGTGACTGTCTTCGGCCGGTCGTACGCGTCGTACTCGAAGGTTTCTGTCCCTGCCTGGGTGTCTGTGATCGTCTTCGGCAGGTCGACCGCGTCGTAGGCGTAGGTGACGGTGGACTCGGCCGTGCCGGCCAGGTTCACGCCGTATTTGGTGTTTTTCGCCCGTCCCAGAAGGTCGTACTCGGCTGTGGCGACCTGGTTCGAGCGGCTGGTCACCTTCGCCAGGTTGCCTGCGGCGTCGTAGGCGAACAGTGCCTGTGCTCCCAGCGGGTCCTTCGCCGACTTGGCCCGGTCGGCGTTGTCGTACTCCCAGACGGTGGGGTTCTGGCGGGCATCGGTGAGGGTGGTCAGGTTGCCGTTTTCGTCGTAATCCAGGGCAGTGGTCTGGCCGAGCGGATCGGTGATCTTGCGGGTCTGGTTGAGAGAGTCGTACGTGAGAGTCGTGAGGGATCCCGCCGCGTCGGTCAGAGCGGACGGCCGTCCTGCCGAGTCGAGGAACTGGCTACTGGTGCGGCCTTCCGCGTCCTTGACCGACGTCACCTCACCGTTCAGGTAGCTGTATTCGGTCACCGCGTTGGAGGCGTCGGTCACCGTCTTCACCTGCCCGTCAGGGGTGTAGGTGAGAGCGGTTTCCCTCTTTTCGGGGTCGGTGATCTTACGCAGGTCGCCCACGGCGTCGTAGCCGAGGATGGTGGTGCTGTTCAACGGATCAGTGATGGTGGTGGGCTGGTCGTACGGACCGTCGTAGACCGCGGCGCCGGACTGGCGTGCCTGTGGCGTGCCTGCGAGCTCGGTGGTGCGGGTGATGTATCCGTTGGTGTCGTAGGTGAGTTCGGTGCGGCGGCCGTACGGGTCGGTGACCGCGTCCACGCGGTGGTGTGGCCCCCGGTGGTACTGGGTGGTGCGGGCCAGGGCGGTGCCGAGGGCCTGGGTGTCCTTGACTCCGAAGCCGTCGGCGTCGAATTCGACCCGCCTCAGGGATCCTCCGGGCTGCGTGACCGTTGTGGAGGTCACCTTGCCCGCGCCGGTCAGCGTGTACTCGAACGTGTACTTGGCGCCTTCGGTGAGCGTCTGCTCACGGACCCGCCCGCCCTCATAGACATTGGACATGTAGGTGATGCCGCGGGCATCCACTGCTGTCTTGATGCGGTTGGACGTGCCGTCGTATGTGTAGCGGCTGATCCTGTTGGCTGGGTCCTTGACGGTGGCCAGGCGGCCGGTGGTGTCGTAGGTGTACTCGGTCGTGCGGCCTGCGTTGTCCCGGATCGATGAAACGCGTTTCTTGGTGTCGTAGGCGAGGGAGATCCAGCGGCCACCGGGGGTGGAGATCTGCGTGATCTCGCCCTTGTTGCCGGCTCGGGTCAGCTGCACGGCGTTGCCGTGCCGGTCCCGTATCTCCTTCAGGGGCGCGTACTGGGGGAAGATCCAGGTGGTGCCGTCACGGAACTTCATGTGCCACGCCCCGTCGTCCCACACGATCTTCGAGCCGTGGAATCCGGACGGGGTCCCGGAGGGTTCGAAGACGGCATCGGCGTAGCCCGTGCCGGCTGACGTGCGCACGAAGGGGACTGACTGGCCGCCAGGCAAGTACAGGTCGACCTGTTCGTACTGTTTCTTCGAGTGCAGGAAGACGTTGTAGGAGAGGTCGCGTCCGATACCGAAGGCACGGGATCGCGTGTCGCCCTGCCAGTAGGTCCGGGTGATTTCCGCCGAGCCGCGGGAGTCGGACACGGCCAGGTCGGTACGTGAGTCGGTGAGCATTCCGGTGGACAGGTCGACAGGGTCACCGGACAGCCAGTCAAAAGCGTCCTTCACCCACGACAGGTCCCAGGGCAGCCAGTCGGGGATGTTGAACATCGCGCCGTGAAACGCCCAGACTCGTGTCTTGGCATCGGGCACGACCTGGCGGCCGTCCTCAGACACCTTCCCGTGCCCGTAGACGTACCAGCCCTTTTTCTTCGGGTCGTAGTCCATGAACTCCACGCGCGTGCCGGGGGATTCGCGTGTGTAGTTCGGGTAGATGACCTGCGCGCCCTTGGGGAAGATGTATGTGCCGCCAGGCTGCACGGTGAAGTACACGGGCACGACGCTGTTCTCGGGCAGTGGGAACGGTGGCCGGTCAATGGGTATGGCGGTGATCCCCAGCTCCGTGACCGGCTTGCCCTTCTCGTCCCGGACCACCGACCCCTTGGGGATGCGGACTTCGAGCCCAGGGATCTTCGGGGTCTTCAGCACCACGTCGGACTTCGCCGGGGCGGCGAAGCTCACCGTGTTCCTGGTGTCGAGGGGCGTCATCCAGACCGGGAACCCGAGATCGACGCTCCGACCACGCTTCGGGCTGATGTGTATGTCGAAGCGTCCGTACTGCCGCTTCCTCGTGTTGGCTGTCGAACCGTCGACAACCAGGGTCTTCGCGTCGGGACTGATGCTGGCCAGCAGGAATCTGCCGCGGGAGTCGGTTCTGGCCGTCTTGTCGCCGACGGAGACGGTGACCTTTGCCATGGGCTTCCCGTCCAGCTTCAGCACATGACCGGTCAACGCCGTTCTGCCCGGGGGCGAACGAAGTTTCCGGGGAGCTTTCGGCCCGTCGCCGCGGCCTGTCACCCAGTCCCGGCCGGCTTTCTGCTGCTTGCCCGGCTGCCAGGCATCCGCCCCCTCAGGAACGATCCCCGCCGCACCGCTCGCGCCGTCACCGCTGCTCGCCGCGGCGGCGGATCCGTCCTTGAGACCGAGAGTGATCTGACCGGTCGACGGGCCTATCGGCTCGACCACCAACGTGTATGTGTCCGGATCGAGGAAGTCGAAAGATGCGGAGAGGGTCGACTTGGGCAAGTACGCCGAGCCTCGTTGCTCACCTTCTGAATTAACCAGTTTCGCGATCCAGTCGAATGGTGACGGTGACTCGACCTCAAGGTCGGTACTGGTCCCGTCCTCCGAATCGACAGTGAAGGTGAAGTAGGCATGCTGGTACGGATGAGAAATCACGGCCGTTGACTTGGGACCACCCAGCGTCAGCGTGCCGGCGTTTACCCCGGCCATCCGTGAGGCGGTCACGGTGCCTATGGCTGTACGCGAGGGCTGGATCAGGATCCGGTGTGTTCCCTCTTGCAGGGGCGTGGGAAGGGTCACCCCTGTCTCCCCCAGTGTCCCAATCGTGCCGTGCTTAATGACTTGACCGTCGGGTGTGACCCTTGTGACTGCGGCCGTGCCCTTCAGTGCAACCGGTCCGGACACGATGGCCGAGATCCCGCTGTTGTCCGCGGCGAGGACGGGAACGATCAACTGCCGGCCAGGTCGGGTCAGTTCCGCCTGTGTGCTGGGGCTGGCGACTGTGAGCGGCGCGGTTGTCACCGGAGTCGAAAGCCAGAACTTCATCGACCCGGTGGAGGCTGCATAAGTCTGGAGCACCGCTGAGTACTTGTCTCCAGGAGTCAGGTCGTTCAGGTGCAGAGTACCGTCGCTGTTCGCGAAGACGTTTCCGACGCCCTCGACGATATTTCCGTCGGCGTCCCACGCCTGAAGGGTCGAATTCATCGGGATGGTTACGTCAGTGACGCCGATCCCTGCAATTCCGCCGGGCGGAGCGGTGAACTCCACTCGCGCCAGCTGCCCACGCCTAGCCACCGCCACTGGCACGGACGCAGCGTCTGGCGAAGGAGATACCTTGACGTCTGTTGACAGGAGAAGTCCCAGCGTTCCTGTGACCCCGGGGTCGGGGTTGGCGGTGACCGTGTAGGTTCCCGTCTCCGGCAAGTCCCCCAGCCCGACCGTTACGGAGGCCCCGGCAGGGATGTAGGTCCCTCCCCAGCCGACAGTCTCACCGGACGGTGTCTGCACCGTGATGTAGGCCGCGCCGGCAAAGGTGCTGTCGAGCGCGCCAATCGAGAAGTCGTCGCCCTTCTCCGCCTCGAAGGTGGCTCGCGCCTGTCGCCCTGGCCTGTTCAGGGTGATGCTGGCAGGCGTCGCATCGGTCGGTGAGAGCTGGCCGAGCGCCAGGGGTTGAGACGCGGTGACCGTGACGGCGCCCGCGCCGGTACTGGAGCTGTATGGCTCGATGACCAAGGAGTATGTTCCGGAGACCGGCAGGTCGGTGAGATCCCAGTCGAAGAGCTTGCCAGGGTTCACCCGGACCTGATCGAGCTCGATGTCCTGGGGAGAGACCATCCTTAGCTGCAGGGCGCCTTTGAACGTCGAGCCGGAGAGGTGGAAGCTCAGGGCGTCACCCGCGTCGGCATCGATCAGAACCCGGGCTCTCTTGTCGGAGGCCGAGATCGAGACTGAAGGCGGATCTTCATCGGTCGGCGATGTGCGAACAGTTGTCTCGAACTCATTTCCCTCCAGGGGAACGCTGAAGTCGCCGGGAGCCGATCCCCGGCCGTCAGGGGTCTCGATCGTGATCCGGCCTGTCGTAGCACCTGCGGGGACCTTCACTGTCAGGGCTGTATCAGCGCGCTTGACGACCTCTGCAATCCTGCCGCCGTTGAACCGGACGACATTGTCCGTCGCCGCAGACGCGAAACCGGCCCCGGAGAGCACTACTTCTGTTCCCGGCGGTCCGGAGGGCGGCGCATACGAGGTGACGCTGGGCTTTCCCGGGGACGGAGTGAAGGTCTCTGCCGACTTGGCGCTGGCACCGCCGACTGCTACTGACACCGGCTCCTTGGCCGCGCCTTCGGGAACAGTCACCACCAGCCGGGTGGCCGACGCCGACGTGACCGCAGCCGTCTTCGTCCCGAACGAGACCGTGTTGGAGGCCGCTGTTGTAGAGAACCCTGTGCCGGAAAGAGTGACGCTCTCACCCGCCGCAGCGCGAACCGGAACCAATGAGAGAACCGACAGGGCACTCGATGTGAAACGGTCCACGCCGAGGCGGTTGCCCGCCGCGTCGTAGCGGTATCGAGCGGTCTGGCCCGCCGGGTCCGTGACACCGACGAGGCGGGATGCCGCATCGTAGGCATACACCGCGTTGTTCGTGGTCGGTTCGGCGGCCGCGGGTGCAGTCGGACCCGCCGGGCTTCCAACGGGCGTCGAGTCGCCGAGGGTGCTGCCCTGAGCCCGGGTGGGCATTCCCGACGAGGCGGCAGATGGAGCCGCCTCTGCAGGCACCAGCCCCACCGATAAGGCTAACCCCAGCACCCCGACCGTGAGTGCCCGCAGGCGTGCGGACACACCCGTTCTGAACCGTTCGCCGCGCATGCGCACGCCGCTCCTCCCCAGAACCCCCTCATGAACCACAAATGGCTCACGACACCCACACTCACTATGCGAGCGGTCACAAGGTACACACAAACTGTCGCCATTGATCCGGACGAGGCAAGATCGCGCCAACGCGGCAGACCCGCAGCAGTGTTGACCAGCTTGCGACTGCCGCACCGGGCTTCTTCCGCCCGCCGGCAGCGGCCGCCGAGGCCACGATCAGCCGCTCCGGCCGGTCAGTCGAAGATCGCGTACAGGTTCCTCATCAGGGACGCCGGCCTCTCCCGCAGCACCGGCGGCGGCTCCTGCCGGGCGGTTCCGACGTACCGCCCCGGGGTGAGGGTGTAACCGTGCTCGCGCACCGTCGCCAGGTCCGCAGAGTGGCGGAAGCCGGGCTCGTCCTCGTACGAGAGGCCGGCGGCCCGCGCCGAGGGCGTGCCCCGCCACACGTGGTAGCTCTCGGCGATCCTGGCGATGTCGTCCAAGGTGAGCACGCGTTCCGTGCGATCCGCCATCGTGCCCATCTCGCGGGCGTCGACGAACAGAATCTGCCCCCGGCGATCGGTCAGGTGCTTCGAACCCTGTGAGGACTTGTCCTTGGTCAGGAGCCACAGGCAGGCTGGGATCGATGTCGTACGGAACAGCTGGCCCGGCAGCGCGACGAGGCAGGCGACGTGATCCGCCTCCACCAGCCCCCGACGGACGTCCCCCCCGACGCTCGGCGCCGAGCTCATCGAGCCGTTGGCGAGGACGACCCCGGCCGTCCCCCCGTCGGCCAGCTTCGACAGCGCGTGCTGGAGCCACGCGTAGTTGGCGTTGTGCCTCGGAGGAACCCCGTACCTCCAGCGGGCATCGTCCTCGTCCCTGGCCCAGTCCTTGACGTTGAAGGGCGGGTGGGCCATCACGAAGTCGGCCCTGAGGGCTGGGTGCTGGTCGTCGCCGAAGGTGTCGGCGGGCCCGGCCCCGAGGTCGCCGGTATCGATCCCATGGATCGCGAGGTTCATCCTGGCAAGGCGCCAGGTCCGCTCGTTCGTCTCCTGGCCGTAGACCGTGAGGAAGTTGGGGCGTTCCAGCGAGGCATGCGTCTCGGCGAACTTGGCCGCCTCGACGAGCATGCCGCCCGCACCGCACGCGGGGTCGTACAGGCGACCGCTGTACGGCTCCAGGATGTCCACGATCAACTGCGCCAGCGGCTGCGGGGTGTGGAACTCGCCGCCTCGCTTGCCCTCGGCACGCGCGAAGTAGGCGAGGAAGTACGCGTACACCTCGCTCAGCGCGTCCTGCGCGGTCATACGTCCGCTGCGGGTGAAGCGAGGGTCCCCGATGAGGTCGACGAGTGCGGCCAGGTGCCGTGCGCCGAGGTCACCGCGGTGGAAGACCGGCGGGAGGACGCCCCTGAGCGCGACGTTCTCCCGCATGATCGCTTCCATCGCGAAGGCGAGGCGGTCGCCCGCGTTCGCGTGCCTCATGTCGGCTGTGATACGGGACCAGCGGGCCGCTTCCGGGATCCAGAAGACCCCATGGGCGAGGTACGCGTCGCGGTCTTCCAGGAAGGCGCTTCGCCGTTCTCCGGAGACACCTTCCGCTGCGAGCTCCGCGGCGAGCTCCGCCCGGCGCTCCTCGAAGGCGTCGGAGAGGTACCTGACGAAGAGCAGCCCGAGGACGAACTCCTTGTGCTCGGCCGCGTCGACGGGACCGCGAAGCGCGTCCGCCGCCTTCCACATGACGTCGTGGACCGCCTCGACGGCGGCCGCGCCGATGCGCTCCCGTTGCCCGGTGGGCCTCTTCTCACGCGGTGGCACGAGGTTGCCGCCTCCTTCCGTGACCGATCGTCCGATTGTCCACGACTGGGGTGGGAGCTGTCCCAGGAGCGCTGTAACGTAGCGGTGACCAACTGTTTTTCTTGATCCGGGGGCGGGCGAAGATGTCGACGATCGGTCTGGCCGCGGCCATCGACGAGCTGCGGCAGGAGCTGTACGAGGCGCAGCGCCTCGGCGTCGGCGAGCAGTTCGCCTTCGGTGTCGAGGAGGCGGAGCTGGAGCTCGAGCTCGAATTGCGCAAGTCCGTCAAGGGGGACGGCAAACTCTCCTTCGGCGTGGTCACCGTCGGCGGGAGCGGCGAGCGCTCCACGGTCCGCACCCACAAGCTGACGCTCAGGCTCTCGGTCAAGGACCGCGCCACCGGCGGTGCCGGTCCCGAGATCGGCGACGACGAGACCGGGTCGTGGGACGAGGAGTGACGTGGATCCGCGCAGACTGGCGCTGATCCGAAGCGGAACCGACGAACGGCCCCGCCGCGTGGGCTCCGGCTATCTGATCACCCCCCGACTGGTCCTGACGGCCCGTCATGTCCTGGAGGACCGTGCCACCGGACTGCCCTGGCCGGCGATCACCGTACGCATCGGCCATCACAATTACGGCGAGACGACCCTCGTGGCGGCGGAACTGCTCTGGCAGCACCCGGACGGACGGGACGTCGCGCTGCTCCGCATCCACCGGGACCTAGACCTGTCCGGGGCCGTCCGCTGGGGCCGCCCCACCGGCACCGCCCCGCTGCCCTACCAGGGGCTCGGCTACCCCCTGTCGGCCAAGGGCGACACCCGCGACCCGGAGAACCTGCGCGGGGAACTGCCGCCCCTCTCCGGTGCCACGGACCGCTACGTCCTGGACCAGGGACCCTCGCCCGTACCCCGCACCGACGACAAGAATTCCTGGGGCGGCGCCTCCGGAGCCGCGATCTTCTGCGGCGACCGTCTCGTCGGCGTCGTGACCCAGGAAGTGCACTCCTATGGAGCCCGCCGCCTGATCGCCCTGCCGGCGCGTGCCTTCGCCCAGGACGACGACTTCGTGTCCCACCTCGTCGAGCACGCCGGTACGCCCCCCGAACTGGGCACGGTCGGGGCACCCCCGCCGGAGGCGGCACCCGCCGCCGAACGCACACCCGCCGAGCGCGAACTCGAACGGCTGCTGGACCCGTTGTTCCCGGACCGCGCCTCCCGCATCGACCACGCGCGGGATCTGGCACGTGAGCTGGACTACGAGACCGACGGCTACGAGCCCACCACCGCCGACCTCGTGGCCCTCCTGAAGGCCCACCCCCGCGCCCTCGCCTCGCTCGGCGAAGCCCCGGCGAGGAGCGCGACGGGGTCGGTCCGGGCCGCGTGGACCCACCTTTTCGCACGGGCCCGCGCAATCGCACACGGTTCCCTGCTCTCCGCCGACGAGTACGAGTCCCTGCTCGGCCTGCTGACCCGGGTCCGCGAGGAGCAGCCGAGGCTCCTGCCCGGGGCGGCCCCCGAGGCACTTCCGTACGCCGTCCTGCCCGAGAGCCTCACCCGTCCGCACCTCGGCGAGGATGACCTGCGCGCCGCGATCCACGGGCTGGAGGAGCTGTCCGACAGCGAGAGCGTCCCTGAGGGCACCCCACCGGTCCCGGCGCTGCTGCGGCTCGTCGAGTACGTGGCCTCCTCCGCCGTGGACCGGCTCGGCGACGAACTGCGCGCGTGGTCGAGCGCGACCGCCGACCGGCTCGGCGTCCACGCCGGAGCCCTGAGCGAGCGGCGCGCGGACGCCGCCCACTGGGCCAAGCGCCGGATCTCGCCGGTGACACGGGTGGTGATGGAACTGGAACGCGACACCGCGACGGCGGAGGAACGGTACCGGTGCCGGATCCTGCTCGCCCGCGAGGACGGCTCGCACAGCGTCCTCAAGGAGGCGGAGTCGGCATCGAAGACCCCGCAGGAGGCGGCGCGCTCCCTCGGCGAAGCGGTCGCCACCGCCCGCCAGGAGCCCGGCCAGGGCGACCACGTGCCCTGGGTGACCGTCGTGGTCGACCGCTCGGGACTCGACCTGGCCGTCGACGAGTGGGAGCCCGGAGAACCGGACGACATCCTGCTCGCATGGCCCATCGGCGCCGAGTACCGCGTCTCCCTCAGCTGCCCCGACCTCCCCGTCGACAAGACGGTCCGCGAGCTCGACCAGGAACGCCGCTGGAAGCGCGGCCGTTCGGCGGCGCTCACCACCAGCCGGACGTGCGGCGACAGGAGGCAACTGCGGCACCTGCTGGAGACCGAGCACCGCGACACCGCGCAGGTCGTCCTCCACGGCCCCGCCGACCAGCGGAAGTCCTGGCTCATGATCTGTCTCGCCCTGGGCGTCCCCGTCGTGCTCTGGGACCGTGACGCCGCCGGCTACGAGGACGCCGACAGGCTCGGGAGTCTCGCACCCGGCGGCGGGCTCGACGCGCTCCCCGAGCGGGTCCGGGAATTCCGGAGCCACTCCGCTGCCCACCCGGGGGAGCGGCGGGCCCGTCCCTCCCTCGTCTGGGAGCCGGACGACCGCCACCCCAAGACCGAGTCGCTGCACCTGAGAGACCCCTGGAGAGGAACGCACGCGTCATGACGACCTCAGAGCCCCTGGCCGGCACGGGCCCCCGACGCCTGCCCTCCGCCGACGGCCCCGACGACTGGCGGCTGTTCCAGGGAGACGGCGAACGCCGTGAGGTCCCGTTCCCCGCCGCACCGCCGTGGCGCCGGTTCGACCGACAGGAGTCGCCGACCGGAGCCGAGGCCCCCCACCCGAGGCCGTACCTCATCGGCCCCGAGGAGGCCGACGTCGTGAACGCGGCGCTCCACCTCCGCCGCCCCCTCCTGGTCACCGGCCAGCCCGGCACCGGCAAGTCCTCGCTGGCCCACGCCGTCGCCCACGAACTCGCACTCGGCGCCGTCCTGCAGTGGCCGGTGAACAGCCGATCGACCCTGCAGGACGCCCTCTACCAGTACGACGCCGTCGGCCGGCTGCGCGAGGCCACCCTCCGCCGCGACGCGGACGGCACAGAACCCGACATCGGCCAGTACATCAGGCTCGGCCCGCTCGGCAACGCACTCGTGTCCCGGGAACGCCCCCGCGTGCTGCTCGTCGACGAGCTGGACAAGGGCGACATCGACCTGCCCAACGACCTGCTGACCGTCTTCGAGGAGGGCGAGTTCACCATCCCCGAACTCACTCGGCTTCCCGAAGACCACGCCCCGGTCCGTGTCCAGACCGACGAACCGGACGACCCCGCCCCGATCACGCGCGGCCGGGTGCGCTGCCGCGAGTTCCCGGTCGTGATCATCACCAGCAACGGCGAACGGGACTTCCCGCCCGCCTTCCTCCGCCGCTGCGTCCGCCTCGACCTCCCCGAGCCCGACGAGCGGCGCCTGCGCGAGATCGTCGCCGCCCACCTCGGCCCCACCGCCCTGGACGATATGGACGACCTGCTGCGCGAGTTCCTCGGCCGCCGCGCCACCGGCGAACTCGCCACCGACCAGCTGCTCAACGCCGTCTTCCTCCGCAAGGGCGGCGTCGACCTCGACGCGGGCTCCCTCCTCAAGGCCGTCCTGCACCAGCTCGGCGGAGCCGTGTGACCCCGTGATAGAGCGCGTGACGAAGGTCCTGGCCGAGAGCGGCGCCGAACTATCCCAGGAGGAACTCCTCGACGCCCTGTGGCTCGCCGGGAAGCTCTCCCGGGCCGCCGCCGCACCGCTGGCCCGCGCCGTCGGCGTGTCCGACGCGCCCCCGTCGTCCTCCGGCACACCGCACCACGACGGGCAGCCCTCGGCGACGGCGGACGACATGGAGTCCGCCGGGACGGCCGCCGAACCGTCGGACACCACCCCCACAGACTCCGCGCCCGCCCGCCCGCTCCTGGCCGCCGAACGGCGCCCCGCACACGAGGACGCGGAGGCGGACACGGGCGCCGCCCCGTCCCCCGCGAGCGCCGTCCGAGCCCCCGACACCCGCCTCTTCGGAGCCGGGCAGCTCCGGCTCGGCAAGGCCCTCCGCCCGCTGCGGCAGCGCTTCCCCGACCCCAGCCGCCACGAACTCGACCTCGCGCGGACCGTAGCGGCCATGGCCGACACCGGCCTGCCCGAGACCGTCAACCGCCCGGCGCGGACCCGCTGGCTGTCCCTCGCCCTCGTCGTCGATGACGGCGTCTCCATGGTCCTCTGGCAGCGGCTCGCCGCCGAGATCAGGGAACTCATGGAGCGCGCGGGCGCCTTCCGCGACGTACGCGTGTACGGACTCGACACACGCGCCGCCACGCCGAGCCTGCGCACCAGCCCGTACCGTCGCCGAGGACGCCCCCAGTCGCCGAGGACACTGTGCGACCCGACCGGGAACACCCTTGTCCTCGTCGTCAGCGACGGCGTCGGCGACGCCTGGTGGGACGGCGGGATGCGACGGGTGACCGAGCGCTGGGCGCGGTGGGGTCCCACCGCGATCATCCAGGCCCTGCCCTCCCGACTCTGGGCGAGCACCGGGATCGCCGCCCGGCGCTGGCAGGTCACCACCCATCGCCGCGGCGGCCCGACGCACGCCTGGCACGTCACCGACCCGGACCTGCCGCCCGACCTCGTCCGCTACGACCCCGTGCCCGTCCCGGTCCTCGAACCGACCCCCGTGGCCGTCGCTGACTGGGCGCGGCTCATCGCCTCGCCGGGCGGCACCGCGCTCCTCCCGCTGTGGGACGCCGTCCCGCCCGTCACCCGCCCGCCCGACGCCGCAGCCACCCGCCGGAGCGACGACGCCGGAGCCGTCCTGCGCTTCCGGGAGGCCGCGACCTCCGAGGCGTACCGGCTCGCGGCCCACGTGGCCGCCGTCTCGCCCGTCACACCACCGGTCATGCGCCTGGTGCAGTCCGCCCTCGGACCTCCCACGGACCCCGGACACCTCATGGAGGTGTTCCTGGGAGGTCTGATGCACGAGGAGGGGACCGACGGGCCCGACCGGCTGCCGCACCACCGGCGCTTTGACTTCTCCGGCGAGGCCCGCCGCGTGCTGCTCAGCGCCGTCCCCCCAAAGGAACTGCTGCGCACCACCGATGCCGTCACGCGGCGGATCGAGGCCGCCGTCGGCCGCGCCCCGCTCTTCCCCGCCTGGGTCGGACACCCGGACGGCACGGCCCTGGTCGGCGACACGGGACGCTCCTTCGGCTGGCTCCGGGACCAGCTGCTGGCGCGGCTCGGTATCCCGCCCGCGGCCGCCGGACCGGTGAAGCCCGTGGCGGACCGCGACCGCACGCCCCGGAGCTGGGCCGAGGAACCATCGCCGCACGACGACGAGCTGGGGGAGATGCTGCCGGCCGGCTGGGTGGAACTCCTGCCGGAGGACCCGGTGCGGCTCGGCCGGTTCCGGCTCCAGGCACGGAGTGCCTGGGGCTGGCAGCACGTGGTGATGTTCCTGGCCAGGGACGAGGACGACACGCTCGTCACGATCCGGGGGACCTCCGAGCTGCACGCCGACGATCCGGCGGCCGCGCTGTCCCTCGTCCGCACGGAAGCCGAGTGCCTGCTCAGGATGGCGGGCGTGTACGCGCCCTCCCTCGTCGACTTGCGGGCGAACACCGACGAGGAGCCGCCCTGGCTCGCGGCGACATGCGTCCACCGCAGGGCGGGCGATGTGTCGTCGGGCCCCGCGCCCAACCTGTGGGCCGTCCTCGACGAGTACGGGGGAACGGTCCCGGAGGAGCTCTTCCTGCGGATCGGCTTCGCTCTGTGCGAAGCCCTCGCCCGGGCCCACCGGCTCGGCATCGTGCACGGCTCGCTCGCCCCCCGGTCCGTGCTCGTCTCCGACCACGACGTCCGGCTGGTCGGCTGGGCGACGGCGACCCTGGACGGCACCGACAGTGCGCACCGCGACGAGCTCCCCACGAACCAGGGGTACCTCGACGCGGATGACGGCGGCCCGTCGCTCGCTCCCGGGAGCGATGTCTACGCGGTCGGCGCCCTGCTCCTCGCCTTCCTGGCGGGACAGTGGAGCGACCCGAGGGCCGAGGACGAGGAATGGGGCCCGCTGGCGACGCCCGGTATCGATCCGGCGCTCGTCCGGATGCTCTGGCGCTGCCTGCGGCGCGAGCCCGCCTTCAGGCCGTCCGCCGCCGACCTGGCCGAGGCGTTCGCCGCCGCGTCCGGCGCCCCGGCGTCCGGCGGCGCCTCGGAGGAGTCCCTCGTGGCGATCACCGAGGACGTCCACCAGATGCGCCTGCTCGCCAGGGAGGACCTGAGGGGCCACGGCCGCGAGTTCGCCCGCCTTCTCACGACGTACGCGAACCGGCTGGCCTCCGTCGGGCGCCGACAGGAGTCGCTCGCCGCCGCGGAGGAGGGCGTACGCCTGTACCGGGAGCTGGTCTTGGCGGAGGGCGAGTACCACGTCCCCGGCCTTGCCGCTTCCCTCAGCAACCTGTCCGTGGGACTGGGCGAAGCCGGCAGGCAGAGCGACGGACTCGTCGCGGTCTCCGAAGCAGAGTCCCTGTACCGGGAGTTGACGCGGCAGAATTTCGACCTCTTCGGTTCCGGCCATTCGATGGTCCTGAACAACCTCTCCCATCGCCTGGCCGAGGCGGTACGGATGCAGGAGGCGCTCCAGGCCGTCGAGGAGGCCGTCACGATCGACCGGAGGGTGGTCGCGCGGGGCCCGACGGGGCACGAGGACGGTCTCGCGATGAGCCTGACGAACCTCGGGAGCCGACTTGGCGACCTGGGACGAAGCCACGAGGCGCTGCGGGCCGTCACCGAGGCCATTCACATCCATCGTTCCCTGCCCTCCGCCCAGGCCCGGCGGGTCTGGAGGAACTTCGCGGTGAGCCTGAACAACCTCGCCGTGCTCCTAGGCGATCTGGGACGTCATGAAGAGGCCCTGACCACGCTCGACGAGTGCGCCGCCGTGGTGCACCGGTTCGGAGGTGAACCGTCGGGAGCGGCCTCCGAGGTCTTCGAGCAGTCCGAGCGCGTCAGGCTGTGGCTCGAGGACCTCCGCGCGGAAGCCCCCGAGCGGTAGGCCGTGGCGGTCGCGGGGACGGATTACGAGGCGCGGGTCGTCGATCGAGGAGGAGGTCTCGATGCACGACGAGGAGTATCCCGCTCGGACGCACAGTGACACGTCCCGAAGGAACGGGCGCCGCTCATCCGGAACGCGCAGGAAGGCCGATGGCTCGACCCGGACAACTGGAGGAGGCGGGCGTCAGCTGCCGAAGCCGAGGCCGAGGCGGTCCAGGGTGCGCAGCCACAGGTCGCGGCGGCCCTCGTTGCGGTCGGCGCGGGCGAGGGAGCGCTGGGTGAGGCCGATGCCGAGCGAGCGGACCGGCTCGGGCGGGAAGGGCAGCGGCTTGCGGCGTACGAGGTCGAGGGCGGTGCGCTCGGTGTACTCGCCGGCCAGCAGGTCCAGCATCACCTCGGCGCCGAAGCGGGTGGCGCCCACTCCGAGTCCGGTGAAGCCGGCGGCGTAGGCGACCTTGCCGTGGTGGCTGGTGTCGAAGAAGACGCAGAAGCGCGTACTGGTGTCGATGGCGCCGCCCCACGCGTGGCTGAAGCGGACGCCCTCCAACTGCGGGAAGGTGCGGAAGAAGTGGCGCGCCAGGGTGGCGTACGTCTCGGGGCGCCGGTCGTGCTCGGCGCGGACCCGGCTGCGGTGCACGACGTCGTAACCGCCCCACAGGATCCGGTTGTCGGCGGAGATCCGCACGTAGTGGAAGTTGTTGGCGGGGTCGGCCCAGCCCTGCCGGTTGCGCCAGCCCAACGATGCGAGCTGCTGTTCGCCGAGCGGCTCGGTCATCAGCGCGTAGTCGTACACGGGGACGGTGTACAGGCGGTGGCGGCGGACCAGGGAGGGGTACGCGTTGGTGGCGAGGGCGACCCGGTGGGTGGTGACCCGGCCGAAGGGGGTGCGTACGGAGACGACGGCGCCGTGCTCGTCCAGGGAGAGGGCCGGGGTGTGCTCGTGGATCCGGACGCCGAGGTCGAGGCAGGCGCGCTTCAGGCCCCAGGCCAGCCGCGCCGGGTTGACCATGGCGACGTCGCTCTTGTTCCAGACGGCGCCGAGGAAGGTCGGGGAGTCGATCTCGGCGCGGGCGGCGTCGGCGTCCAGGACGGTGGTCGTGGCGCCGTACCGGGCGGCCGTCCCGGCCTCCTCAGCGAGCCATTCGACCTGGTGGGGTTCGGTGGCGACGACGAGGGAGCCGGTGCGCTCCCAGTCGCAGTCGATGGAGTGACGCGCGAGGGTGTCCTCCATGGCCTGGAGGTTCGCGCGGCCGAGGCGTTCGAGGGTGCCGATCTGGCCGGGCCAGCGGGCGAGTCCATTGGCGAGGCCGTGCGTGAGGCTCGACTCGCAGAAGCCGCCGTTGCGACCCGAGGCGGCGCCACCGGCCACATCGGCCTCGACGAGGACGACATCGGCGGAGGGATCGCGCTCCTTGGCGACGAGGGCGGTCCACAGGCCGGTGTATCCGCCGCCGACGACCAGCAGGTCACAGGTGGTGGAGCCGACGAGGGACGGGGTGGCCCGGGGGCGGCGCGGATCGTCGAGCCAGAACGGGGTCGCAACGGCGTCCTGGAGTGAGAGCAGGGGGTCCATGGGGCTTCCTTCGGGTGGTGGAGAAGCCCGGGCGCGGGGGCTCCTTCCGAGGTGCCGCCCATGAGAACCTGGCGTGCGGACCAAGGTCAATGCCGTTGACATAAGGGCCCCCATGAGCCCGGCGGGCCGGTCCCGCCCGGCCGCTAACGCCCCGCGTCCGGGTGCAGCGCCGCCGCGGCCATCAGCATCAGCTCCAGGGCGAAGGGGTAGCCGCTGTCGCGCATGTCGGCGGCCAGGAGGGGATAGGTCGCCGCGATGTTCGGGTGGGTGTCGGCGGGGAGGCGGCCGTAGACCGCGTGCCAGACCTCGGCGTCCGCCGCCGCCAGTGGGGGCCGGGCCGTCGCGGCGGCGTCCTGCGCGGCGAAGGCGAGCGCCTGGTCGACGAAGGAGTGGTAGATCCGCACGGCCAGGGCGTCGGGGAAACCGCCGTCGCGAAGGATCCCGAGGATGGTCTCGACGGCCCGGGTCTCGTACGGGCGGCCGGTGGTCCGGTGCGCGGCGAGCAGCGCCGCCTGGGGTTGGGTGAGATACGAAGCGTGGATGCGCAGTCCCATCGAGCGCAGGTCTGTCTGCCAGTCGCCGGTGGCCGTCCAGTCCTCCTGGGCGCGGCCGACGAGCTCGTCGGCGAGGGCGAGGAGCAGCGCGTCGGTGTTGCGGAAGTAACGGTAGAGCGCGGTGGGGTCGGCGCCGAGCGCCGCGCCGAGTCTCCGCACCGAGAGGGCGTCGGCGCCGTGCTGCTCGACGAGGCGCAACGCGGTCTCGACGATGAGCCGTTCGGAGAGGACGGCGCCCTGTTTGGTCGGGCGGCTGCGCTGTCGACGGCCTTCGGGCACCACACGTTCGGACATGGCCGGGACCTTACGTCAACACCATTGACGTGTAAACGGCTCACGGGCTTCCATGACGCCGGTCACCCGCCACCCGTCCAGCGCATCCGAACGCAAGGGAGCCGACGCATGCCGCACGCCGATCTGGTCTTCACCGAAGGACCCGTCCTCACCATGGATCCGGCCCGAACCCGGGCGAGTTCCCTCGCGGTCGGCGGGGAGCGGATCACGGCCGTCGGTCATGACGAGGTACGGGAGCTGATCGGGCCCGGTACGGAGGTGGTGGACCTCACGGGGAAGCTGCTGCTGCCCGGCTTCCAGGACTCCCACATCCACGCGGTGGGCGGGGGAAGCGAGTTGGCCGAGTGCGATCTGGCCGAGATCGTCGACGTAGGCGCCTGCCTGGAGCGGATCCGGGCCTACGCGGACACGCACCCCGAGCGGGAGTGGATCACCGGCGGCGGCTGGTCGATGGAGAGCTTCGCGGGCGGGCTGCCGACCCGTCAACTGCTGGACTCGGTGGTGCCGGACCGGCCGGTGCTGCTCGCGAACCGGGACCACCACGGGGCATGGGCCAACACCCGGGCCCTCGAACTGGCGGGCCTGTCCGCCGCCACCCCGGATCCGGCCGACGGGCGGATCGAGCGCGAGGCGGACGGCTTCCCGAGCGGCATGCTCCAGGAGGGCGCGACGGCCCTGGTGTCGCGGCTGGTGCCGCCGAGCACCCCGAAGGACCGGCTCGCGGGGCTGCTGCGGGCGCAGAAGCTGCTGCACTCGCTGGGCATCACCGGCTGGCAGGACGCGCTGCTCGGCCGCTTCAACGGCATGGCGGACCCCTCACAGGCCTATCTGGCCGCGGCGCGGGACGGTTCACTGACCGCCCGGGTGTCGGGTGCGCTGTGGTGGGACCGTGAGCGCGGTGCCGAACAGATCCCCGAACTGGTCGGCCGCCGCGAGGAGTTGACGTACGGACGGTTCCGGGCCGGTTCGGTGAAGATCATGCAGGACGGGATCGCGGAGAACTTCACGGCCGCGCTGACCGCCCCGTACCTGGACGGCTGCGGCTGCGCCACGGCGAACAGCGGACTGAGTTTCGTCGATCCGCAGGCGCTGCGCGGCCATGTGACCGCGCTGGACGCCCTGGACTTCCAGGTCCACTTCCACGCGCTCGGTGACCGTGCGGTACGCGAGGCGCTCGACGCGATCGGGGCCGCGGTGGCCGCCAACGGGCGGCGCGGCAACCGGCACCACCTGGCCCACCTCCAGGTCGTCCACCCCGACGACCTGCCCAGGTTCGCGGCGCTCGGCGCCATCGCGAACATCCAGCCGCTCTGGGCGGCGCACGAGCCGCAGATGGACGAGCTGACCATCCCGTTCCTGGGCCCCGAGCGCGCCGCCTGGCAGTACCCCTTCGGCGGTCTGCTGCGGTCCGGGGCGACGCTGGCGGCGGGCAGCGACTGGCCGGTCTCCAGTCCGGATCCGCTCGCGGGCATCCATGTCGCCGTGAACCGCCGCGAGCCGGGGACCGATGACGGCCGGGTGTTCCTGCCCGAACAGCGCATCGACCTCCTCTCGGCCATCGCCGCCTACACCGCCGGTTCCTCGCACGTGAACCGGCTCGACGACGCCGGCAGTCTCCTCCCCGGCAACCTGGCCGACCTCGTGGTGCTCGACCGGGACATCCTGGCGGCGCCCCCGGAAGAGATCGCCGAGGCCCGGGTGGAGCGCACCTATGTGGGCGGCGCACTGGTGCACGGCGGCTGAGGTTGCCGTACCGAGGAGGCGCGTACGTCGAGGCGGACCGGTACGAGCACCCCGCCGGTCTCCCTCTGCCCGTGCTCCAGAACGGCCACCAGGAGTTCGATCCCGGCCTCGGCGACCGCGTCGGGGCGCAGGCTGAGGGTGGTCACCGGCGGTTCGGTGTGCACGGCGGCCTCGTCCTCGCTGACGCAGACGAGGAGCAGGTCGCCGGGGACGTCGTAACCGAGGCGGCGGGCCGCGTCCAGGACGAGGGGCGGGCTTGCCTCGGCGACCACCAACAGGGCGTCGGGGCGCTCCGGGCCGGCCGTCAGGGCGGTCTCGACGGCCCGGACGACCGGTCCGTTGCCCAGTTCCGCGGCGCGTACGGCCAGTTCCGGCAGCCCGTGTGCCGTACACCAGTCGTGGTGCGCGGCGAACACCTCGCGGTGGAAGCGGGTGGTGCTGTCGGGAACGACCAGAGCGGGACGCCGGGTGCCCTGGGTCAGGAAGTGGTCCAGGGCCTGCTGGACGGCAGCGGCCGCGTCGACGTCGACCCAGTGGGCTTCCGGCCGGTCTTCCACGGACCGGTCGCTGAAGACCGGGATGCGGGCGGCGAGCAGGTCCTCCACGATCCGGTCGTCGGCGACGGGATCGGCGACGATCACGGCGTCCAGCGGCAGCGCGGACCACTCGCTCTGCAGGGAGCCGGCCGGCAGCAGCACCACCGCGTAGCCGCGCCCGAGCGCGGTGGCGGCGGTGGCGCCGGTGAGCCGGGCGAAGTACGGCGACTCCAGGAACGTCCAGGGGGCGTCGGCCAGTTCACCGACCACGTACCCGATCAGCCGGGCCCGTCCCGCGCGCAGCTGGCGTGCGGTGGCGTTGGGCCGGTAGCCCATCGCGCGCGCGGTCTCGCGGGCCCGCTCCCGGACCTCGGGGGAGAGCCTGCCGGTGCCGTTGAGGGCCGCCGAGACGGTGGTCTTGGACAGGCCCGCCTCGCGGGCCACGTCCACGAGACGGACGCGCGGGGCGGGTGGCGGGGTCCGCCCTTGTCGCGCGAGCGGTTGCCATGTCTGGGGCGAGGGCAGCCCGCCGAGCCCCGGAGCTTCAGTCATGGGAGCGATGCTGCCATCCCCCCGACCTCTGCAAAACCGTTCCCGCAAACTTCGCCGAACTCTTGTGCGGGAACGTTCCCGCATCAATACTCGCTCCATCCCCCAGTGCCCGTCACTACACCCGTAAAGGGGTGGGTCTGCATGCGCATGCCCAGATTCATCACATTCGCCTGTACCGCTGTGCTCGCGGCCTCCCTCACCGCCTGCTCCGGCGCCACCCGGCCCCAGGCCGGCGCCGGAGGCGGTGCCGGCTACGAGGTCACCCCGACCTCGCCGCCCGCCCGGGGAGCCCTGGACTCCTTCACCTGGTCGCTGTACGCCGAGCCGTACACGCTCGACTACGCCCTCGCGTACGACTACCCGCCGAACACCGTGCTCGCCAACGTCTGCGAGCAACTGCTGCGGGTCACCCCCGACCTGAAGACCGAGCCCGGCCTCGCGGTCAAGTGGGCGCGGCCCGATCCGCGCACCCTCGTCTACACCCTGCGGCCGGGCGTGAAGTTCCACGACGGCACCACGATGACCGCGGACGACGTCGTCGCCTCCCTCAAGCGCCAGATGGATCCGGCCACCGGCTCCCCCTGGGGTTCGTCCTTCAAGAACGTCGACTCCGTCGAGAGGACCGGCCCCCTGGAGGTGACGATCCGCCTGGACAGGCCCGACATCCTCTTCCACGAGCTCATGGCCGCCTCTCCCGGCACCGTCGTGAGCGCCGCCTCGCTCTCCAAAGAGGGCAAGGACTACGGCACTCCGAAGGGCGGACTGAACTGCACCGGCCCCTTCGCCCTGGAGAAGTGGGCCCAGGGCGACAGCATCACACTGCGCAGGAACCCGGCGTACTGGGACAAGAAGCTCGCCCCGAAGTCCCGGTCCGTGAAGTTCACCTTCATCGAGGACGCGTCCGCCCGCTCCAACGCCTTCCTGTCCGGAACCGCCGACGGCGGCTACATGATTCCCTCCACCTCCCTCGCCCAATTGCGGACCAGCGGCAAGGGCTCGGTCCTCTTCGGCCCCAACACCGCGGCCGCGGACCTCGCCGTCCTCGACTTCCACGGCCCGCTCGGCGACCTCAAGGTCCGCAGGGCCCTGTCCATGGCGCTCGACCGGAAGAACATCATCAAGGCGGCGGCCGGCGGCGTCGGCGTGCCCGCCAAGGCCCCCGCCGCGCGCGGTGCCTGGGCGCTCGTCCCCGAGCAGACCGCCACCCTGTACGACACGCTGCCCGAGCCCGTCCACGACATCGAGGGCGCCAGGAAGCTGGTCCAGGAGGCCGGTGCCGAAGGCCGCTCGATCACCGTCGTGACCAGCTCGCTCGCGCCCGAGATCAGCGTGGTGGCCAACGCGGTGCAGGCGGCCGGCCGGCAGATCGGCCTGGACGTCGAGCTGAAGACCGTCGCCCCCGACGCGTACAGCAGCATCTTCGTCGACCCGAAGGCCCGCCAGGGGCTCGACCTGGTCATCACCAACGGTTATGACAACACGCCGGACCCGCTGGAGTTCTACCAGTACCTGCGCACCGGCGACTTCGGGAACTACGGAAACTGGTCCGACGCCGGGTTCGACGCCGCGTTCGACCGGGCCAACTCCGAGCCGGACCCGGCCGAGCGCGCCGGACTCACCGCGAAGCTCCAGGAGATCGCCCTGCGCGAGCTGCCCATCATCCCCGTGTACGAGGCGCCGTACTCGGTCTTCCTCGGCAAGCGGGTCACCGGCGCCCCCACCGGCATCGCCCAGCTCTACTACCCGTGGGCCGCGACGATCGGGGCCGCACAGAAATGACCCGCTTCCTCGCCGGACGGCTCCTGGGCATGGTCGCGGTGCTGTTCGTGACCTCCGCCGTGGTCTTCGGCACGATCCACCTGGCCCCCGGCGACCCCGTGACCTTCCTGCTCCACGGCCGCCCCGCGACCCCCGAGGCCGTGGCGGCCCTGCGCGCCGAGCACCACCTCGACGACCCCCTCGTGACGCAGTACGGCAAGTGGCTCGGCGACGTCCTGACCGGCGACCTCGGCCGCTCCGCCCTGTACCACCAGGACGTCACCGCGCTCCTCGGCTCCCGGCTGCCCGGCACCGCGCTCCTCGTCGGCTACGCGGCCCTGCTCGTGGCGGCCCTCGGGGTGAGCGCCGGAATTCTCGCGGCGCTGCGCCCCGGCCTCCTCGACCGGGCGGTGCTGATCGGCACCGGTGTGGCCACCGCCACCCCGTCCTTCGTCACCGCGATCGTGCTCGTCTCCCTCTTCTCGGTCCAGCTCGGCTGGTTCCCCGGGCCGGGCGGCGGCGCCGCGGCGGGTCCGGGGGCCCGGCTCCACCAGCTCACCCTTCCGGCCTTCGCCCTCGCCCTGACCTTCGCGGGCCTGCTGGCCCGGGTCACCCGCTCCGCGATGCTCGACGAACTCGGCCGCGAGCACGTCGAGGTGGCGCGTGCCCGGGGCGTGGCCGGCCGGACGGTGGTCCGCCGGCACGTGCTCCGCAACGCGCTGGCTCCGGTCGTCACCGTCGGCGGCACCATGCTCGCCGGACTGCTCATCAGCACCTCGATCGTCGAGACCGCCTTCGACGTGCCGGGGCTCGGATCGCTGCTGGTGCAGTCGGTCACCGCCCAGGACTTCGCGGTGGTCCAGGCGATCACCCTGCTCAGCGTGGCGGCCTTCGTACTCGTCAACCTCGCGGTCGACCTGCTCGCCCCGCTCATGGACCCCCGTCTCTCTCCCGGGGAAGGCTCCTCATGACCACCACCCTCACCACGGCGCCGTACCGCAGGCCGGGCCTGCGCGGCCTGCGCCTCCTCGGCCAGGGACCACTGTTCGCCGTCTCGGGCGCGGTGCTCGCCGTGCTCGTCCTGGTCGCCGTGCTCGCACCCGTCCTCGCCCCGTACGACCCCGAGGCGCTCGACCTCTCCGCGAGCCTCGTCGGCACCACCGGCGACCACCTCCTGGGCACCGACCAGTCGGGGCGGGACATCCTCTCCCGGGTGATCCACGGCGCCCGCACCGGGCTGCTCGGACCGCTGCTGGTGGTCGCCGTCTCCACCCTGCTCGGCATGCTGCTCGGCGTGGTGGCCGCCTGGCGGGGCGGCTGGGCGGACGCGATCCTGTCCCGCTCGATGGACCTCGTCTTCGCGATCCCGGGACTGCTGCTCGCCATCCTCCTCGTCTCCGTCGTCGGCTCCGGCATGACCGCACCGGTCATCGCCATGGCCGTCGCCTACACGCCGTACGTGGGGCGGCTGGTACGCGGCATCGCCCGGCAGGAGAAGGAACGGCCGTACATCGAGGCGTACGTGGTGCAGGGCTGGTCCGGCTGGACGGTCTGCGTCCGCCACCTCCTGCCGAACATCGCACCGACCGTCTTCGCCCAGTCCGCGATGAACTTCGGGTACGCGCTGATGGACCTCGCGGCACTGTCCTTCCTCGGCTTCGGCGTCCAGCCGCCGACCGCCGACTGGGGCGCCATGATCAACGAGGGCCAGGGGGCCGTCCTGCAGGGCGCGATGCTCCCGACGCTCGCGCCGTCCACGTGCATCGTGCTCGCGGTCGTCGCGTTCGGAATCGTCGGCGAGGGACTCGCCGACCGCATCGCGCGACGGGAGAAGTGAACGCCATGACCACGACTTCGACCACGCCCGTCCTGGAGATCGACGGACTCGGGGTAGAACTCCCGGACGAAAGGGCCGCCCGGCCCCTCCTGGACGGGGTGAGCCTGACCGTACGGCCCGGGGAGACCGTCGGCCTGGTCGGCGAGTCCGGCTCCGGCAAGTCGGTCGCCTGCCGCAGCGTCCTCGGACTGCTGCCCCGGGGCGCCCGCACCAGCGGGCAGGTCCGGGTCTCCGGACGCGACGTGCTGAGCATGCGCCCGAAGGAGCTGGCCACGCTGCGGGCCCGCGAGGTCGCCATGGTCTTCCAGGACCCGCGCGCCTCCGTCAACCCGCTGCGCAGGGTGGGCGACTTCCTCACCGAGGGGCTGCGGGCCGCCGGCACCCCCGCCCGCCTGGCCACCGCCCGCGCCGTGGAGCTCCTCGAAGCCGTCGGCATCCGCGATCCGCGAGGCGCCCTGCGCCGCTTCCCGCACCAGTTCTCCGGCGGCATGCTCCAGCGGGTCGTCATCGCCGCGGCCCTCGCCGCCGAGCCGGCCCTGCTCCTCGCCGACGAACCCACCACCGCGCTGGACGTCACCACGCAGGCCGAGGTGATCGCGATCCTGGCCCGGCTACGGGCCGAGCGCGGCACCGGCATGCTCTTCGTCACCCATGACCTGGAACTTGCCTCGGCGATCTGCGACCGGGTGTACGTGATGTACGCGGGCCGGATCGTCGAGACCCGCGCCACCGACGAGCTCTTCGACCGGCCCCGCCACCCCTACACGGCGGGACTCCTCGCCTCCACCCCACGCATCGAGGCCGGGGCCCCCGCGCCCCGGGCCATCCCGGGCCGGCCGGTCTCGCTGGCCGAGGACCCGCCCGGCTGCGCCTTCGCCGCCCGCTGCCCGCACGCGGCGCCGCGCTGCACCGAGGAGCGGCCCGAACTGGCAACGCACGGCGAGGGTCTGGCCGCGTGCCTCCGCGCCGAGGAAGGAATCACACTGTGACGAAAGGACTGGTGGTCGAGGGGCTGCGCAAGCGGTACGGGCAGCACACCGCGGTCGACGGAGTGTCGTTCACACTCCCGCCGGGCGGTTCGCTCGCGATCGTCGGCGAGTCCGGCAGCGGCAAGACGACGACGGTCCGCATGCTCGTGGGCCTGGAGCGCCCGGGCGGCGGTACGGTCCGGCTGGACGGCCGGGACCGTTCGGCCCGCGCCCGCGGCCGCGCCGAACGGCTCGCCCGGGCCCGGTCGATCCAGATGGTCTTCCAGGACCCCTATCTGTCCCTCGACCCGCGGGTGACGGTGAGCGGCTGCCTGGACGAGGTGCTGAGACTCCACACCGGTCTGGACGGGACCGCGCGCCGGGCCCGGGTCGCCGAACTCCTCGACCGGGTCGGGCTGGGGACCCGCGAGTCGGCGGCCCTGCCAGGCGGGCTGTCCGGCGGGCAGCGTCAGCGCGTCGCCATCGCGCGGGCGCTCGCGGTGGCGCCCCGGGTGCTGATCCTGGACGAGGCGGTCGCCGCACTCGACGTGTCGATCCAGGCCCAGATCCTCGAACTGCTGCGCGAGATCCGCAGCGAGGCAGGGATCGGCTACCTCTTCGTGACCCACGACCTGGCGGTCGTCCGGCACATCGCGGACGAGGTGCTCGTGCTCAGGTCGGGCGCGGTGATGGAGGCGGGCCCCGTGGACCGGGTACTCGGTGCGCCGCAGCACCCGTACACCCGGCTGCTGTTGAGCTCGGTGCCGAGGCGCGGCGGTCCGTCGGACGGGGAGCGCTGAGGGCGGGCCCGGCGAAGGGCCGTCGAGCCCGCTGTGCGGGACCGTCCTGCGCGCGGTCCCGCCGGCCGGCCCGCGCAACCGCGGCAGTGGAAGGTGGCGAATCTCCAACTTCCGTTTTCCTACGCCCACTTGACACTATAGTGATCGCCGATTCGCCGTCCGACAACGGGAGTACGGATGGGGCTGGACGATGTCCTGGCGCAGTTGACCTTCAGAGAGCGTTTCACCCGCAAGCGGGTGCGCTTCGAGCGCAGATACGGTGCGCTCGTTGTTCAGGTCGAGGGTGCGCCCGCCCCCGCCAGGCAGTGGCTCGGCGCGCTGCTCAGGAACTACCGGGGCGTCGTGCCGGTCAACAATCCGAGCGACGTCCCGGCCGGGCAGGACGAGGAGGGCCTGGTCGTCGAGCAGTTGCAGGCGATGACCGAGGGGTGCGGATACGGCGGCCGGGTGGCGCACGGTCTGCCCATAGTGTTCCCGCGCTTCGCGGCAGCCCGTACGGCGCTCTACGAGTGGCAGCCCGTCGCGACCCAGTCCCACCCGCGCCAGATCGGCGACCTGAAGAGGCAGATCAGGGAGGCGATCACCGAGGAACGCCGGCAGACCCTGCCCGAGCTGCGCCCCCGGCTGAACCCCCTCCTGGACGATCCGTACGTCAGCGAGCGCATGGGCGGGGGACTGGTCGGCCTGCTACTGAAGGCCGTCAACGCACTCAGGTTCCCGCACCACCGGACCGTCCGCTGGTACGGCACCCGGCGATTTCCCCGGCAGCGCACCTTCGAAGCGGTCTGCGAAGAGCTGGAACGGCTGCGCAGCGAGCCCGCGGCGGCGAAACAGCTGCTGCTCGTCGAGGCCCTGCTCGCCGACATCGACGCACACTACGGTGTCGTCCGCCGTCTCAACCGGGCCCGCCGCCCCGTGCTCCTCCTCCCGGACGTGGACACCGTGGACGCGCGGCGGGTCATCCGGGACAGGCTCATGGAGGCGTACGACGGGGAGTCCCGCGCGCTTCGCGTGTACCCCGTGGTCGTCACCACCTCACAGCCCGGCGGGGCCACGCCCGCGGAGGGCGCCAAGCCCGCCGCGGCGTCGGCCGCCCTCGCGGAGGCGATCGAGGAGCGCTTCGGCGAGCGGGTGCGGGTAGCGGAGGAACGGAGCCGGGGCGGCCGTACCCCGCTGCCCAGCCGACTGGTCCAGGTCACCCTGGACGACGCGCCCGACCCGCGGCCCGGCCGCCGGCCCGGTCGCCGGATCCTGGGGCCGGTGACCGCCGTGGTCACGGCCCTGGCACTCGCCGCGGCCGGACTGGGCACCTACTACGGCTTCTTCCGCGAGCCGGAGAGCTGCGGCAATGGACTTCAGGTGCACGGCGAGGAGTGCCTGGGCGTCTCCGACGGCAGAGGCGTGTTCATGCCCGCCTACGACGGGATGCCCGAGGTCTTCGCGCGGATCGCGGAACAGAACAAGGCGGTCGCCGCAGCGAAGCACGCCACCGTCGCCCTGCTCATCCCCATGGAGTCGGACAACCCGGCGGTCCAGCGCCAGATCCTCAGCGAGATCCAGGGCGCCTATCTGGCCCAGGCCGGAGCGAACGGCGTGGATTCCGCGAAGCCGCCCATCCGCCTCGTCCTCGCCAACCCGGGGAAGGCCTACGGCCAATGGCGCAGCGCGGTCGATCAACTCCAGCGTCAGGAACCCGACCTGCGGGCCGTCGTCGGATTCAACCTCAGTGTGACGAAGACCAAGGAAGCCCTCGCGTACGTCACCAACACACTGAAACTCCCGGCGGTCGCCAGTGTGGTGACGGCCGACGACTTCTCCAACCCCGAAGGGAAGGAAACGGTTCCCTTCCCCGGGCTCGCCCGCGCCGTCTCCACCACCAAGGACCAGGCCCGCGCGCTGCTCGCCTTCGACCCCCAACTCGCCGGGGCGGAGACCGCCCTGGTCACCGACGACCGGCCCGGCGACGACTACAACCGCTCGCTGCGGGACGCCTTCGCCGAGGCCAGGGCGGGCAAGGCACAGGGCGGGGTCCAGGACATGCGCTTCGAGTCCCCGGGCGTCGAGGAGGCGGGCGTCACCCCCAACGAGTTCGAGGACTTCGCGGGAAACATCTGCCGCTCCAACGCCCATGTCATCTACTTCGCGGGCCGCGCCCTCCATCTGAAACTCTTCGTCAACAAGCTGGCCACCACCTACTGCCGCGAGAAGAAGTCGTACACGGTGATCACCGGCTCCGACGCCACCACTCTCGACCAGCGCCTCGACGACCGGCACCGCGCCCTGCTCCAGGGCGACCCCGGATCCGGCAAACCGTCCGTCACCATCCGCTACGCCGCCCCGGCGCACCCCGACGCATGGTCCATAGAGCTGCGGAAGTGGCAGCAGGACCCGAAGCACAAGGGACAGCAGCCGCCGCTGTACCTCAGGGAGGCCCACGACGCGATGGACACACTGCGGCAGAGCATCACGGACCAGGCCGGGACCATCGGTGACGTGTACCTCGACGACGGGCGCACCATCGTGACGTACGACGTCGTCCTCACCGCCTCCAGGGCACTGGCGCGAGCGGTCCACACCAGTGGGCAGGAAGTGCCCTCGGCCGACCGGATCCGCAAGGACCTCGGGAAGCTCAACGCCGATCTGAGGGTGCGCGGAGCCGGCGGCTGGATCTGCCTCACCAACGCGGGCAACCCGTACAACAAGGCCCTGTCCGTGGTCCATCTCGAACCGGGTTCGAAACGGCTGACGTTCGAGGGAGTGGCCTGGCCGACCGGGCGCGCCCCCGCGCGGGAGGACGACTGTGTGATCCCGGCGCATCCGTAGACCGCCGCGGTGTGACCGGACCGGCCCCGCCCGATCGCCGCGATACGGACGGACCGGCCCCGCCCGTTCGCCGCGGTGCAGCCGGACCGGCCCCGCCCGCGAACGGGAGGGGCCGGCATGCTCGTTACCCGGACGCGGTGCCGGGGGAGACCGGGTTCGGCGCCGGGGCGTAGCCGGTGGGACGGGTGGTGAAGGTCCCCCGGCCCTGGGTCCGGCTGCGCAGCCGGGTCGCGTAGCCGAACAGCTCGGCCAGCGGCACGGTCGCCGTGATCACCGCGGTGCCGGCCCGCGCGGTCGAGCCGGAGACCCGGCCGCGCCTCGCGGCCAGATCGCCGAGGACCCCGCCCACCGCGTCGTCGGGCACGGTGACGGTGACCTCGGCCACCGGCTCCAGCAGCACCATCGCGCCCGCCCGCAACGCCTCACGGAGCGCGAACCGGCCGGCCGTGCGGAACGCCATCTCCGAGGAGTCCTTGGAGTGGGTGGCTCCGTCGGTCAGTGTGACCCGCAGCCCGGTCACCGGGTGCCCGCCGAGCGGACCCTCGGCCAGTGCGTCCCGGCAGCCGGCCTCCACCGCCCGCACATACTCCTGCGGCACCCGGCCACCGACGACGGTCGACCGGAACACGAAGCCGGGCCCGCCGTCCGCGCCGTCGTCACCGGTGGACCCCAACGGTTCCGTGTCGAGGACGACATGGGCGAACTGCCCGGCACCGCCGTCCTGTTTCACATGCCGGTACACCAGCCCGGACACCCCGCGGGCGACCGTCTCCCGGTACGCCACCTGCGGCCTGCCGACACCGATCGCCAGCTCGTGCGCACGCCGGATCTTCTCCACCGCGACCTCCAGATGCAGTTCTCCCAGTCCCGACAGCACTGTCTGCCCGGTCTCGGGGTCGGTGCGGACCGTCAGCGAGGGATCCTCCTCGACCAGCCGCGCCAGCGCCGTCACCAGGCGTTCGGTGTCGGTGCGCCTCCGGGCCTCGACCGCCACCGAGACGACCGGGTCGGCCGCGGTGGGCGGTTCGAGGACCAGCGGCGCCGCAGGTGCGCACAGGGTGGCCCCGGCGCGGGCCGCCTTCAGCCCGATCACCGCGACGATGTCCCCGGCCACCGCCGCGTCGACGTCCGTGTGCCGGCCGGCCTGCACACGCAGGATCCGCCCGACGCGTTCGTGGCGCCGCGCGCCCGCGTCCAGCACCGTGTCCCCCTTCCGGATCGTTCCCGAATACACCCGCAGACAGGTCAGCCGGCCGGTGGCCGTCGAGTTCACCTTGAACACCAGCGCGGCGAACGGCGCCGCCGGATCGGCGGGCCGCTCCTGCACCGCGCCGTCCAGGGTGCCGCGCACCGGCGGCACGTCCAGCGGCGAGGGCAGGTAGGCCACGACGGCCTCCAGGAGCGGCTCGACACCGCGGTTGCGGTAGGCCGAACCGCACAGCACCACAACACCTTCGCCGGTACGGGTCAGGTCGCGCAGCGCGGCCCGCAGCGTCTGCTCGGAGACCGACGACTCCGCGCAGAACTCCTCCAGCGCCACCGGATGGAGCTCCGCCACCGTCTCCTCCAGCAGCCGCCTGCGCCGCAGCGCCTCTTCGCGCAGCGCATCGGGCACCAGCCCCTCCTCGAACGTGCCGTCGTCGGCCCAGAGCAGCGCCCGCATGCGCAGCAGATCCACCACTCCGCCGAACCGGTCCTCGCTGCCGATCGGCAGCTGGACCACCAGCGGGACGGTGTGCAGCCTGTCCCTGATCGACGCGACCGCCGTGTCGAGGTCGGCCCCGGCACGGTCCAGCTTGTTGACGAAGGCGATCCGGGGCACCCCGTGCCGGTCGGCCTGCCGCCACACCGACTCGCTCTGCGGCTCGACGCCTGCGACGGCGTCGAACACCGCGATCGCGCCGTCGAGCACCCGCAGCGAGCGCTCCACCTCGTCGGAGAAGTCGACATGGCCCGGGGTGTCGATCAGATTGATCCGGTGACCGTCCCACGAACAGCTCACCGCGGCGGCGAAGATGGTGATCCCGCGGTCGCGTTCCTGGGAGTCGAAGTCGGTGACGGTCGTCCCGTCGTGGACCTCGCCCTGCTTGTGGACGGCGCCGGTGAGATAGAGGATCCGCTCGGTGACGGTGGTCTTGCCGGCGTCGACGTGGGCGAGGATGCCCAGGTTGCGGACGTCGGTCGGCGGACTGGTGGGTCGACGGTGCAGTTCGGTACGCACGGCCCATGGCCTTTCGGAAATTTTTCCGGAACGGGAGGGCGCGATTCCCGGACGGACCGGCCCGTGACCGGGCCGGGCACAGACCTCCGGAACGGTGTGGCACACCGGTGGGCGACCGCCCGGCCGTATCGACGCCGGGCGCCGCGAGGTCAGTTGTCCGTCGCGGGGGACCGGTGCGGGCCGCGCAGCCTGCACCGGGCGCACGAAGACACCAGGATCACCTCGTACCGCGACGAGGGAACGACAACAGCGGTGCGGTGGTGCACGGCCGGTCTCCCCCCACTGGTCACGGTGCGCGTCACCATGCCGCTGTGGCGCGCGTTTCGTGGTGAGTGTAGGAAACGCGCGGGCGGCGGGAAACCGGATTTCGCGGCCCCCGTGCCCGGAGGCGGGCGTTGTGGGCGCCGACGAATGATGAAACCATCCTCGGGGAACCGGACGGGACGGCGCTTGGGGAAGGGACCACATCGATGGACGGAGACCACGGCCTCGCAGCCGCCACGGTGTTCGACGCGCTGGGCGCCGACTACGAGCGGGCGTTCGCCGGTTCCGCCGCCCACCACGCCTCGTTGCAGCGGCTGCTGGGCGATCTCGCACCGCACAGCCGGATCCTGGACGTCGGCAGCGGAACGGGGCGGCCGACCGCGCAGACCCTCACCGGAGCAGGCCATGAGGTGCTGGGGGTGGACGTCTCGCCCGGCATGGTCGAACTGGCGGCCCGGCAGGTTCCCGACGCGAGGTTCGAATGCGCCGACATTCTTGGACTTCCCCTCGACGAGGGGAGTTTCGAAGCGGTCTGCGCGTACTTCTCACTGCTCCAGATGTCCCGCGACGACCAGTTCCGGCTCCTGCGGAAGCTCGGCCGGCTGCTGGTTCCCGGCGGTCATCTGGTCGTGGCCACGGTGCCGTTGGACGTGGAGGACTTCGACGTCGTGTTCATGGGGCACGACGTGCGGGCGACGAGCTTCGGCCCGGAGGAGTTCACCGAGCTGGTCACCGCGGCCGGCCTCTCGGTGCTGTGGGAGCAGAGCACCCTGTTCACCCCGGAGTACGAAGCGGCGGTGGCCGAGCCCCAGTTGTTCCTGCACTGCCGACGGGCCTGACACCCGGCAGCGCCCGGGCGCCGGGCCGGTCGCTCGCTCAGTGCTCGACCGGCAGCTCTCCCGGGCGGCGCGCACGCCGGACCCCGGGGCACCGCCGCACCAGAGCGACGGGACGCCGGCCCGCCTTCAGAGGGCCCTTCCACTTGCGCAGCGCCTGCCTGCCGCAGCCGCGCCACTGCGCGGGCGAGATGGGTACGGGCTGCCCGCCCCGGGTGACCAGCGCGTTCACCGGAGTCATCGGATCCGCCGCCATGGACTTGGCGAGCAGCACGCCGATCACCAGCGGGGCCAGTGACAGCGCCAGCGTCGTGCCGACGCCGGCGACGTGCTGGATGCGGGGGCGGGACGGTGCGTCAGGAAGCATGATTGTCATTCGACCAGCGACCGCCCGCCGGTGGATCGGTCGGCGTACTCAGCCCGGCCCGCCTTCGTACTCACACCCGGGTGTATGAAGGCGGGCCGCCCGGGGCCCTTCGTCCGGACCTGGCCGTGCCCCTAGGCGGTGGTGCCGGGGCCGGAGCCCGCGCCCGAGGCGGCCTTGATGCCCTTGGTGATGTCGTCCATGACGGAGAGCGCGGGCGCCTCGGAATTGACGTCGAAGCCGGACCGCACCACGATCAGCAGCTCCTTCGAGCGGGGCGACGGGAAGGCCAGCGACTGGACGTACCCGTCGTCACCGTTCTTCGTCACCACCTTCCAGCGCACCAGGTAGCCCTGCTCACCGGCCACGGTCACCGGACCGGACTTGAGTTCCTCGTGCGAGGTGATGCCACCGTAGATCTTCTCGCCGTACGACTCCGTGGCGTTGGCGGAGATGTCCTTCTCCGCCGTGGCCTTCGCCGTCGTGGTGTCGAGCTTCAGGCCCTTCGCGGGCATCGAGAACACCCCGCCGCGCACACACTGCTGGGACGTGTCGCCGGGACACGGGTACTCACCCGTCGTCACTCCCGCGCCCGCGACCCCGGAGCTGCCCTTCCAGCCGTCCGGCACCGGGAGGCTGATCCCGCTGGTCAGGTCCGTGGCGTAGCCGTCCTCGGTCCCGGGCAGCTGCTGCTCGGGGGCGCCGTTCCCGCCGCCGCCTCCCGGTGCGCCCGGACCACGACGGGGCGAGTCCGAGGGCGGGGCGGACGGGGACGTGGCCGCGCGCTCGTTGTCGTCGCCGGACTTGCCCGACAGCAGGAAGACGCCGCCTCCGACTACGGCGAGGACCACCACTGCGGCGGTGATGCCCAGGGCGACGCGCGTCCGGCGGCGCCGGATCGTGGCGGGCGGCACGCGGAGCTGATCGGTCCAGCGGGTGCCGTCCCACCAGCGCTCGTGGACGGGGCCGATTCCTGTATACCCGGGGTCTGGGTGCCAGCCGGGCGGGCTCATCTGGGTCACGCGCCCCACCGTAGAACGATTGCGTGAGAATCGCATGAATCAGCTGTGCCGGATCGATCCGGATCGATGAGGTCGGCGGTGCCGTCCGCCGTCCCTGTGAGAGGCCGAACGATGAGTGAAGAAGCAGCCGTGCGGATCGAGCGCGACGGGCCGGTGTTCACCGTGATCCTCGCACGGCCCGGGGTCCGTAACGCCGTGGACGGGCCCACCGCCCGACAACTGGCCGACGCCTTCCGGGAGTTCGAGGCCGATCCGGACGCTTCGGTCGCGGTGCTGTGGGGCGAGGGCGGCACGTTCTGCTCGGGCGCCGACCTGAAGGGCATCGGTACGGAGCGGGGCAACGAGGTCCGGGCCGACGGCGACGGGCCGATGGGGCCGACCCGGATGCGCCTGAGCAAGCCCGTCATCGCGGCGGTCGCCGGTCACGCCGTGGCCGGCGGGCTGGAGCTCGCCCTCTGGTGCGATCTCCGGGTGGCCGAGGACGACGCGGTGTTCGGGGTGTTCTGCCGCCGCTGGGGTGTCCCGCTGGTGGACGGGGGAACGGTGCGGCTGCCGAGGCTGATCGGCGAGAGCCGGGCCATGGACCTGATCCTCACCGGGCGGCCCGTCCCGGCCGCCGAGGCGTACGCCATCGGGCTCGCCAACCGGATCGTGCCACCCGGCGAGGCACGCGGGGCGGCGGAGCGGCTCGCCCACGAGATCGCCGCGTTCCCGCAGTTGTGTCTGCGCCACGACCGGCTCTCGGTGCGCGAGCAGCACGGCCTGAGCGAACCGGAGGCGCTGGCCCAGGAGTACCGGCACGGCCTGGCACCGCTGACGGCGGGGGAGACGCAGGCCGGGGCCGAACGGTTCGCAGGCGGCGCCGGCCGCCACGGATCCTTCGACGGGTGACGGCCGGAGTCCTTGCCGGGGTGTCCGCCGCCAGGCACTCCGGCGCCCGCCCCTCCGCCGTCAGGCCCTCCGGCGGCCGGGCCCGGAAAACTCGGCGACGCCGCCGCGCCCGGCCCCTAGGCTCGGCGGATGTCGACCCATACGTACCCCGACAAGCCCCGTCCCGGCGACCGCGTCGCCGTGCTGTCCCCCTCCTCCGGCCTCCCCGGCATCCTGCCGCTGCCCCATGAACTGGGGCTGCGCAGGCTCCGGGAGGACTTCGGCCTCGAACCGGTGGAGTACCCGACGACGCGGAAGATGGGCTCCACCCCGCTTGAACGCGCCGCCGACATCCACGCGGCGTTCGCCGACCCCGACATCAAGGCCGTGATCTCCAGCATCGGCGGCGACGACCAGATCACCGTGCTGTCGCACCTGGACCGCGACCTCCTGCGCGCCAACCCCAAGCCGTTCTTCGGGTACAGCGACTGCACGAACCTGCTGGTGTACCTGGAGAGTCTGGGCATCGTCGGCTACCACGGCGGAACGGTCATGGTCGAACTGGGGCGTCCCGGCGCGATGCACCCACTGACCGCGGACTCCATGCGCGCCGCCCTCTTCACCCGGGGCGACTTCGAACTCACCCCGTCCAAGGAGTCCAACGGGGAGAACGGCCGATGGGAGGATCCGCGCACCTTCGACTCCGAACCGGAGATGCGGCCCTGCGGGGGCTGGATCTGGCACAACGCCGACGGCCGGAACGTGAAGGGCGAGAGCTGGGGCGGAAATCTGGAGATCCTTTCCTGGCTGCTGATGGCCGATCGCGAGATCCGGCCGGTGGACAGCTACGCGGGACGGGTGCTGTTCCTCGAAACGAGCGAGGAGATGCCGTCGGCCGACGAGGTCTACTGGATTCTGCGGAGCATGGGGGAGCGCGGGCTGCTCCGGCAGTTCCCCGCCCTCCTCATGGGACGGGCCAAGAACTGGTCGTTCGAGAAGCCGCTCGGCGTCGAGGAGGGGGAGCGGTACCGCGCGGAGCAGCGGAAGGCGGTGCTGCGGGCACTGGGCGAGTACGCCCCCAGACCATGGCCGTCCTCGACGTCGATCTCGGTCACACCGACCCCCAGCAGGTCATTCCGTTCGGCGGCCGGATCGAGGTGGACGGGGTGGGGCGCCGCATCGTCGTCACCTACTGAGCGGGCGCCGCCCGGACCGGGCCGGCGCACGGCCGCCGGGCGGGAATCGCCTCTTTGGTCCGACCATATGCGGTGTGTGACATAGTTGAAGATCCGGCGGCAGAGGCGACGGCAACCGGACGATTCCGGCCGAGGCAAGGGGTGACGGATGCCCGTCGAATGGCAACCCGTACGGCAGTCCCGTACGCATGAGCTGGTGCTCCAGAGCATCGAGCAGCGGGTCTTCGCCGGTGAGCTGCGGGCGGGTGACCGGCTGCCGCCCGAGCGCGAGCTCGCGCCGGTGCTCGGGGTGAGCCGGTCCGCGCTGCGCGAGGCGCTGCGGGTGCTGGAGACCATCGGTGTGCTGGTCGCGCAGCCGGGCCGGGGACCGGACGCCGGGGCACGTATCGTGCGCCACCCCGACGACGCGCTCGGGCGGCTGCTGCGACTGCACTTCGCGCTGGGCAGCTACAGCCTGGAGGACGTCCTTGAGGCACGCGTCGTGCTGGAGCGGTCCAGCTTCGAGGCGGCCGCGCGCAACGCCTCCCCGGAGGATCTCGACGAGGCGGAGGAGCTGGTCGCACGCATGGCGGAGCCGGGGGTTCCGGTCCTGGAGTTCAACGATCTGGACACCCGGTTCCATGTGCACATCGCCCGCAGCTCCGGCAACGAACTGACCTCCACGCTCACCTCCGCCGTCCGCGAGTCGGTGCGACCGCTCATCCTGCGGGCGCTGGAGGCGGCCGAGGACTGGCCGGCCACGGCCGCCGCGCTCAACGCCGAGCACACCGAGCTGCTGGGGCTGGTGCGCGCGGGCGAGGGCGCGAGCGCCGCCGACCTGGTCGAGAAGCACATCCGCAGCCTCCACGGCACGCTGGTCGACGAGAACTCCGACCGGGAACCGGGGGATTCCTGAGCCTGGGCGGCGATGACGAGTCGGCAGGCACGGCTCATTCGCCCGGGGTGTCCTCGTCCTCCCAGCGAAGCAGGTCGCCCGGCTGGCACTTGAGCACCTCGCAGAGCGCGGCGAGCGTCGCAAAGCGCACCGCCTTGGCGCGGCCGTTCTTGAGTACCGCCAGGTTGGCGGGTGTGATCCCTACGCGGTCTGCGAGTTCGCCCACGGACATCTTCCGCCTGGCCAGCATCACGTCGATGTCGACGGCGATCGGCATCAGATCACCTCGTCCAACTCGGCCTGCATCTGCGCCGCTTCGACGTCGCGTGCGACGGCCTGGGCGAGCAGCATCCGCAGCACGAGCACGACGAGCGCGACTCCCAGGATGGCCACGCCGATCCCTCCCATGATGAGGGTGACGCCCGGGTCGTCCCGCTGGCCGGGCGCATTCAGGGCCGTGACCGCGAACCACACGAGGGCAGCCGCGACGATCGCGCCGATGATGACGTCCACGTACCGGAAGGCGGTGTGGGAGAACACGGTTCCGCGCCGCACCATCGTCACCAGTCGCCACACAGAGACCAGGGCGACCTGGGCCGTCCCGATGCCCAGGACCGTGACCACGCGCAGCGGGGTCAGCGGGAGCGACCCGTCCTCCGGGTCGCTCCCGCTGACCAACGCCCACACCATCAATGCCTGTACGAACACGGTGCCGGTGAGCACCACCACGAGCACGGCGCGCAGCGCGCGCACTGTCAGCTTTCCCATGGCCCATCCTTCCATCGACCTACGATGGAAATCTATCGAATCTCGATAGGTTGAGCAAGAGTTGGGCCGGAGGATGGACGGCGGTTCGCGCCGTGGCGAGAGGTCGCCGCCCAGGCCGATCGTGGCGCCGCATCCTTCATGTTCCGGACCGAGGCTAGTATGGTCGGACCATAAAAATGGAGAAGCGATCGGAGAGACCCCCATGCGCATCGGACTCTTCGCCACCTGTCTGGGAGACACGCTCTTCCCCGAGGCGGTGAAATCGACCGCGGTCCTGCTCGCCCGACTGGGCCACGACGTGGTGTTCCCGCCGGGGCAGACCTGCTGCGGTCAGATGCACGTCAACACCGGCTATCAGCGCGAACCCGTCCCCCTGGTCCGGAACTTCGCCGACCAGTTCGGCGACGCCTCGATCGACGCCGTCGTGATGCCGTCCGGATCGTGCGCGGGCTCGGTCCGTCACCAGCACGAGATCGTCGCCGAACGGTACGGGGACGCGGCGCTGCGCGCGGGCGTCGCCACCGTCAAGGCCAAGACGTACGAGCTGTCGGAGTTCCTCGTGGACGTCCTGGACGTGGCCGACGTCGGCGCGTACTTCCCGCACCGGGTGACGTATCACCCCACCTGTCACTCCCTGCGCATGCTGCGCGTCGGCGACAAGCCCCTGAAGCTGCTCCGTGCCGTCGACTCCATCGATCTCGTCGAGCTCCCCGAGGCCGACTCCTGCTGCGGCTTCGGCGGCACCTTCGCCGTCAAGAACGCCGAGACGTCGACCGCGATGCTCCAGGACAAGATGCGCAGCATCGCCACCACCGGGGCCGATGTCTGCACCGCGGGCGACTCGTCCTGTCTGATGCACATCGGCGGCGGGCTCTCCCGCATCCGGTCCGGCACCCGCACCCTGCACCTCGCGCAGATCCTCTCCGCCACCCGCACCTCGCCGTACGTCCCCACGGAGGCCGTCCGATGAGCAGCACCTTCCTCGGCATGCCCGCGACCCCGCCCCGCTCCCCGTACGGAACGGGCAATCTGCGCGGCGACCGGAAGTTCCCCGAGGCCGCCCACGACGAGCTGCGCAACGAACAACTGCGCCGCAACCTCGGCCGGGCCACCCGCACCATCCGAGCCAAACGCCTCGACGTCACCGGCGAACTGCCCGACTGGGAAGCGCTGCGCGAGGCGGGTTCGGCCATCAAGACCGACACCATGAACCGGCTCCCCGAACTCCTGGAGCAACTGGAGCGGAAGGTCACCGAGCGCGGCGGCACCGTCCACTGGGCGCGGGACGGCGTCGAGGCCAACGAGATCGTCGCCCGGCTGGTCAGGGCGACGGGCAGCAGCGACGTCATCAAGGTCAAGTCGATGGCCACCCAGGAGATCGGCCTCAACGAGCACCTCGAATCGGTCGGCATCACCCCGTACGAGACGGACCTCGCCGAACTGATCGTCCAGCTCGCGCACGACAAGCCGTCACACATCCTGGTGCCCGCGATCCACCGCAACCGCGACGAGATCCGGCAGATCTTCCTCAAGGAGATCCCGGGCGTCGACCCGGGCCTGGACAACGTGCCCGCGCATCTCGCCGCCGCCGCCCGCGCCTACCTGCGCGAGAAGTTCATGACGACCAAGGTGGCGGTCTCCGGGGCGAACTTCGGCATCGCCGAGACCGGAACCCTCGCCGTCGTGGAGTCCGAGGGCAACGGCCGCATGTGCCTGACCATGCCCGACACCCTGATCACCGTCATGGGCATCGAGAAGGTGCTGCCGCGCCATCAGGACCTCGAAGTGTTCCTGCAGCTGCTGCCCCGCTCCTCCACCGGCGAGCGGATGAACCCGTACACCTCGATGTGGACCGGCGTGACGCCGGGCGACGGACCGCAGGACTTCCATCTGGTCCTGCTCGACAACGGCCGCACCGCGGCGCTCGCCGACCGGATCGGACGCGAGGCGCTCAACTGCATCCGCTGCTCGGCCTGCCTCAACGTCTGCCCGGTGTACGAACGGGCCGGCGGCCACGCCTACGGATCGACGTACCCCGGGCCGATCGGCGCGGTCCTCACCCCGCAGCTCGCCGGGATGCACGCGGCCAAGGACGACCCCAACAGCTCGCTGCCGTACGCCTCCAGCCTCTGCGGCGCCTGTTTCGACGCCTGCCCGGTCAAGATCGACATTCCGTCGCTCCTGGTCGAACTGCGCCACCAGCACACCGAGCAGTCCGGCACCACTGCGGAGAAGCTGGCCATGAAGGCCGCGGCCTCCGTGATGAAGCATCCGAAGCTCTTCACCGCCGCGCAGAAGGGGGCGGGAATCGGCCGCGTCATCGGCGGGCGGGACGGCAAGATCTCGCATCTGCCGCCGCCGTTCGACGGCTGGAGCGAGAGCCGGGACACCGAAGTGCCACCGAAGCAGACGTTCCGCTCCTGGCTGGCATCGGCCGAGGGCGCCGCGACGATGCGGGCCGCCGCGGGCGAGTACGAGCAGAACCGCAAGAAGTACGAGCAGGACCGCAAGAAGACGGAGGAGGAGAAGTGACGACCGCCCGTGAAACGGTGCTGGGCCGGATCAAGGACGCCCTCTCCCTCGCCCCCGCCCCCGACATCGCCGTACCGCGCGGCTACCGCACCGGCCGTACCCTCCCCGACGACGAGCGCCTGGCCCTCTTCTCCGACCGGCTCGTCGACTACCGGGCCACCGTGCACACCTGCACCGCCGACCGCACCGCACACGTCGTCGCCGAGGTGCTGCGGGAGCGCGGGGCACGGCGGATCGGTGTGCCGGCCGGGCTCGACGCCGACTGGCTCGACGGGTACGACGGCGAGGTCCAGCGGGACTCCGGCGACATCCCGGCGCCCCGGCTCGACGCGCTGGACGGGGTCGTCACCGCCTCGGCCGTCAGCTGCGCCGAAACCGGCACCATCTTCCTGGACGGCTCGCCGGACCAGGGGCGGCGGGCGCTTTCCCTCGTCCCCGATCTGCATGTCTGCGTCGTCGATCTGTCGACGGTCGAGGCCGGCGTGCCGGAAGCGGTGGCACGGTTGGTGCCGCAGCGGCCGACGACGCTGATCAGCGGCCCCTCGGCCACCTCCGACATCGAGTTGGAGCGGGTGGAGGGCGTGCACGGTCCGCGCACCCTGGCCGTGGTGATCAGGACGGACGCGTAGCGGCGCCTCCGGCGGGCGGGGTGCGCGGCGGTTACGGGAGGTTCCCGCGCCGCGCACCCCGGTGCTCACCCGTGCGTGACCGCCACCGGCTCGAAGCCGATACGTGTCGTCGTCCCGTCCTCGGCCCAGCGGACCTCCACGACGTCCCCGTCCACGGTCACCGCGTCGACCACCGGGCCGAGCGGTGCCGCGCCGGGCTCCGCGGTCAGCGAGGCCAGCGCCACCAGCACCACCGAGCCCGTCGCGGACGCGGACAGCCGGGGCACCACCGCCCAGGGCGTGTACGCGGTGCCCTGCGGAGCCCGTACCTCGTCCCGGGACTCCCAGCCGTGCAGGCCGTGCAGCTCGGAGACCAGGGCGTCGTCGCGGCCGGTCGCCCAGCCCGTCTGCTCCACCCGTGCCCCGTCCGGCGCGCCGAGCACCCGGTGCACCCGCAGCTCGTACCGCCCGCGCACCACGGTGACGCTCTCCACCCGCAGCCCCGGCACCATCGGCGAGCCCGAGGTGAACACCGGGCGGTGCCAGGAGCCGGCCCAGCCCCAGCCGTCGCCCCCGCCGGCGCCCAGCGCACGGATGACCCGGCGGCCGCTGCGGGCCCCGGCGACGACCACGGCCAGGTGGTTGTCCGCAGCGTTCGCCCCCGACGTGGGGCCGGTCACCGTGGAGTACGACTGGCGGCTGTACAGCGGCTCGTCCGGCACACCCGACTCGCCCTCGTGCGGGCGCACATGGTCACTGCCGTGGTTGTGCAGCCGTACGATCCCGTCCGCGCGGGTGGTCTGGACGAGCAGCCCCGGCGCGGGCAGCGCGAGCACCCGGTCGGGGCCCTCGCTCGGCGCGGGCTCCTCGGTCGCCGTCCACAGCGGGTGACTCTCCGGGGCGAGCAGCGACACGAAGGCCTTGGACGCCCAGTACGGCGACGCAGGCGCCGAGTAGTTCTGCAGCGACGCCTCGTGCGGGCCGTGCCAGCCCAGGTTCAGCAGCCCGTCCGTACCGGTCGCGCCCCTCTCCAGGAAGTAGCGCAGCGATCCGTTGATCACCCGCCGCGAGGCGCCGGGCGTGAGCGGGGTGTGCCCGCTGACGGCGCCGAGTGCCACCGACGAGGCCGCCGCGAAACGGTAGGTGAGCGAGCGGCCGAAGTGGATCGGCGCACCGTCGCCGCCGAACAGCAGCGAGAAGCCCTCCAGGTGCTCGCGCAGCCGGGCGCCGTAGTGCGCGGACAGTTCGGCGTCGCCCGCCAGATGCGCGTCCAGCACCGGGTAGAGGTGCAGCGCCCAGCCGTTGTAGTGGTCGAAGGCCCGGCCGTCGCCGTCCGCGTACCAGCCATCGCCCCGGTACCAGCCCTCCAGCAGATCGAGGGCCCGCTGCTTGGCCCGTGCCGTTTCCGCGTCGCCACGGCCCACGGACTCCAGGAACCCGGCCACGGAGTAGGGGAAGAGGTACCAGTTGTTGGGGGAGGGGACGTGCCGCAGCGCGTCGCGCAGCCACTCCTCGGTACGGTCCTGGACCCCGGCGTCCAGCCGGTCCCAGAGCCACGGCCGGGTCAGCCGCAGACCTATCGCCACCGAGGCGGACTCGACCATGGGCTGGCCGAAGACGGTGTGGTCGCGGATCAGCGGCCAGGACTCGGCGTCGTCACGGCCGGGGGTACGGGTACCCGCCGCGAGCCCGTCGGCGTACCGGTCCAGCCAGCCGTGCGGATCCTTGCCCTCCGCGCCCGCCACCCGGAAGGCGGCGGCGAGGAAGGTGCGCGCGTAACCCTCCAGGCCGTCGGAGCGCACACCGGACGCGGACGGCCGGCCCGGCAGGTCCAGCAGGGCGCCGCCCGGGGTGGCCCACTGCCAGGCGGCCCGGAGCAGTCCGTCGGCGGCGGCCTCCCAGTGTGCGCGGGTGTAGCCGGTGTACGGGCTCGACTCCCGGTCGTCCGCCGGGAGTTCGATGGGTGAGATCGGATGCGGAGCGGTCATGCGAGGAATGCCAGCCTTTCGCGTCGTACGGGATGGGCGAAACCGTCGCCCGCGGCCCAGCGGTCGATCTCGCCGACCGCGAGGTCGACCAGTCGTTGCCATTCATTGCCCTGCGAACCTGCGAGGTGCGGGGTGATCAGAGCGTTGTCGCAGTCCCAGAGGGGATGTGCGGTGGGCAGTGGATCGGGATCCGTGACGTCGAGGATCGCCCGGATCCGGTCCTGCCGGAGTACGTCGGTGAGCGCGTCCTGGTCGACGACGGCGCCCCGCGCGGTGTTGATCAGCACGGCGTCCGGGCGCATCGAGGTGAGCAGCTCACGGTCGACGAGCCCGCGGGTGGCCGGCAGCAGCGGAGTGTGGACGCTCACCACATCGCTCTGCGCGAAGAGTTCCGCCAGGCCGACCGGCCGCGCACCGAGCGCCGCGGCCTCCTCGTCGGTGACGTACGGATCGTGCAGCAGGACGGGCAGGTCGTAGGGGCGCAGCAGCTCGATGACGCGCCGGCCGATCAGCGAGGCGGACAGGATGCCCACGGTGCGGCCATGGTTCCCGACCCGGGCGGGCGTGGCGAGCCAGTTGTCGCGGCGGCGCTCCGCGCGGTACTCGCGGGCCCGCTCCAGGACCCGTTTGCCGGAGAGCAGGATCATCGCGACGGTGTACTCGGCCACCGGCAGGGCGTTGGCGGCGGCCGCCGACGACACCTCGATGCCGCGGTCCCAGCAGGCCTCGGTGATGTGCCCGTGGACGCTGCCCGCGGTGTGGACGACCGCGCGCAGCCGCGGGGCGGCGGCCAGTGCGGCCCCGTCGAGCGGTGGGCAGCCCCAGCCGGTGACCAGGATCTCCACGTCCGCCAGTACGGCGCGGGCCCGGTCGGTGGCGAAGTCGTCGAGGACGGGGAGGTCCGCGAGAGCGCAGACCTTGCCGAGCGCGGCCAGGGACCGGGCATCGAGGAGCGCGGTGGCGGCGCCCGGCTTCATGGCCACGGCGGCGCGCGGCCGGTTCCGGGTGGGGGGAGCTACGGGGGAGTCAGGGCTGGTCCTGGGCATCTTTCTCCTGGCAGAGGGAGGGGACGGTGGCGGTGGCCCGGTCACTTCACGGCACCCGCGGTGAGCCCCGACTTCCAGAAACGCTGGAGCAGGGCGAAGGCGAGGATCAACGGCAGGACCGCGAGGAGCGAACCCATGATCACGACGGGGTAGTACTCGGGTGAGACGGTGGCGGCGCTGTTCCAGGTGTAGAGACCGAGGCTGACCGGATACAGGTGCTGGTCGGAGAGCATCACCATCGGCAGGAAGAAGTTGTTCCAGATAGCCGTGAGCTGGAAGAGGAAGACGGTGACCAGGCCCGGCCCCAACATCCGCAGGGCGACCCGGAAGTAGGCGGCGAGCTCGCCGGCGCCGTCCAGCCGCGCCGCCTCCAGCACCTCGTCCGGCACGTACCCCCGGCTGAAGATCCGGCCGAGGTAGACCCCGAACGGGTTGAAGAGCACCGGGATGAAGACCGACCAGAAGGTGTTGACCAGGCCGGTGCCGGACGCCATCAGGTAGAGCGGAAGCGCGAGCACGGTCTGCGGCACCATCACCGCGGCCAGCACCAGACCGAACAGCTTCTCCTTGTGCGCGAAGCGGTACTTGTCGAAGGCGTACCCGCAGGCGATGCTCACCATCGCGCCGAGCGCGGCGCCGAGTACCGCGTACAGCAGACTGTTTCCGTACCAGCGCCCGTACAGTCCGCCGTCCATCGCGAACAGGTCCTTCAGGTTCGGTCCGAAGGAGAAGTGGTCCAGCGACAGCACATCGCTGCCGAACAGCGCGTCGCGGTCCTTCGAGGCGGCGAGCACCAGCCACAGCACGGGCAGCAGTGTGTACAGCACCGAGACGCCGACGACGAGGTTGACGACTGCCCGGCCGAGGAGGCGGGGCCGCCGCGCGGCGGAGGCGAGGGCGGAGCCCGTGCTCATCGGGCGTCCTCCTCGGGGGTCCCCGTCCGGTTGGACCAGCGGGTGACGCCGTAGGAGAGCGCGATCGTGCAGACGAGCAGGACGACCGAGGCGGCCGCGGCGAGGCCGTAGTTGTTACGGGTGAACGCCGCGTCGTAGATGTACATGCTGGGCGAGAACCGGGAGCTGATCACCGGCGTGGCCTGGCTCAGCAGCATCGGCTCGGTGAACAGTTGCAGGGCGAAGATCAGGGTGAACATCGCGACCATCACGATCGACGAACGCACCAGCGGTGCCTTCACCTGGAGCGCGGTACGGACCGGACCCGCGCCGTCGACCACCGACGCCTCGATCACCTCGCGCGGCACGGCCTGGAGAGCAGCGTAGAAGACGACCATGTTGTAGCCGAGATTGCTCCACAGCGCGATGTTCACGATCGACGGCAGGACGGTGTGCACACCGAGGAAGTCGACGGTGATGTCGGCCCCGGCGAGCAGGTCGATCACCGGGCTGAGTCCCGGGGTGTACAGGTACAGCCAGATGACGGCCGCGATGATGCCGGGCACCGCGTGCGGCAGGAACAGCCCGAGCTGGGCCCAGGACCGCAGCCGTACCACCCCGGAGTCCAGCAGCAGGGCGAGCGCGAGGGCGCCGGTCACCATCAGCGGGATGTAGATCAGGCAGTACAGGACGACGGTGCCCAGCCCGCCGATGAACGTCGGGTCGGTCAGCACGGCGGTGTAGCTGCGCAGCCCGACGAAGACCGTGCGCTCCGGGCCGAAGCCGAGCCCCGGCTGGTCGGCGCCGAAGAAGCTGAGCCGGACGGCAGTCCCGACGGGGATCAGGAAAACCGTCACGAGAAGGATGAAGAAGGGGGCCATCAGGGCGCCGCACGCGCCGAGTTCCCGGCGCCTGGCGTACCTGCGGGCCCGGCGTGCGGATCCGGTGGCCGGCGGTCGCTCCGGAGCGGTCCCCGACGGGTGTGCGGGCGGACGCGAAGGGGTGGAAGCGGGGGTGGTGATCGGGCTGGTCATGGTGTCACCTGCCTCTCTGCTGCTGGGAGGGGTCTGCTGCCGGTACGGGGACGGGTTGGCGGACGGGGCTCGGTCAGGTGCTGCGCTCGGTGGTGGCGAGGCCCAGGGCCCTGAGGTCCGGCATGGTGCCCCGCTGGGTCGCGCGCACGGCGTCGATCACTGAGCCCCGGCCGCCGCCCAGCCGGGCGAAGCCGTCCTGCATCACCTTCTGCGAGGCGGACATCCGCGGTCCCCATGTCCAGCCGTCCCGGATCTTGTGCGCCTCCTGCTCGAAGAGCGCGTAGATGTCCTGCCCGTTGTAGTAGCCGCGGTCGAAGGCCCGTCGGCCGACGGCCACGAGGCCGGGGGCGGCCGGGTACTGGCTGCTGGTGCCGCCGGCGAGCCGGGCGCGCAGCGCGTCGGGGTGCGAGACCTGCCACTCGATGAACTCCATGGCGGCCTCCGGGTGCGCGCTGCCGGAGGTGACCGCGAAGGTGGACCCGCCGTGGGTGCCGAGCACAGCGGCGGACGGGCTCCACTGGGGCAACGGTGCGACGGCCCACCTGCCCTTCTGCGCGGGCCGGGCGTTCATCTGCGCTCCGGCGTCCCAGGCGCCGCTCAGCCGGGTGAGGACCTGGCCGCTGCCGATCCGGGCGTCGTACTGCCGGCCGTCGACCGGGTTCACGACGACCAGGTCCTGGTCGATCAGCCGCTGCCAGTAGGCGGCGACGCGGCGGGTCGGCGCGTCGGCGAACGACACGTTCCAGGCGCCCGCCCCGGTGTCGAACCACTGGGCACCGGCCTGCCAGGCGAACGAGGCGAACTGCGGGGCGCCGTCCGTGGCGAAGGCCGTCAGACGGCGGCCGGGGGCCTTGCGACGCACCGTCCGGGCCACCTCCTCGAACTCCGCCCAGGTGCGCGGGACCGGCAGGCCGTACTCGGCGAACAGGTCGGTGCGGTAGTGCATCACCATCGGTTCGACGTCCAGCGGCACGCCGAAGACCCGCTGGTCGAAGGTGGTCAGGCCGAGCGCCTGCGGCAGCAGCGCGGCACGCAGCCCGTCGCCGACCAGGCCGGTGATGTCCCGGGCGACTCCGTCGATGGCGAAGCCGGGGATCTGGGGGTACTCGATCGTCGCGACGTCCGGGGCGTTGCCCGCCCGGGCGGCGTTGCTGAGCTTGGCGTACCCGCCCATCGAGCCCGCCGGGACCTGCTGGAAGTCGACCTGGACGGTGTCGTGGGTGCGGTTGAACGCGTCCACCACGTCCTGGCTGCCGCGCAGCGCGGACCAGAAGGTGATGCGGGTGGGGCGCCTGCCGCCCCCGCCTGCCGCGGCGCCGGTGCCGCCCGGCACCGATGGCCCGCCGCTGCCGCCGCAGCCGCCGAGCGCACCCACCAGCGGCAGGGCGGCGATCGTGGCGAGCACGGATCGACGGCTCTGTCGACCGGGCATGTGGCGCCTCCCGCGGCTACTGAATCGGCTCACGGGGAATCCTGATCGGCTGATCGGTACTGGTCAAGTGATCGCTCAGAAGAAAAATGAAGCGGTCAAACGATCACTCGGCGGAAAGAGGTGGTTCCTGGGCCGATCCGCGCACCTTCAGCGTGGGCAGCAGCTCCGTGCGGCGCACCGGACCGCTCGCGCCCGCTCCGCCCGACAGCCGGTGCAGCAGCAGCTCGGCGGCGGCCCGCCCGATCTCCGCCTTCGGCGGCGCCACCGCTGTCAGCGGCGGGCTGCCGAGGGCCGCGACCACATCGTCGTACGCCACCACCGAACAGTCCCGGGGCACCTCGACACCGCTCTCCGCCAGCCGCTGCACCAGCATCAGCGCGTCCACGTCGCCGTGCAGCACGGCCCCCGTCACGCCCCGCTCCCGCAGCAGTGCGGCGAGGTCGAGCACGGCACGGCCGTCGCTCCCCGGAACGGAGAACCGGGGTTCCGCCACGGCGGGAGCGTCCGGGCCGAGCGCGGCCCGCGGAGAGCTCAGCACCACCGACCAGTCCTCCACCTCAGGGCGCGCCGCCGCGATCTCGGCGAACGCGGTACGGATGCTGCGCGCCGTCGGACTGTCGTCCCGGGCGGCCAGCACAATACGGCGATGCCCCAGCGACACCAGATGGTCCACGGCGAGATGGATCCCGTACCAGTGATCGGAACAGACGGAGTCCAGGGCGTGCAGCGCGCTGCCCGGCCGGGGCCGGCGCTCCATCAGCACGGTCGGCACCCCCACGTTCGCGAGCCAGCCGTAGTCCAGCTCCTCCGAGCGGGTACTGAGCCAGCGCGGCGCGATCAGCAGCCCCCGCGCCCCGTCCGCCAGCGCCCGCTCCACCAGCGGACGTTCGGCACCGGCCGACGGCGGCGCGATGTGCAGGGCGATCCGGATCCCGGACTCCTCCAGGACGGAGCGGGCGCCGTGCAGGGTCTCGTACAGGTACGTGTGCCGCTCCGGGACGACCAGGGCGACCGCCCCGGCGTCCCCGCCCGGCTCCTCTCCCCGGGCCGCCGGGACCGCGGCGGTCGGGACCGGCTCCCGCACCGGACGGGCTACCCCGTGCCCGCGGCGCAGCCGCCCGTCCCGGGCCAGCTCCTCCACATCCCGCCGGACCGTGACCACCGAGACATCGAGCTCGGCCGCGAGCGCGCTGACCTTGACTGCGCCGCGCGACTCCACCACCGACAGGATTCGCTGCCGCCTGAGTTCAACCGGCTCCCGCATGCTGCTGGCCCCCTCGCCGTACCGCCGCGCACTGTTCGTTTGAGCGCTTCCGGTGAGCGCTCGGCACGCAGCATAGCGATCGGTCTCCGGCCCGCTACGGGTACGGACCGCCCCATCCGCCCCACCAGCCCCAGCAGGCACCCTTGCCACTGCGTCACAACGCGACCTAACGTCAACGGACTTGGGACCGAACGCCGAGGGGAGGCGCACATGGAGATCAAGAAGGTCGTGGTCCGCGAGGAAGAAGCGAAGAACCGCGAACGGCAGACGATCGAGAAACGTCCGACGCGCTGAACCGGAGTGCTGCGGTTCGGCCGGACAGCGACGAGAAGGGCGGACGCCGGGCGCGGCCCGGCGTCCGCCACCGTGCCGTGGGAGGCTCAGTGCGAATACATCTGGTGACCATGCCGTGGCAGCCGATCGAACTCCCCTCGCTCCAGGTGGGACTGTTGCACGCGCTGCTGGACCGGACCCGGCCGGACGACGAGGTGCGCGAATTCCACGGCTCCCTGCGCTGGGCGGAATTCCTGCTGGAACGATCGAAGGGGGCGCTGCGCCCCGGTGACCATGTCGCGGTCGGCAGCGAATCGATCTTCGACGGACTCGGGGACTGGGTGTTCTCCGGCGTCCTGTACAACGACCCCGAATGGGGTGTGGCCCGGCTCAAGGAGTACGCCGCACAGCGCGGGACCGACATCTCCACCGCGACCGCGATGCGGGTCCACGCGGCGGAGTTCATCGAGGAGAGCGCGGGCGCCATACTCGACGACGCCCCCGATGTCGTGGGCTTCACCTCCACATTCATGCAGAACATCTCCTCGCTGGCGCTGGCGGCGGAGCTCAAACGGCGCCGCCCCGGACTGACCGTGGTGTTCGGCGGAAGCAACTGCGACGGCCCGATGGGCCACGCACTGCACCGCAACCACCGCTTCGTCGACCATGTGGTGCGCGGCGAGGGTGAGTACGCCCTGCCCGCCCTGCTCGCCCACATCGACGCGGGCACCGTACCCGCCGACGTCCCCGGACTCTGCTGGTGGGACGGGCAGGATTCGCGCGCCAACGAGGAGTCCCGGCGCACCGTCGCCCCCGCCGACATCCCCTCGCCCGACTACGACCTCTGGCAGCGGGCCATCGACGCCTCCCCGCTCGCGGAGTACGTCCATCCGAAACTGGTGGTGGAGGGGGCCCGGGGCTGCTGGTGGGGCGAGAAGCACCACTGCACCTTCTGCGGGCTCAACGGCTCGGCGATGACCTTCCGCGCCAAGCCCGGAAACCGGCTCTGGGACGAGGTCGACCGGCTGGTCCGGCGCCACCGCATCCTGGACATCGTCACCGTCGACAACATCATCGACATGGCGTACTTCAAGGACTTCCTCCCGCTCGCCGCCGACAGCGACTGGGACCTGCGCATGCACTACGAGGTCAAGTCCAACCTCACAGCCGAGCAGCTGGAACTGCTCGCCCGCGCCGGCTCGGTCCACATCCAGCCCGGCATCGAGAGCCTCAGCAACAGAGCCCTGGAGCTCATGGACAAGGGCGTCAGCGGGGCCCGCAACGTCCGGACCCTGCGCGAGTGCGAGAACCACTCGCTCACCTGCTCCTGGAACTACCTGTACGGATTCCCGGGGGAGACCGACCAGGACTACGCCTCCGTCATCGACCAGCTGCCCGCGCTCGTCCACCTCCAGCCGCCCGGCGGCGCCCACCGCATCCAACTGGAGCGGTTCAGCCCCAACTTCGCCGACCCCGCACTCGGCTTTCCACAACGCCGTCCCGCCGAGATGTACCGCCATGTCTACGACCTGCCCGAGGACCAACTGGCCGATCTGGTCTACCTCTTCGACACCCCGCCGGCAGGGATCGGCGGCGAGACCGAGGCGCGGCTGAAGGCCGCGGCCCGCGACTGGTACACCGGCCATCCCGCCTCGACCCTGGTCCTGGAACAGCCCGCCGGCGAGGAGGCGCTCCTCGTCCACGACCGGCGCCACGGCTGGCCCCGCCGCACCCACCGGCTGACCGGCTGGCACGCCGCCGCCCTGCGCCACTTGGAGGCGGGCCGCACCCGGAGCGCGCTGCACCGGCTGCTCACGGCCGACGGAAACCCGCCGACCGCCGAGGAGCTTGAAGCATGGCTCGGCGACGCGGTCGCCCTGGGGCTCCTCTTCGACGACGGCCGCTCCTGCGTGTCGCTGCCCACCTGGCACGTACCGGTCCGGTCCGTCGAACGTGCCCAGGCACCGGACGGGACGACCGGCGGACCACCGGACGATCCGCTGGGCAGCCCTGTGTACGAGCCGGAGCACGGCTCGGGGTACGAGTCGGCGTACGGTCCGGGGAACGAACCGGGGTACGAGTCGGCGTACGGTCCGGGGTACGAACCGGCGTACGGTCCGCGGCACGAACCGGGGTACGGCCCTGTGCACGCGCTGCCGGGTCCGTCGCAGTCGGCCGGAACGCCGCGCCGAGGAGAGGCCGTCGCCGAATGAGCCCTCTGCCCGCACCCCCGACCCGCACCGCGCCCACCCTGCCGGCCGGGTGGGTGCCGCACCGGATCCGCGGACGGCTGGTGACCGTCGACGAACCCCTGCGGCTCGGCGCGGGCGGCCGCCCGGCGGCGGAAGCGGTCCGGTTCCTGCGCGAGTGCCAGAGCCACGATCTCGTCGTGCGCTGGCTTCCGGCGACCGACGACCCGCTGTTCACCGGGCCCGCGCACGAAGTCTCCGGGACGGCGGGCCCGCTGCGCCACCTGCCGGCCCCCGGGCCGCTGCCCGGCGAACCGCCGGAGCTCACCACCTGGCGGGAGCGCCACGCCTACGGACAGCTCTACCACCGGCGCGGACCGGACTTCGTCACCGTCATGGACCGCCGGGAGCCATCGGCCGCGGCCCGCTTCACGATCGACGACCCCGATCTGCTCGCCACCTTCCGCACCGTCCAGGCCCCCACCGCCGTGGCCACGCTGGACGCCATCGGCCGGGAAGCGGTGGAGCTGCTGGCGGCCGAGCGCCTCGCCCGGGTGACCGACGGCTGGGTGGTGGCCCTGCCACCGCGCATCCGCCGGTGGCCCGTCCCCTGCACCGACATCTGAACGGGATGGAGCAGCAGCCCGACCCGCCGCCCTCCGCCGCCCGTACCCGCGCCCCCGGTGCCGGGACCGGACAGCCGCGGCGAGGCGGGCGCGCGCTGCTGCGCCACCGGCCGTTCGCGCTGCTGTGCGGGGAACAGATCGCCAGCTCCGTCGGACGCCAGGTCACCACCCTGTCCCTCGCGCTGCTCGCCGTCACCCGGCTGGGCGCGGGGCCTTTCGGCGCCTCCGCGCTGATGGCGCTGAGCTACCTCCCGGCTGCGCTGCTCAGCCCGTTCGCAGGGGTGCTGGTCGACCGGGCACGGCTGCGCGGACTGACCGTGCTGCTCACCGTTCTCCAGGTGCTGGTCGTCGGCTCCGTACCCCTGGCGGACGTCCTCGGGCGGCTCGGGCTGCCCCAGCTGTACGTGGTTGCCACCGCGTCCGGTGCGCTGACCTCCATGCTGGCCGTCGCCCTGCAGGCGGCCCTGCCCCGGGTCGTGCACCCCGAGCAGCTGCTCTCCGCCAACTCGGCGCTGACCGGCGCCCGTACCACCGGGCAGATCGGCGGCCCCGCCCTCGGCGGTGTCCTGGTGGGCCTGACCGGGGCCTCCACCGCACTGCTGGCCGCCTGCGTGGCGTACGGCATCGAGGCACTGCTGCTGCTCGGGCTCCCCACCGCGCTCAACTCATCGGCCCAGAGGGCCCGTCGCGAGAAGGAGTCCCGAACGGCCGCGCTGCGCGCCGGACTCGAAGTGGTGCGCGACCAACGGTTGCTGCGCCGGCAGGTGCTCGCGGGGGCCGGGTTCAATCTCGGCAGCGGAGCCGCCGACGCGCTCTTCGTGCTCTACGCCACCCGCGATCTGGCGCTGCCGGCCTGGCAGTTGGGGACGGTCTACGCCGCCTTCAGTGTCGCCACCGTACTCGGAGTGCTGCTGGCGGGCCGGTTCGCCGACACCATCGGGCTGGCCATGGCGACCCGGATCTGCGCCGTGGTGGCCGCCCTCGCGATCTTCCTGATCCCGGGCGCCTCCCTGGGACCGGGCTTCCCGGCGCTGCTGGCGTACCAGTTCGTCTTTGGTCTCGCGGCCACGGTCTGGGCCATCTCCATGACCACCACCCAGCAACTGATCACACCGCCCGAGCTCCAGGGCCGGGTCGCCGGGGTCCTGCAGGCCGCGCTCATCGGCACGGTGCCGATCGGCGCGCTCGGCGGTGGCGCGCTAGCCGCCTGGGTGGGCAATGTGCCGGTGCTCACCGGCGGGGCGACGGTGGCGCTCCTGGCCGCCGCCTGCCTCTGGCTGCCGTAGTGCCGTGGTGCCGCGGGGAGGGCCGGACAAGCACGCGGCCCTCCCGGGCCGCCGCCGGTCGGCGGAGCGGCTCCGGAAGGGCCGGCGGAGATCGGGCCGGATCAGACGATGCCTTCCTCGATCTCCGCCTGCTCGCGGGCGTTCCCGTACGCCGACGGCGTGCTGTACGAACGGCGGGCGACGAACCACCACACGGTGGCCAGGACCAGCACCGCGATCAGCGCGATCGACGCGTAGTTCATCGAGTCGACCGTCACCGGGGAGGACTGCGGGAGCAGGAACAGCACGGTCACGATCGCGACCCACACCACGGCGATCCAGCCGATCGGCCTGCTCCAGCGTCCCAGGTGCCACGGCCCGCGTTCGAACCGGCTGCCGGAGCGCAGCTTCAGGAAGATCGGGATCGCGTAGGCGGGCGTGATGCCGATGACGTTGATCGCGGTCACCGCACCGTACGCGGTGGCGGAGTACAGCGAGGGCAGCGCGAGCACCCCGGCCACGACGACCGACAGCCACACCGCGTTGACCGGCGTCTGGGTGCGGGCACTCACCTTGTGCCACAGCGCCGATCCCGGCAGGGCGTTGTCACGGCTGAAGGCGAACACCATCCGGCTCGCGGCGGCGACCTCGGCGTTGCCGCAGAACAGCTGCGCCGCGATCACGATCAGCAGCATGGCGGTGGCCCCGGAGGTGCCCAGCGCGTCGATCAGGATCTGCGCCGGTGGCACCCCGGTGGCGCTCTTCTGGGTGCCCGCGTAGTCCTGGATGGCGAAGGTCAGCCCGGCGAGCAGCACGAAGCCGGCGATCCAGGAGACCCAGATCGCGCGGACGATGCCCTTGGCCGCAGTCACGGAGGCGTTCGACGTCTCCTCCGACAGGTGGGCGGAGGCGTCGTAGCCGCAGAAGGTGTACTGCGCGAGGAGCAGGCCGATCGCCGCCACGTACAACGGGTTGTGCCAGCCCGTGTCATTGACGAACTCGGTGAAGACGAACGACGGCGACTGGTGGTGCGAGGGGACGATCGCCAGCACGGTGACGATCACCGCGACACCGGCGAGGTGCCACCAGACACTGATGGAGTTGAGCACGCTGACGAGGCGGACACCGAAGAGGTTCAGTACGGCGTGCAGCAGCAGAATGCAGACAAAAATGATCATTGTCTTGCCCGGTGTGGGCGTGAATCCCCACTGGAGGTTCATCAGCGCACCGGTGAACAGCGCCGCACCGTAGTCGATGCCCGCGATCGCGCCCAGCAGACCCAGCAGATTCAGCCAGCCGGTGTACCAGCCCCACTTGCGGCCGCCGAGCCGGTCGGCCATGTAGTACAGCGCTCCCGAGGTCGGGTACGCGCTGGTGACCTCGGCGAGCGCCATGCCGACGCAGAGCACGAAGAGTCCGACACCGGCCCAGCCCCAGAGCATCACGGCCGGACCACCGGTCGACATGCCGAAGCCGTACAGGGTCATGCAGCCGGACAGGATCGAGATGACGGAGAAGCTGATGGCGAAGTTGCCGAAGCCTCCCATGCGGCGGGCGAGCACCGGCTGGTAGCCGAGTTCGCGCAGCCGCTCCTCCTCGTCCTTCGGCGGGGTTGCCTCCGCACCCGACTGGGTCGGGGTGGATATGGACATCGGGAAAACCTCCGTGAGCGGGTGATGAAAGGGGCGGACAGGATCGGTTCGGGACGGGGCGGGCACCCGGCATCGCGGTGCCGTCGCTCAGCGCTGCGGCCCCCGTCCCGGGTCGCGGGAGACGGAGAGACAGCGGCTGCGGGCACGCAGGAAGACGTCCTCCGCGTCCTTGGGGCTCTTGCGGCCACGTGTGCGGTACACCCATGGAACCGAGGTGAAATAGGGCCCGAGCTCCTCGAACACCGTTGCGGCCTCGGCGAACTGGAGCGCCCCCCACAGGGCGTGGGCCAGATGGTTGAGGTCGAGCAGGGAGTGCGAGATCGGTGGTGTGCGACGGAACCAGAGCTCCAGCGCGCGAGCCGCGTCCCGTTCCGCGTCCTCGGTGACCCAGTGCAGGTCCAGGGCCTTCTCGTGGCCCTGCTCGCGGCGGTAGCGCTCGACCCGCACATACAGCGGCAGCACATGCAGCGCGGAGCCGTCGGGCGCCGAAGAGGCCGCCCACTGAACGAAGTTGACCGCCTCCGAGAGCGATCCTCCGGCCTTGCGCGCGTACACGAACTGGAGCATCCGGTGGTAGGCCTCGCGGTTGCACGGGTCGCGCTTGTCGGCCTCGGCCAGCAGTCCCCACGGGCCGGGGAAGAGCATCGGCCCCGGCGGGTGCAGCCGGTGTTCCTCCAGCTGTTGGTGTTCGTCCAGCTGGGACAGGGCCAGCAGGCACACCCAGGGCACCGGGTCCGCGGGCGAGGCGTTCGCGGCCGTGCGGCAGGCCTGCCAGGCCTCCTGCCACAACTCCTGCGCCCGGTGGTGGCCCTCGCGGTGGGCGCGCACCGCCCGCTCGACGACGACGCGCGCCTGCATCACCGTGGCGGCGATGCTCCTGGGGTCCTCGGCCAGCCATGCCTGCACCGCGTCCGAACCGGCGGCAACCGCCCCGAGCACCTGGGTGCGCTGGGTCCACAGGGTCCAGTCCGGGGTGCTCTCCAGCAGATTACGCATGGACATCCAGCGTCCGGTGCGCAAGTCCTGTAATGCGACCCGCAGATCGTTGTCATGGCCGGCCGGGTGATAGACCGGCCGGAAATCACTGTTGGCCATGGACTCGACCTGCCCCTGAACGACAGGCCGGCGTACGACGGTCGGGAGTTCTCCTCAGCACGTCACGCAACCCGTTGGCGGCATGGAACCCGTGCAACTGCGGAAAGCCGGGAAATCGGCGGTCGGGGGCTCGGGACAGGGTGTCGGTGTCATCAATCCTCAAGGACGTGGGGGGTGAAGCAGCTGTTGAAAAACGAACTGCCTTAAGGCGTCCGGTTGTTGCCCGGCGGTGAGTGTAAGGCCAGTCACTCCGAACCCTGGACCGATTCGCGGATCTTACTCAAGCCGGCTGATTCGCCAGGACGTTGAAAGATGTACCGGTTGTTCCGGTCGTGTCCCGGGCTGCTCTTGACGTACGCGGTGGTCTGCACCACTCTGGGCGACGAGTTCAGTGATCACGATTCCGTTCAAGCCGCAGAGCTTCCGTACCGCTGGAGAGTCGATGACAGGCCCGGTACTCGCCGTGGACCAGGGCACGTCGGGGACGAAGGCCCTGGTGATCTGTCCCGAGCGCGGCGTGATCGGTTCCGCTTCCGTTCCGGTGCGAACCCGGCACGGCGCCGGGGGAGCGGTCGAGGAGGACCCGGCCGAACTGCTCGGCTCGGTCGTCGAAGCGGGCCGCCGGGCGTTGCGGGAGGCCGCCGAACCCGTGGTCGCGGTCGGCCTGGCCAACCAGGGCGAGACGGTGCTCGCCTGGGATCCGGACACGGGGCGACCGCTCACCGACGCGATCGTCTGGCAGGACCGGCGAGCCGCCTCGATCTGCACCGAGCTCGCCCCATACGACGAAGAGTTGACCCAACTCACCGGACTGCCCCTCGACCCGTACTTCGCCGCCCCGAAGATGGCCTGGATCCGCCGGGAACTCACCCGCGAGGGCGTCGTCACCACCAGCGACTCCTGGCTCGTCCACCAGCTGACCGGCGCGTTCGTCACCGACGTGGCCACAGCGGGCCGCACCCAGCTGCTCGACCTCGACCGGGCCGGCTGGTCGCCCCGGGCCCTGGAAGTCTTCGGCCTCGGCGACGAGGCACTGCCCGACGTCGTCGACTGCGACAGCACGGTCGGCACGACGACCGCCTTCGGCGGCGAACTCCCGCTGACCGGACTGCTCGTCGACCAGCAGGCCGCCCTGCTCGCCCAGAACGCCCTGGACCCGGGCAACGCCAAATGCACCTACGGAACGGGTGCCTTCCTGCTCGCCCAGACCGGGCCGGTCCCGCGCCGAGGTTCCACCGGACTGGTCAGCTGTGTCGCCTGGCGGCTCGGCGGCCGTACGAGCTACTGCCTCGACGGGCAGGTCTACACCGCCGCGTCCGCCGTCGACTGGCTCACCGGCCTCGGGGTGGTCTCCGGCGCGGCCGACCTCGACCCGGTCGGCGCGTCCGTCTCCGACTCCGGCGGCGTCACCTTCGTACCGGCACTCGCCGGACTCGCCGCCCCCTGGTGGCGCAGCGACCTGCGCGGATCGCTGACCGGCCTCGGCCTCGGCACCACCCGCGGCCATCTCGTGCGCGCCCTGTGCGAAGGCATCGCGGCCCAGGTCGTCGAACTCACCGAGGCGGTCGCCACCGACCTCGGCTCGCCACTGACCGCGCTCCGGGTCGACGGCGGCCTGACCCGCTCCGGACTCCTCATGCAGACCCAGGCCGACCTGCTGCAACGGCCCGTCGAGGTGTCCGCACTGCCCGATGTCACCGCACTCGGCGTCGGAGCCGTCGCCCGGCTCGGCCTCGACCCGCGACTCCCCGTCCGGCAGGCCCTGCCCGACTGGAAGCCCGCCGCCGTGTACGAACCCCGGATCGGCGCCGACGAGGCGGCCGAACGGCTCGCCGGGTTCCGGACCGCCGTACAGACCCTGCTGGACCATGCCTGAGACGTACGAGAGCCACCCGATGCCCCTCACGATCACCACAGCCGGCGAACTCACCGCCGACGAGCCGCCCGGCACCCCGCCCTACGACGTGACCGTCGTCGGCGCGGGCGTCGTCGGCGCCGCCATCGCCCGCGAACTCGCCCGTTACCGGCTGCGCACCGCACTCCTGGACGCCTCCGACGACATCGGCAACGGCACCTCGAAGGCCAACACCGCCATCCTGCACACCGGTTTCGACGCCGTACCCGGCTCCCTGGAAGCCCGGCTCGTACGCGAGGGACAGCACAGCCTCCGCGCGTACGCGGCCGAGACCGGCATCCCCGTCGAACGCGTCGGAGCCCTGCTCGTCGCCTGGGACGAGGAACAACTGGCCGCACTGCCGGCCCTGTTGGCCAAGGCCGAGCGCAACGACTACCACGCGGCACGCCTCCTGAACGCGGAGGAACTGCGGGCCCGCGAGCCCCGTCTGGGACCGGGCGCCCTCGGCGCGCTCGAAGTCCCCGACGAGAGCATCATCTGCCCCTGGACCACCCCGCTCGCCTACACCACCCAGGCCGTGCGCGCCGGAGTCCATCTGCACCTCAACTGCCGCGTGCGGCACATCGACAGCGACGACGAGGTCCACACCCTCACCACCACCCGGGGACCGCTGCGCACCCGCCACCTGATCAACGCCGCCGGACTCCACGCCGACGAACTCGACCGGGAACTCGGCCACGACGACTTCACCGTCACCCCGCGCCGCGGCCAGCTCATCGTCTTCGACAAGCTCGCCCGCGATCTCGTCCACCACATCCTGCTGCCGGTGCCCACCGCCGCCGGGAAGGGCGTACTGGTCGCACCGACCGTCTTCGGCAACGTGCTGCTCGGCCCCACCGCCGAGGACCTCGACGACAAGACCGCCACCGGATCGACCGCCGACGCCATCGCCCTGCTCCGCGAGAAGGGCCGCCGCATCCTGCCCGGACTGCTCGACGAGGAAGTCACCGCCGTCTACGCTGGACTCCGCGCCGCGACCGGCCAGGAGGACTACCGCATCCGGTCCCGGCCGGAGCGGCGCCGGATCACCGTCGGCGGCATCCGCTCCACCGGACTCACCGCCTCGATGGCCATCGCCGCACACGTCGTCGAACTGCTCGGCGACTCGGGCCTCGCTCTCGGCACCCCGTCCGAACTGCCGCCCGTCACCATGCCCAACCTCGGCGAGGCATTCCCCCGCCCCTACCAGGACGCCGAACGCATCGCGGCGGACCCCGCCTACGGCACGCTGGTCTGCCACTGCGAACGGGTCTCCGCGGGCGAGATCAGGGACGCCCTGGCCGGCCCGGTGCCGCCGCACTCCCCGGACGGCCTGCGGCGCAGGACGAGGGCCGGCAACGGGCGCTGCCAGGGGTTCTACTGCGGGGCCGCGGTCCGCGCACTCTTCGAGGAGACCCGGTCATGACCCGGCGCGAGCGGACCGTCGACGTGCTGATCGTCGGGGGCGGCCCGGCGGGCCTCGGCGCCGGGGCCGAACTCGCCGCGTCCGGCGCGGGCCGGGTCGAGATCCTGGAACGCGAACAGACCACGGGCGGCATCCCCCGCCACTGCCACCACGGCGGATTCGGCGGCCACACCATCGGCCGGGGAGGCACGACAGGGCCCGCGTACGCCCGGAGCTGCGTGGCCGCCGCCGAACGCGCCGGAGCCACCCTGCGTACCGGTGTCACCGCCACCGGCTGGGCCGGACCGCTGACCCTGGACACCACCGCACCCACCGGCCTCGAACGGATCACCGCCCGCGCGGTGGTCCTCGCCACCGGCGCCCGCGAACGCCCCCGCAGCGCCCGACTGGTCCCCGGCAGCCGCCCGCCCGGCGTCTACACCACCGGCGAACTCCAGCAGGCCGTCCACCTGTACCGGCAACGCATCGGCACCCGGGCCGTCGTCGTCGGCGACGGGCCCATCGGCCGTGTCGCGGCCGACACTCTGCGCATCGCGGGCGTGGACGTCGTCGCCATGGTCAGCGACCGGCCGGTTTCCCGGCTCACCGCCCCGACCCGGACCGGCGACCGGACCCCGGTCCTCGGCCGCACCACCGTCACCGCCCTGACCGGCCGGGAACGTCTCACCGGAGTCCTGGTGCGTCACCACGACGGCCGGACCGCGACCCTGCGCTGCGACACCGTCGTCTTCACCGGCGACTGGATCCCCGACCACGAACTGGCCCGGCGCGGCGGGATCACCCTCGACCCCGGCACCCGCGGCCCGGCGTACGACGCATCCCACCGTACGAACCGCACCGGAGTCTTCGCCGTCGGCAACCTGCTGCACGGCGTGGAGAGCGCGGGCGTCGCCCTCGCCGAGGGCCGGGCCGTCGCCGCGCCCGTACTGCGTCATCTGACGGCCGGCGAGTGGCCCACCGGACGGCCGTCCATCGCGGTCGAAGCCCCGCTGCGGTGGATCGCCCCGAACCTGGTCGGCCCGGCCGGCGACCTCCCGCTCCGCGGCCGCCTCACCCTGCGCACGGACCGGCGACTCACCGTGCCGCTGCTCGTCGTCCGCCAGGACGGCCGGGAGCTCCACCGGCAGCGGCTGCTGCTGCCCGCCGTACCGGACCGTCCGTTCCACCTGCGGGGCGACTGGCTGGACCGGGCCGATCCGCGCGGCGGGACCGTACGGATCTCGGTGCGCTGACCGTACGTCAGGGAATCAGCAGCCAGTCCGAGCCGATCGCCGCGACCAGTCCGAAGGCCAGCAGCCAACTGCCGAGCCGGGTACGGCCGTTGCGGCTCAGCTCGATCACGATCCCGCACAGGATCAGCGCGAGCCCGTACACCCCGACCACCAGGACGGACGACCGGCTGGCGATCCGCAGCGCGAGGACCACCGCCATCGCGGCCATGCCGACCGAGGAGAGAACCATCCGCAGCCGTCTCGCCTGGCGCGGCGTCAGCTTCCGGGCCCCGGTCTCCTCGTCCGCCCCCGGCTCCGGCTCCGGAACTGCCCCCGTCTCCGTCTCCGCCTCCGCGACAGTCTCGGTCTCGGTCTCGCTTTTCTCAGTCGCGGTCCCGGCCTCGGGACCGGCCTGGGGACCGGCCTCGGGGACGGGTATCGGGGTGTCCACGGCCTGGTCCTGGTCAGAAGTGCTCATGACGCGCGATCGTAATGGGTACGGGCGGCCCCGTTCACCGCTCCGGGCGACGGGCGGCGCAATATGACGCGGCTCCGGTGTGTGCCCGGCCACATCCCGCCCCTCGACGCCACGACCCGGCTACCGTGCCGGGGGCCGCAGACACGGCGCCTCGGCGATCGCGTCGACCGGCCCGCCACGCACCACCCCTTCGCCGGCCGCCCCGCCACCGGCCGCCCCGCCACCGCCGGTCGCCTCCACCCGCCCCGCCAGCTCGCCGGCCCAGCCGATCAGCCCGTCGACGCCGATCCCGTACGGCCGGACCCCGGCGAACTCCGTGAGCGCCGCCGCCCCGCGCCGCAACAGCCGGGCCCCGCCCGTCGCATTGCCCCGGGCCGCATGGGTCAGCCCCACCGCCAGTTGCGCGAGACCGCGCCACAACTCCCGCTCCGCCACCGGGCCCGACTTCCACGCGTCCTCGAACACCTCGTGCGCATGGAACGGCATTCCCGCGTCCAGCAGCCGCTGAGCCTCGCGCACCGTCTCCTCGGGGGTACGGACCACCCCTTCCGGCTGCCGTTCGACCCCCGGAGCCCCGTAGGGAAGGGGGCGTCCCAGCCCGTCGCGCGGGCGGGCGCTGCGCGCCCGGCCCTCGGTGTCGCGGTCCCTGCCAGTCTCTTCCACGCCACGATTGTGCCCCGCACCTGCGGCGAACTGTCCGAACCACTGTCCGTGGACCCCCGAACACGACTAGTGTCGAAAGCCATCCGTACCACCCTGGGGAGGGTAGGCATGAAGCCGTCCCGGCCGCTGTACGAGCGCGAACCGGAACTCGCTGCCGCCACACAAGCCGTGGACGCCCTTTGTGGCGCCCAGGCCGTCGGCGGGCTGTTGATCTTCAGCGGCGAGGCAGGCATCGGCAAGACAGCCCTGCTCGGCGAGATCCGGACGATCGCCGCCGACCGCTGCACCGTCTGGTCCGCGAGAGGCGGCGAAACGGTCACCTCCGTTCCGTTCCACGTCGTGCGCCAACTGCTGCAGCCCGCACTCGACCGGTTCCCGCCCGACGAGGTGCGGGCCCTGTTCGGATCCTGGTACGAGATCGCCGCACCCGCCCTCGGACTGGCCGAGCCGACCGGCCCGCAGCCCGACCCGCAAGGTGTGCGGGACGGACTCGACTTCGTCGTGGCCCGGCTCGCGTCCCGGCTGAGCCACCGTCCGCTGCTGCTCATCATCGACGACGCGCACTGGGCGGACGGCGAATCCCTCGCCTGGCTCGCCTCGTTCACCGCCCGTCTCGGTGAACTGCCCGTCCTGGTCGTACAGGCACACCGGCCGGAAGAGCTGGCCGCGCGGCAGAAGGAGAGCGGACCGGGCAGCGCCCACCCCTCCCAGGTCCGGGTCGCGCTGCGCGCACTCACCCCCGACGCCACCGCGGAGCTGGTCCGCGCGGCCCTCGGCGAACACGCCGACGACCCGTTCTGCCGCGAGGTGTGGGCCGTCACCGGCGGCAATCCCTACGAGGCGGTCGAACTCGTCGCCAAGGTCCAGGACCGCGAACTGGCACCGCTGGAGGAGTCGGCCGGACTGCTGCGCGAGCTCGGCGCCTCGGCCCGCGGCAGCGGCCTCGTGGCCAGGCTCGAACGACTCGGCACCAACGCGAACCGGTTCGCCTGGGCTGCCGCCGTCCTCGGCACCGACATCTCCCAGGACCTCGCCGCCACCCTGGCCGGCATGAGCTCCGCCGAGGCCGCCGACTGCACGGCGCGGTTGCGCGAGGCCCGTATCGTCACCGGCTTCGACCCGTTGGAGTTCGTCCACCCGCTCATCGCGAGCGCGGTGTACCGCTCCATCCCGCCGGCCACCCGCACCGCCATGCACGGCCGCGCCGCCTGGGCGATCACCCGTGCGGGACTCGGTCCCGCTGCGGCCTCCCGGCACCTGCTCGAAGTGCACCCGGACGACGACCAGGAACTGGTCGAGCAGCTCCGCGAAGCGGCCAAACAGCACCTCGCCGTCGGTGCCCCGGAAGCCGCCCGCCGCTGTCTCGAACGCGCCCTGCAGGAACCGCCGCGCCAACGGGTGAAGGCCACCCTGCTGTACGAACTGGGCTGCGCGACCCTGCTCAGCTCCCCGGCCACCACCGTCCAGCACCTGCGCGACGCCCTCGACATGCCCGGACTCGACGTCGACCAGCGGGTCGACGCCACCTACCGGCTCGCGGCCGCGCACTCGCACAACAACCAGCTCAAGGAAGCGGCGAGCGCCCTGGCAGCGGAGGTCGCCCGCACCGCCCCGGGCCCCGGCCTGATGCGGCTCCAGGCGGCCCACTTCCTCTGGGAGGGCATGCAGGCGGGCGAGGAGGACGGGCCCGGCCGATCCGGCCGCCTGGCCCGGAACGCCGACCATCTGCAGGGCCGTGACAACGCCGAGCGCGCCCTGCTCACGCTCCGAGCCTTCGACGCCATGCTGCGAGGCGAGAACTCCCAGCTGATCGTCGACCTCTGCGAACGCGCCCTGGTCGACGGCCACCCCGCCCGGGGCCTCGGCTGGACCGACTCGGAGTGGGGCTTCGAACTGCCGACCCTCGTCGGCATCACCTACGCCTTCACCGACCAGCTCGACCGGGCCGAGCAGCTCTTCGGCGAGGCCGTCCGCGCCTTCGAGATCTCCGGCTGGAGCGGCGCGCACCTCGCGTTCGCGCACACCCTGCTCGGACTGGTCCACCGCCGACGCGGACGTCTCGCCGAGGCCGAGGGCTTCCTGCGCGAAGGACTGCGCCTCGCCGACCGCGTCGGCAGCGGACTTCCGGTCCACTGGGACGCGGCCTGCCTGCTCATCGACACCCTGGTTGCCCGCGGCCGGGTCACCGAGGCCCGCGAGATCGCCGACCGCTACGCCTTCGGCGCGCCCTACCCGAGCGCGATGGTGCTGCCCGACGGCCCGTGCGTACGCGGTCGGCTGCTGCTGGCCGAAGGCCGTACGAAGGAGGCCGTCGTCGAACTCGAAGCGGCCGGCCAGGCTCTCGAACCCCGAGGCAGGTTCAACGGGGTGTGGGCACCCTGGGCCGGTGACCTGGCCCGCGCACTGGCCGAGGAGGACCCGGCCCGCGCCGCCCAACTCGCCACCACGGCCCGGGTGCACGCCGAGCGCTTCGGCACGGACACCGCGATCGGCGAGGCCCTGCGCTGCGTCGCCCTGTTCGCCGCCCCCGAGGACGCCACCCACCTGCTGGCCGAGGCGGTCCGCCACCTGGAGGCATCCCCGTCCGCGTACGAACACGCGTTGGCCCTCGTCGACTACGGCATCGCGATCCGCTCACCGCGCGAACTCGCCCGGGCTCACAAACTGGCCACCGCATGCGGTGCGGAATCCCTGGCCAACCGCGCCCACCAGGCACGGGCGTCGATCCGGTCCTCGGAGTGAGGTAATGTTTGTCCTGCGAGCCCGCCGGGGAACACCGGGGGAACCGCATCGGGACGTGGCGCAGCTTGGTAGCGCACTTGACTGGGGGTCAAGGGGTCGCAGGTTCAAATCCTGTCGTCCCGACTTGTGAGAGTCGCAGGTCGAAGGGCCGCTCCAGAGGAATCTGGAGCGGCCCTTCGGTCGTTCCCGGGCCGGTCGGGGACCGGGCGCCCGACTTCCTGCCGCGTGCCGAAGGCGTACAACCACTGCTCCTGCGCACCGAGTTGCCCGGTGCCGCGCCGGATTTCCGGCGGCTCGACGCGCCGTCCGCGCGCCGGCCGACCGGCGACAATCTGTCAGGGAGCCGCCGTGATGGCACCGGGCAAGGCACGATCAGTGCATGGAGAAGCAGTCGAGAACCTTACCCACCACCCCTGTTCGCCTGGCTGGGCAGAACATCGTGCTCAGGGAGTGGGACGATGCGGACATCCCCGCGCTGACCGAGATGTACGACGATCCGGAGATCGACCGCTGGACGCCCGTACCCTCGCCGTTCGACGCGGACGCCGCTCGCGCGTACCTCGGGAAGGCCCGTGAAGCCCGCGCCGAGGGCCGCCGTGTGCAACTGGCCATCACGGCCGACGGCGGGCAGCCGCAGGGCGAGGTGCTGATCTGGTGGGACGACCTGGACGACCGGGACATCGAACTCGCCTACGGCGGCGGGTCCCGGTTCCGGCGTCGGGGGCTGGCGTCCGCAGCTGTCACGGTCGCCACCGGGTACGCCCTTCAGCACTGCGAAGCGCGGCGAGTGCTGCTCCGGATAGAGGCCGACAACGCCCCGAGCGCCGCCGTGGCACGATCGGCGGGATTCGCGCCCGCCACGGACGAACCCATTGCGCGGGAGGCGAAGGGGCGGGGCGTGCTGCTGCGGACCTGGTGTCACGGGAACGGCGAACCGGCGCCCTGACCCACCAAGGCGTCGCCCCCCGAGCGGCCCGGACGCCCCGGGCCGTCCGGGCCCACTACGCTGGTACGAAGCAGGCTGAACGGGGCAGAGCGGAGTGGTCTCAGGGAGGCGTGATGAGTCAGCAGCCGGTCCTTCTTCCCTACACCGATCCGGCCTTCGTGGCCGACCCCTTCCCGGTCTACCGGCAGCTGCGCGAGGACGGCCCGGTACGGCGCGCCATCATCGCAGGCGGCCTGGAGGCATGGCTCGTCACACGGTACGAGGACGGCCTCGCGGCCCTCTCCGACCCGCGGCTGAGCAGTGACGTCGCCGATGCGGCGGACCCCCGGCTCATCGAGCGGCTGCCCGCCAGGGACCGCGGATCCGTACTGCGCAACATGCTCCGCACCGATCCCCCCGACCACACCCGACTGCGCCGCCTGGTGTCCAAGGCGTTCACCGCGCGCAGAGTGGCCGAGCTGCGGCCCCGCGTCCAGGAGATCGCCGACCGGCTGCTCGACGAGATCGCGCCCGACGGCCGCGCCGACCTCGTGGAGAGTTTCGCCCTGCCGCTCCCGGTCACCGTGATCAGCGAGCTGCTCGGCGTACCCGTGACGGACCGGGGCGACTTCCAGCGGTGGACCGACGACCTGGTCCTGCGGGGCGCCGAGCCGCCGGACCCGGCCCGGACGGACGAGGCGTGGCGGCACATGCATGGGTATCTGACCGGGCTGATCGGGGCGAAGCGGGCCAGGCCCGGGGGCGACCTGCTCAGCGCCCTGGTGGCCGCCCGGGACGAGGAGCGGAGGCTGGACGAGGACGAGCTGATCGCCATGGCCTTCCTGCTGCTGGCGGCCGGATACATCACCACGGTCAACCTCATCGGCAGCGGGATCGCGGCGCTGCTCGCCCACCCCGACCAGCTCCGGCGGCTGCGGGAGGACCCGGAGCTGCTGCCGGGGGCGATCGAGGAGTTCCTGCGCTTCGACGGACCGGTCAACCCCGGCATCGCCCGGTTCGCGCGCGAGGACGTCACCATCGCGGGGGTGGCCGTCCCGCGCGGCGCGACCGTGCTCGTGGCATCCGCGATCGCCGACCGCGATCCGGACCACTTCCCCGAACCCGACCGCCTGGACATCTCCCGGCAGGACAACGCCCACCTCGCGTTCGGGCACGGTATCCACTACTGCCTGGGGGCGCCGCTGGCCCGGCTGGAGGGCCGGATCGCCATCGGTACCGTCCTGCGCCGCCTTCCCGGCCTCGCCCTGGCCGTGCCGCCGGGCGAGCTGCGGTGGCGACCCGGAGGGCTGCGCGGCCCGGAGCGACTGCCCGTCACCTTCACCGTCGGCGCCCCTGCCTGAAGACGCTCACCGGGCCTGCCCCGCCTCAGCCGAAGAGCTTGCCCAGGAACGCGTCGAGGTTGCTCCTGGTCCGCTCCACCTGCTCCGCCACTGTCAGGGTCTCCTTGAAGCGAGCACCGGGCGCCGCGATCTTCCTGCCCCGGACATAGAGCGAACAGGCGAGGTCGGTGCAGATGTACAGCCCGACCGAATTGCCCTCGCGCCCCGCCGCGCCGGTCTTGCGGGCGGTCATCAGCGAGACGCCGCTCCCCGGGTGCGTGGTGAGGCACAGCGAGCACATGCTCCGATGGAGGAAGCCGCGCTGCTGGGAGGGGAAGCGGAGCGTCACGCCGATGAGTTCGCCCTCGCGTTCGGTGACGATGTAACTGCGCCCGGGGGCGGAGAGATCCCGCCACCCCAGGAAGTCCAGATCGTCCCAGGGCTGCTCCTCCAGATCGCGGGGGAGCGGCAGGCGTTTGGCCTCCCCCTTGGAGCAGTTGACGAACGATGCGCGGATGTCCTGCTCATTCAGGGCCTTCATGCGAGGGACGCTAACCCTGCCTACGACCACTAGGCAAATGATTAATGGGGCAAGGTTATGTGTCGGTCCCGGCGATGTCCGTGCCGTCCGCGATCATCAGCCGGTGCGCGGGCGGGTGCTCGATCGAGAGGTCCGGGCGCCAGGCCGCGAGCACCTGCGCGGAGGGGGCGAACAGCGGCCCGGGCAGGGCGTCGAGCCCCGTCCACTGCCAGGCGCTGATCAGATGCGGTTCGGTCACCCGAGGGGCTCCCGACCGTACGGTCACCTCGGCGCCCATCGAGACCCGGTTGATGCCCCCGACCACGTCGTGGAGCATGGCGAAGACGCGTACGCCCGCCGCGTCGGCCTCAAGCCCCGTCTCCTCGCGCAGCTCACGGACGGCCGCCTCGGCGATCGACTCGTGCGTCGGGTCGACCTTGCCGCCGGGCAGCTCCCAGGTTCCGCCGTGGTGCCTGCCGAGGAGGATCCGTCCCTGGCCGTCCTGCACGACGACGCCCACCCCGAGCGCCGCCTGTGCCTTCGGCGGGCGGGTGTTGCGGGAAGAGGTGTCCGCGGGCGTGGTCGTCATGGTGCTCCCTGTGTTCCTCGCAGGTGGGGAGGGTCGCGGGCGCGGGGCCCGGCACTCCCGTCGTACGAGGCAGCCTACGGACAACCGCGACGCCGCCCTCCGCGTGGGCCGCACCACGGAGCAGCGGCCGGGTGGCCGACGGTCGGCGGACAGTCGGCCGAGCGGCCGGCCGAGGGATCATCCGGTCGAGAGATCAGACGGTCAGGCGCAGTGAGGTCGCCGAGATGCCCAGCCGCACCGTCTGACCCCACGTCAGCTCCAGGGCGTCCGTCTCCATCCCGTCGCCGAAGACCACCAGCCGGTCGGACTCGACGGTGAGCCTCAGTCCTTCTTCGCGCCCCAGCTCGCCGGCGACCTGCGAGGTGCCGGTCGCGGGCGACGGCCAGGCCTCGCGGACGAACCAGATCAGGTGCGGGTCGGTGGGTGCCGGGAGGCGGAGTTCGCTGTGGCGTTCCTGCCACAGCGAGCGGATCCAGCCGGTGGCGCCGGTGCCCGTGCCGACGAGTACGCCGGAGGAGGCCTGCGGCTCCACGCGCGCGTCGGGGGCGTCCGGGCCGAGCCGGTAGCGGGCGGTCTGATGGCCGGGCGGACCGAGGTAGATCTCGTTGAGGGCGAGGAGCCGCTGGGTGTCGTCGGACACCGCCTCGACCATGGTGAGTTCCTCCGCCGTGCCGCCGGGGGACACGGCCGCCCGGAGCAGAGCGGCCGCGTCGCGGGGCCGGTGACGGACGAGCACGCCCGGATTGCGCCCGGGGTCGGTGTCGATGCCCACCACGGGCTGGCCGGAGAGGTACTTGGCCGCGTTGGCGACCAGCCCGTCCTGTCCGACGACTACCACCACGTCCTCCGGCCCGAAGAGGAAACGGTCGAGATCCGCGCGCTCCACCCGCGACTGACGCCACTGCAGCGGTACGGCCGCCGCCACATCGGCCAGCGCCTGCCCGGTCTGCCGGTGCCGCCGTGCCACCTCGTCGATGGTGCGGCCGCGGCTGGACAGGAAGAAGGCGGCCTGCCCGTGTGTGCCGTGCCGGGCCAGCAACTCCTCGTACTCGGTGGTGCGGTGGACCAGTACCGCGCGCGGCGCGAGGCTCATGCCCGGGTGTCCGGGCCGGCGCCGCCGAGCTTGCTGAGCAGTCCGGTGAGCACGTCGGGGGAGAGGGTGAGGTTGTCGATGTGCGGCAGGTTCTCGGCGAGCCTGGTCGCCGCCAGGGCGTGCAGGGTCGCGGCCTCCACTTCGCCGTGCACCCGCAGCCAGGCCGCCTGGGACTCCGCCTGTGCGGCGCCGACCTCGCGGGCCGCCTCGGCCTCGGCGCGGGCCAGCCGCACCCTGCGTGCCGCCTCGGCCTCGGCGCGCACCCCGTCGGCCGCCGCGTTCTCCTCGGCCTCGCGGCGGGTGTTGGTACCGCGCTGTTCGACCAACTGCTCTTCTCTGCGGGCCAGTTCGATCTGGCTGGCGAGCTCGTTCTCGGCGATGGCCCGTTCCCGTTCCACGGCCACCGCACGGCGCTCGTAGGTGGCCCGGTCGGCCTCCTGCTGGATCTGCTCGCGGGCAGGGGTGCGCAGGGCGCGCTCCACCTCGGCCTCGGGGCGGATCGCCACCACCCGCACCGCGACCACATCGATCCCGGTGGCGGGCAGCCGCGGTTCGGCGGCGAGCCCTGCCGCGACCCGGTCGCGTACCGACGCGACACCGTCGACCAGTGCCTCGGCCAGCGCGGTCCTGGCCAGCACGTCCAGGGTGTGCTGCTGGGCGGTCTCGGTCAGCAGGGTGGCGATCTGCTCCAGTGGCGCACCGCGCCAGACCCCGGTGTCCGGGTCGACCGAGAAGTCCAGCCGGGCGGCCGCCTCGGCCGGGTCACTGATCCGGTACGTCACGGTGGCCTGCACGGTCACGTCCTGGAAGTCGGAGGTGCGGGCGTGGAACGCCATCGCCAACTCCCGGTCGTTGACCGGGACTTCCGAGAGTGCGGCGCTCAGTGACCGGTACCAGAAGCTCAGCCCGGGCCCGTCGTGGGCCAGCCGGCCGCGCTTGTGGTGGCGGATGTGCGCGGTGGGTGCGGAGCGCAGATGGCGCCAGCCGAAGCGCCTGGTGATGTCGGCCATGTCGGGACCCCTTTTTCTCGTCGTGGGGACGATAAGGGGAGGTGGTGATTATCGTCAAGGGGACGAGAAAAGGTTTCTTTCTCTGCTGCTGTCAGCGCGGCTCCTGTGGTCGGGGTCCCCGGGACCGTTCGCCCGGTCCACCCCGGTCGCCCGGTCCGCCCTTCGCCGCCAGGAACCTCGCCGGCACCTCGCCCCCGCCGTGCACCGCCAGGTCGGCGCCGTTGACGTACCCGGCCAGATCGCCCGCCAGGTACAGGCAGGCGCGCGCCACGTCGTCCGGCGCCGCCATCCGCCGCATCGGGACGACCTCGGCCACCGCGGCGCCGTCGTCCTCGCCGTAGACCGACGCCGCGCTCTGCGTGCGGACGAGCCCGGTCGTGATGTGGTTGACCCGCACCTTCGGTGCCCACTCCAGGGCCAGGGCCCGGGTCAGCCCCAGCAGGCCGGCCTTCGCCGCCGTGTACGCGGCCGTGCCCGGCTGCGGGGTGTGCGCGGAGACGCTGCCTATGTTGATGATCGAGCCCCCGTCGGGCTGCCCCTGCATGATCCGGTTGGCCGCCTGTGACACATAGAACGGGGCCAGCAGATTCAGCGCGACGATCTTCTCGACGAAGCGGGGTGACACGGTGGCCGCGTCCGCGTCGGGGGAGCCGCCCGCATTGTTGACGAGCACGTCCAGCCGTCCGAACCGCTGCACCGCCGCGTCGGCCAGCCCGGCGGCGGCCGCCGGGTCGCGGACGTCGGCCGACCGGAAGTGCGCCCGGCGTGCGCCGCGACCGGGCAGTTGTGGCGGTTCGCCGCGGCCGCAGACCAGTACCTCCGCGCCGGCGGCGAGGAACGCCTCGGCGATCGCGGCGCCGATGCCCTTCGTGCCGCCGGTGACGAGCACCGCTCGCCCTGTGAAGTCGATGGGATTGCCGATGTCCATGGGTCTGCCCCGCCGTTCTCCGGAATGCGTGCGCGGTCGAGGCCCGCGCCGGCCGGTCGAGGGAATCTACCAACTGTTTGTTTGGTGGAACAGCCGTCGGTCCGGCCGGGTGCGATGGCGGTGCGCGGGGTGCGACCGCGGGCGGCCGGTGACTCCCCGAGGGGTCACCGGCCGCCCGGATGGCGCGCCGCCCCCGTCCCCACGGTGCGGCGCCGGCGGGCCGTCGTCATCCGCTCGGACAACGGCCCACGTCTGTAGGGGCGGTCCTCAGGCCGAGGACGCGCCCAGTCCGAGCGAGGGGAGGATCGCGTTGTCCACGAAGCGGGTGAGATAGGCCTCGTCCGCGTACTTCCCCTCCAGCAGCGGCCGGGCGCGCATCGCACCGAGAAGCTGCGCGGAGACGAACTCCGCCGCCGGATTGTCCGCCGGGATCTCGCCGCGCTCCGCACCGCGCCGAACCATGTCGTCGATCGTCGCGAGTCCGGGCAGGATCAGCGCCTCGCGCAGCGCGCACAGCAGCTCGGGGCTCTGCAGCGCGGCATGACTGAGCGCGTGCATGAGAGGGGTGTCGCGGCCCGAGCCCGCACCGATCGCCCGTGCCGCCTCGTGCAGATCCCCCGCGAGCGAGCCGGTGTCGATGTGCGGGAGCAGTGCCTGCCGGGTGCCGTGCAGCGCGGCCACGACCAGTTCGGGCTTGGAGCCCCACTGCCGGTAGAGCGTGGACTTGCCGCAACGGGTCCGGGAGGCGACCCCCTCCATGGTGAGTGCCTCGTAGCCGGACTCTCTCAGCATGTCGAGCACCGCCGCGTAGAACTCCTGCGCCCGCTCCGGTGTGATCTTCGAGCGGCGTGGCGTCTGTGCCGGTCCCGGTGCGGTCTCCTGCGGCGACATGTGTTTTCCCTCTCGGCGAATCTGCGACGAGGCCTTCGATACGCCAGTGTACCGATACGCGCGTGTACCGATACGTTCGCGTATCGGTACACTGGCGTATCGATACGGCATGGACTGGACCATGCCGCCGTAACAGCGCTTCGTCAGCAAAGGGGCACCGGGTGATGTACGCCGGTAGCGAGCCAGCAGATCGGGAGCCGGACAGTTCTGCCCGACCGCCCCTCGTCCGCGAACTTCTTCTGGTCGTGGGACTCTTCGTGATCTACAAAATCGGCCGGCAGGCCGCGAACGGTCACGTCGACGAGGCCTATCGAAACGCCGGGAACGTCTGGGACTTCGAGCGTTCCGTGCACCTGCCGGGCGAGGGCGCGGTGCAGAGCCTGCTGCTGCACGACGAGACGCTGATCCACCTCGCGAACACCTACTACGCGACCGTGCACTTCCCGGCCACGCTGCTCTTCCTGGTGTGGCTCTACTGGCGCCGCCCGCGCCACTACATATGGTCGCGCCGGATCCTCGCCGCACTCACCGGCGCCGCGCTCGCCCTCCACCTGCTCTTCCCGCTCGCCCCGCCGCGACTGCTGGCTGCCACCGGACTGGTCGACACCGCCCAGGTGTACGGACCGTCGGTGTACGGGGCGACGCCCGCGACCGACTCGATGGCGAACCAGTTCGCCGCGATGCCCTCGCTGCACTTCGGCTGGGCGGTGATGGTCGCCGTCGGGCTGATCGTCGCGACCCGGTCGCGGTGGCGCTGGCTGTGGCTGCTGCACCCGCTCGTCACCCTCCTGGTGATAGTCGGCACGGCCAACCACTACTGGCTCGACTCGATCATGGTCTCCGCGCTGCTCGCGGTGGCGTGCGCGGCGCTGCGGCTGCCGCGCACGGACCCGGTCCCGGCACCCCTCCCGTGGCTGACCGCGCCGGGTGAACCCGTGCCGTCGGCGCTGCCCGGGACCGCCGAGCCCGCGGTCTCCACCGGGTACGCCGGTTCGCGGACGTACTCCGCGTCCTCGTACGCCCCGACGGGCCCGACCGGAGCGCGGCGATGAACGCCACCGTGATCGCGGTCGCGCTGTCCCTGGTCTCCGCCGCCGCCTACGCGTCGGCCGCGGTGGCGCAGGCCCGGCTCGCCGGGCGGACCGAACCGGGTGGCGGGCTGCTGCGGCTGCTGGGGCGAGGCGCCTGGTGGTCGGCGGTCGCGCTGAACGCCGGGGGCGCGCTGCTGCACGTCGCGGCGCTCAAGTACGGCCCGCTCACCCTCGTCCAGCCGCTCGGCGCCCTCACTCTGGTCGCCGCGGTCCCGCTGGGCGCCAGGTCCGCCGGACGCAGGGTCACCAGGACCGAGTGGCGCGGCACGATCCTCACCCTGCTCGGCCTCGGCGCCCTGCTGACGACCGCGGGCGGCACCGCCCCGCACGAGACGCTCAGCCTGCCCGAGGCGCTGGCCGTCGGTGCCGGGACGATGGCGGTGGTCGCCGGCCTCAGCCGCCCGGGTACGCGTCCGGGCCTGCGGCACGCGGCGGCCTCCGGCATCACGTCCGGGGTCGCCTCCGCGCTCACCCAGACCCTGACCGTCTCGGTCACCGACCACACCGGTCCGTTGTTCAGCTGGCGCCTGGTCGTCGTCGCGCTGCTGGTCTCCGCGTTCGCGATGAGCGGGCTGCTGCTCTCCCAGACCGCCTACCGGGGCGGCCTCGGCGCACCGCTGGCGGTCGTCACCCTCGCCAACCCGGTGGCCGCCGCGGCCATCGGCCTCGCCCTGCTCGGCGAACGCCTCCAGGGCGGCGCGACCAGCCTCCTGCTGGCACTGCTCGGGACGGCGGCGGCGGTGCGGGGCGTCATTCTGCTCAGCCGTGCCCAGGCCCGGACCCCGGCCACCGGAGACCGGGCCGCGGCGTCGCCGGCCGGACCACCGTCACGCGTGGTGATCGGGAGCCGGGGGCCGGTGGGCGGCCAGGTGCTGCGGCCGGAGCTCGAACCCGATCCGGTGTCGGTGGGCGGGGCGTAGCCGGGCGGGAGTGGTGGACGGCTCGGCTCCCGGGACAGCGGTACGCGGCGTCGACCGGGCCCCGTCGCCCCGTCCTCCACCGTCCGACCGACCCGGCTCCCCACCTCAATCGTCCGACCGACCCGGCTCCCCGTCCTCGTCCAGCGCCCGGGTGAGCCAGCCGATCCAGAAGTTCTCCAGGTCGATGCCGCCGCGCAGCACCAGGTGCCGCAGCCGGTCCTCCTCGGAGTCGCGTTCGGGCGGGAAGTCCCGTTCCTCGATCTTCAGATACTCCGCCAGCTGCCGGCGGTGCAGGTCCAGGTGGCGCCGGAGTTCGGCGTCCAGACCGGGGGCTCCGACGACCGCCGCCGCCCGCATCCGCAGCAGCAGCGGATCCCGGACCTGCTTGGGGTCCTCCGGGCGGGCCACCCAGGCACGGAGCGCCTCGCTGCCGGCCGGCAGCACCTCGTACTCCTTCTTCCGACCGCGGGCGGGCTGCTCCGAGGGCAGTGCCCGGATCTGGCCGGCCTGCTCCAGCTTCCCCAGTTCCCGGTAGATCTGCTGATGCGTGGCGGACCAGAAGTAGCCGATCGACCGGTCGAACCTGCGGGTCAGCTCCAGCCCGGACGACGGCTTCTCCAGCAGGGCGGTGAGAATCGCATGGGGGAGTGACATGGGTGCATCCTAGGGACGGCCGGCCGTGACCCGGCGCGGCAGTGGCCTCACGGAGACCGCGACCTCGTGGTGTGCGGGCCGGTCCACGAGGCCACGGTGTCCGTGCGTCAGAGTGCGGCCGCGAGCTCCGTGCCCTGGCGGATCGCCCGCTTGGCGTCCAGTTCGGCGGCCACATCGGCGCCGCCGATGAGATGCGCCGGGCGGCCCGCGGCGAGCAGCTCCTCGTACAGGTCGCGGCGCGGCTCCTGACCGGCGCAGAGCACGATCGTGTCGACCGGCAGGAGACGCTGTTCGCCGTCGACCGTGAGGTGCAGGCCCTCGTCGTCGATCCGGTCGTACGCGGCGCCCGCGATCGTCGTGACGCCGCGGTGCCGCAGTTCGGTGCGGTGGATCCAGCCGGTCGTCTTTCCCAGCCCCGCGCCGACCTTGCCGCTCCTGCGCTGGATCAGATGGACGGTCCGGGGCGTCTTCGGACGCTCCGGGGCGCGGAGCCCGCCCCGGTCGCGGTACTCGGTGTCGACGCCCCACTGCCGGAAGAACACCTCGGGGTCGCGGCTCGCCGCGTCGCCCGGGTCGGTCAGGAACTCGGCGACGTCGAAGCCGATGCCGCCCGCCCCGATGATCGCGACCCGTTCGCCGACGTGCGCCCGGTCGCGCAGGACATCGAGGTAGCCGACCACGCTGGGGTGGTCCTGGCCCGGGATCGCGGGGGAGCGGGGGGTGACGCCGGTGGCGAGGACGATCTCGTCGAAGCCGTCGAGCGTGCCGGCCGTGACCCGCGTACCGAGCCGGAGCCCGACCTTCTCCTCCCCGAGCCGGGTACGAAAGTAGCGCAGCGTCTCGTCGAACTCCTCCTTGCCCGGGACCTGGCGCGCCACGTTCAGCTGGCCGCCGATCTCCTCGGCCGCGTCGAACAGGGTCACCTCGTGCCCGCGCTCGGACGCCGAGACGGCGCACGCGAGCCCGGCGGGCCCGGCGCCCACGACCGCCACCCGCTTCACGGTGCGGGTCGGCGACAGGGTGAGTTCGGTCTCGTGGCAGGCGCGCGGATTGACCAGGCAGGAGGTGACCTTGCCGCTGAAGATGTGGTCCAGGCAGGCCTGGTTGCAGCCGATGCAGGTGTTGATCGCGTCGGCGCGGCCCGCGGCGGCCTTGGCGACGAAGTCGGGGTCGGCGAGGAACGGCCGGGCCATCGACACCAGGTCCGCCCGCCCCGAGGCGAGGACCTCCTCGGCGACCTCGGGCGTGTTGATGCGGTTGCTCGTCACCAGCGGTACGGAGACGGCTCCGCGCACCTTCTCGGTGACCCAGGTGTAGGCGCCGCGCGGCACCGAGGTGGCGATGGTGGGGATACGGGCCTCGTGCCAGCCGATCCCGGTGTTGATGATCGTCGCACCCGCCGCCTCGATCTCGCGGCCGAGCCGCACGACCTCCTCCAGCGAGGAACCCCCCGGAACCAGGTCCAGCATCGACAGCCGGTAGATCAGGATGAAGTCGCTGCCGACGCGCTCGCGGACCCGGCGCACGATCTCGACGGGGAACCGGATGCGGTTCTCGTACGAGCCGCCCCAGCGGTCGGTCCGGTGATTGGTGGCGGCGGCGATGAACTCATTGATCAGATAGCCCTCGGAGCCCATGATCTCGACCCCGTCGTACCCGGCAAGGCGCGCCAGCTCGGCCGCCCTGACGAAGTCCTCGATGGTCTCCTCGACCTCGTCGTCGTCGAGGGCGTGCGGTGTGAAGGCGCTGATCGGCGCCTGGATCGCGCTCGGTGCCACCAGGTCGGGGTGGTGCGCGTACCGCCCGAAATGCAGGATCTGCATGGCGATCCGGCCGCCCGCCGCGTGGACGGCCGAGGCGACCAGCGCGTGCTGCTCGGCCTCCGCCTCGGTGGTCATCCTGGCCCCGCCGGGGAGGGAGCAGCCCCGGGCGTTGGGGGCGATGCCGCCGGTGACCATCAGGCCGACGCCGCCCCGGGCACGCTCCGCGTAGAAGGCGGCCATCCGCTCGAAGCCGCGCTCGACCTCTTCGAGGCCGATGTGCATCGAACCCATCAGCACCCGGTTGGGCAGGGTGGTGAACCCCAGGTCGAGCGGGCTCAGCAGATTCGGGTACGGGCTCATGCGGCGGCTCCTCACGCAGTGTCGTCTGCGCCAGTTGTAGACCACCGGAACGCCATTGTGCAACAAGTTGCACAATGGCATGGGTCTCACCCGGTGCGCCTTGGCGGCATGGGCGGGGCATCCCTCGAACGGCGTAACACCGGGACGCGTCGGTGCCCGGCGGCGCGGAAGGTGGAATGGCGGCATCCGCCCGGCACGGCGCGGTCGCCGCCCGTACTCCACCCGCCCCCGAACCCCTGCGGAGACCCTCATGGCCTGCCTCGACCGGCGTGACCTCGGCCTGCTCGTCCTGCGCGTCGGCACCGGCGCGGTACTGGCCGCGCACGGCACCCAGAAGCTGGCCGGGTGGTTCGGCGGCGGGGGCATCGAAGGAACCACGGCCGCGATGGAGGCGATGGGCTTCCACCCGCCGAAGCACAGCGCGGTCGCCGCCGGGCTCGGTGAGGCGGGCGGCGGAGCGCTGCTGGCACTCGGCCTCGCCACGCCGGCGGCCGGAGCGGCCGCGGCAGGGGCGATGGCGGGGGCCGTGTCCGTCCACGCACCCGCCGGATTCTTCGCGCAGGGCGGTGGCTACGAGTACCCGGCGTTCCTCGGCTTCACCGCCGCGGCGATCGGCCTGATCGGCCCCGGCCGCTACTCCGTCGACGAGGTCACCCGGCATGCCTTCAATCAGCCGTGGATGGTTGCCCTGGCCTTCGCGGGCAGTGCCGTCGCGGCGGCGGCCGTGGTCGGCAGGCGTGCCAGGGGACGCGTCGTGGTGGACCCCGACACGACCTGACCGGACCACGCCGGAGAACGGGGACCGGGCGGCGCCCCGGGAGGGAGCCGCCCGGTCCCGGCCCGGCTACTTGCGGAAGGTCAGCGAGGCGGCCGGGGAGGCGTTCCCGTACGCGTCGACGGCGACGACCCGGGCCACGTACCGGCCGCCGCGGACCGTGCCCGGCACCGGGATGTCCAGGCTGTTCGGGCGGGGCATGAAGTAGTAGTCCGAGAGGACCTTGGACGAGACGACCGAGGCGCCGGTCGCGGCATCGGTGACATCGACGTCGTAGTGGTGGACCATCTGGTCGTCCGTGGCCTGCGCGATCCGCAGCGCGGTGCCGCCCTTGGCGTCCTGGACCCGGGACAGCGGCCTGCGGGTGGTGAACTCCGGCGCCACGGTGTTGCGTTCGGCGTCCGTGTAGCGGAAGTTGTCCTTGATCTCCCCGCTCGTCGAACCCTTGAGCCGCACGGTCCAGGTGGGCCCGCCGAGGGTGCCCGCGCTGGCGTACGGCGGCTGCCAGTTCGCCGACCACTGGCCACCGGTGTAGATGTCGTGCTTGTCCGCGGCCATGTTCACCCGCGCCATCTCTGTACGGTCCTTGTAGATCTCGACGAAGAGCGCCTGGGCGGTGGGCGACTCGAAGCGGTCGGCGAGACCGTCGTCGGTGACCATCTGGTAGCCGTGGTCGACCTCGATGTACGACATCGAGCCGTCGTTGACCGAGGTGAAGTCGCGCTGGTGGATCGACCGGTCGTCGTTGATGTTCAGATGCGAGTGGCCGGAGAAGAGGATGGCCTGCGGGAAGGCGCTCAGGTCCTCGGCGAGCCGCGGGTTGGAGGCCTGCTGACCGTCCATCGTCGTCCCGGTGGTGGGCCGGTGGCCCTGGACCAGGACCGGCTTGCCCGCGTAGGCCGGGTCGGCGGTGATCGCGGCGAGCCGGCCCTTGAGCCAAGTGCGCTGGGCGGTGTCGGAGTTGTACGTCTCGGTGTTGACCGTGAGGACGTGCAGCCCCTTCACGTCGGACTCGTAGTAGCCGCCGCCGGAGTCGGGGAACCAGGCCTTGGGATAGCCGGCCCGGATCGCGGCGAGGCTCGCGTCGTGATTGCCGTTGGAGATCAGCAGTTGGGTGTCGGTCATGCCCTTGCGGGCGAGATTGGCCTGGAAGATCTCGGAGACGATTCTGTGGTCGGGGCCCTTGCCGTCACCGTTGTCGTTGATCATGTCGCCGTTGGACAGGATCGCGTCGGGCTCGGGGAAGATCGACCCGATGGTGTCGAAGAAGCTCTCGTACTTCTTGTCGGCGGTCGCGTGGCTGCCGACGTGCACGTCGGACATGACGACGAGCCGGGCGAGCGGCTTCTCCCGCGACTTGATCAGGTAGCCGTAGGACACCGGGACACTGCTCCGCTTGCCCCGGAAGGCGGCCGCGGTGACATTGGTGTCCTTCTTGATCCGCAGCGGGCGGCCGGGGGAGTAGGCGCGGCTGTCCCGGGTCGGGGTGGTGCCGTCCAGCGTGTATCGGACGGTGGTGCCGCGCTCGGCCCGGAACTTCAGCTCGACCGAGTGCTCGTACCGCCCGCCCGGGACGCTGACGCCGGGTGCGGCCGGGGTGTGCGTACCGGGGGAGTCGGCCTGCGCGGCGGCCGGGGCGACGAGCGCGACGGACGTCGCGGCGATCACGAGAGGGGTGAGTCTCACGGGGGTACCTGTTCTCCGGCCCGGGAAGTCCGTCCTGGATCCCCGGCCTGGTTGCATAACGGATGGATAACCGGTCTGAACCAGAGACGTTAGGCGTCGTGAGACAGGCGGTGGTGCGGCCCGGTCGACTTCCCGGTGAAGTGATCATGAATGTCTGGCCGGGCACGACGGAGGCCGGGCGGGAACGAGATCCCGCGGGCGCCGCCCCCGCCCCGTCCCGCGCCCTTCCCTGTCTCAGTTCGACAGCTTCCAGCGGTTGCCCTTCGCCGCCGCGATCAGCTCCGGCACCGTGGAGAACTTGACCCGCGGGCGCCCGTCGTCGCGGCCACGCGCCAGCTCGGCCCTGTCGATCGCGGCCAGCCCCTTGGCGTCGACGACATGACGGCTGCGGCTCCGGGCCAGCCGGAGGAACGCCTTGGGCGCGGGCGCCGGTGCGGGCAGGGCGCCGGCCACGGCGTCGTCCAGGAGCGTGCCGACGGTCTCGGCGGCGCAGGAACGGTTGGCCCCGATGCCGCCCGAGGGCCCGCGCTTGATCCAGCCGACGACGTACGCCCCCGTCATTCCCGTCACCCGGCCGCCCTCGTGCGGGACGGTGCCGGTCGCCTCGTCGAAGGGCAGCCCCGCGACGGGTACGCCTCGGTAGCCGACCGCCCGCAGCAGTGTGCCGGCCGGAATGTCCAGCTCGCCCGGACCACCCGTCACGCGCACGGCCCGTACGGCGTCGTCGCCGAGCACCTGGACGGGGGCGGAATGGAACCGCAGGACGATGCGCCGCCCCGATCCGGGCGCACGCGACCAGTCCACCGTCTCGCGGGGCACGCCGCGCAGCAGCTCGGCCTTCTCGCCCGCCGCGGCGTCGTCGATCGTGGCGGCGGTCCGCGGATCGTGGTCGTCGACCACGAGTTCCACGCCCGGCAGGTGCTTGAGGGCGAGCAACTCGGAGGCGCTGTACGCCGCGTGCTCCGGTCCGCGTCGGCCGAGCAGGACCACCTCGCGCACCTTCGAGGCGCGCAGCGCCGCGAGCGCGTGGTCCGCGATGTCCGTACCGGCCAGGGCCGCCGGATCCGCGACGAGGATACGGGCGACGTCGAGCGCGACATTGCCGTTGCCGGCCACGACCACCCGCTGCGAGGACAGGCTGACGGCGTCCGGTGCGACCTCGGGGTGCGAGTTGTACCAGGCCACGAACGCGGTCGCCGAGATGCTGCCGGGCAATTCCTCGCCCGGGACACCGATGCGGCGGTCGGTGGAGGCGCCCACCGCGTAGATCACCGCGTCGTGGTGGGCGGCGAGCTCCGCCGCGGTGATGTTCTTGCCGATCTCTACCCCCAGCTGCATCCGTACCCGCGGGTGGTCGTGGAAGCGCGCGAAGGTGTCGCCCACCTTCTTCGTCGCGGGGTGGTCGGGCGCCACGCCGTACCGGACCAGCCCGCCGGCCACGGGCAGCCGGTCGACCAGGGTCACCTCGGCGTTGGTGTGCAGGAGGAGGTCCTCGGCGGCGTACATCCCGGCCGGACCGGTACCGACGACCGCGACGCGGATCGGCGCGAAGCCGGACGGCAGACTGCGCTCGAAGGACGGCGCGTTCCAGTGGTGGAAGTTCGGTCCCGTGCTGTCCGGACCGGGCTCCCGCCCGGCGAAGTACGCCTCGTTGATCGCGGCGTACCCGGCCTGCGAGGCGGGCAGGCTGTCCACCGGGAAAATGGCGTCGACCGGGCAGGCGTCCGCGCAGGCACCGCAGTCGATACAGGTTTTCGGGTCGACGTACAGCATCTCCGTGCTGCCGAAGGCCCGCTCCTGCGGTGTCGGATGGATGCAGTTGACGGGGCACACGGCGGCGCAGGTGGCGTCGCTGCAGCAGGTCTGGGTGATGGCGTAGGTCATCTCGTCAGCTCGGGTCGCTCGGTTCGGCTCGGATCAGATCAGGTTGGCGCGCTGGTAGAGAACCAGCGCGGGCCTGGTGAGCAGGCGCGCCGAGGCCAGGAACTCCATGAGTCCCGAACAGCTGGACCGCATCAGGGACTTGTGGTGCTCGTTCGCCCCGGCCTCGGCGAGGGCGCGCCGGGTGTCGAGCCCGGCGTTCTCGTAGACCCCGCGGTTCACCATGCTGGTGACGATGAAGTAGGACGCGACCGCGATCACGAACGCGTTGAGCTGCCGGCGCAGCGGGCCCGCGTGCCTCAGCCGCTTGCGGGTCTCGTCGCGGGCGAACTTCATGTGCCGTGATTCCTCGACGACATGGATGTTGTTGATGGTGCGTACGAACGGTGCGACCCGTTCGTCCCGCATCCAGTCCCGCTGCATGACGTCGAGGACTTCCTCGGCGACCAGGATCGCGGCGTACGCGGCCTCGCCGAACGCGAGCGTCTTGAACGCCCGGCCGAGCTCGACCACCGCACGGCGCGGCCGGTAGGCGGGAGCGCCCAGCTTCGCCGCCCCGCGGGCGAACATGATGGAGTGCCGGCACTCGTCGGCTATCTCCGTGAGGGCCCACTGGAAGCGCGGGTCGGTCGCGTCGGTCGTGTAGATGTCGCGCAGCACCATCTGCTGGAGAATCATCTCGAACCAGATGCCGGTGCTGGCCACCGAGGCGGCCTCCTGCCGCGTCAGCTCCTTGCGCTGCGCGTCGGTCAGCTCGTTCCAGTACGCCGTGCCGTAGAGCGTGCTCCACTCGGGGCTCGCGCCGTGGAAGTCCCTGTCCAGCGGCGTGTCCCAGTCCACCTCGGTGACCGGGTCGTACGACAGCTTCGCCGACGAGTCGAGCAGCCGCCGGGCGACGTCCTGCTCGTCGAGCCGGTCCTGGTCCTCCGGCCGAAGGGTGCTGCTTGCCATGGTGCGGCTCCTCGATTCGACAGATCGACTCGACGCCGGCCGACCGCGACCCCATCCCGTGCCCGCTCGATGGGGTGCTTGGCTGCCGGGCGCCTCCATCGCTTGTTAGACGTGACGTCTAGCAAGCTGTTAGACGGAACGTATAGCAAGAGTGGTGTGCGGGCCTACCCCTCGTGACGAATCCGCGCGATCGATCATCGGAGCCCTACGTGCCGCCGGGCCCCGGGATGCGGCCACCGGCCCGCATCCCGGGGCCACCGTGCTGTACTGCTCCCACCGTCCGCCCCACCCGTCACCGGAGGCCGCCCGTGGTACGGCTCCACATCCGTACCGGCGCCAACCCCGACGGGCACCTCCGTGGGCCCGGGAAGCCGCTGTTGAACAATGGCCGGCGGACCTTCTAGATTCGTGAACCGATCATTTTCAGAAGGCTGTTGGAGGATCACGGTGGCCGAAGTATTCCTGTTTCATCACGCCCAGGGCCTGACCCCCGGTGTGACCGCCTTCGCCGACGCCCTGCGCGGCGACGGGCACACCGTGCACACCCCCGACCTGTACGACGGCCACACCTTCGACACCCTGGACGAGGGACTGGCGTACGCGGAGAAGACCGGCTTCGACGAGCTGCTCGACCGAGGCGTCCGCACGGTGACCGACGCGCCCGCGGAGCTGGTCTGCATCGGGTTCTCCCTCGGCGTGCTGCCGGCCCAGAAACTGGCGCAGACCCGACCGGGCGCACGCGGCGCCGTGCTCGTCCACTCCTGCGTCCCCAGCTCGGCCTTCGGGACGTGGCCGGCACGGCTCCCGGTACGCATCCACGCCATGGCGGCGGACCGCCTGTTCACCGACGAGGGCGACGCGGACGCGGCCCACGCCCTCGTCGACGAGGCCGCCGACGCCGAGCTGCACCTCTACCCCGGCGACCGGCACCTGTTCGCCGACAACTCCCTGCCGTCCTACGACGCCGAGGCCACCGCACTTCTCCTCGACCGCACACTGACGTTCCTCCGCTCCCGGGACGCCGACGACAGCCACGGGAGGGACACCTGACGTCGGGGAACGACCCGTCCCTCACGCGTCCGGCACCCAGCTCCCGTGGAAGCCGAGGGGCACGCGCCCCGGCAGGTGGATACGGGCCAGGGGCCGGGCGGTGAAGTCCTGGGCGGAGAGGATCACCAGGTCGCTCGCGCCGCGGTCGGGATTGTGCACATAGGAGAGCAGGTAGCCGTCGTCCTCGTCGCGCGCCCCGCGGCGCGGCACGAACACCGGCTCGCCGGCCGCCGCGCCGTTCGGGAAGCGGTGCACCTGGCGGCTGCCACGCAACATGTCGTGCTTGACCAGGCAGTTGGTGAACTTCTCGTCCGGCGGCACCCCGTCGACCGTCTCGTAGGCGCGCCACATCTCCGCCGCGCTCGCCGTGTACGCGAAGCGGTGCCGCCGCGACACCAGGGACTCGTTGACGCGGGGGAACTCCTGCGGCAGGTCGTCGACGCGGGTGCTGCGGACGCGGCCCGCGCGCAGGTCGATGGTCCAGCGGTCGAGTACAGGGGTGCCGGTCGTGGAGGGGCCGCCGTTGCCCCGGCCCGCGGCGTAGAACGGGGCGGGCATGGTGGTGAGCTCCATGACGACGGTGTCGGCCTGGTCGTAGGCATTGAGCGTGTGCGAGTAGTACACCGGGTCGATCTCGAACCAGCGGGTGGCGCCGCCGGCCCGTGGCATCACCCCCACCCGCATCGGGTGCTCCGGGTTCCAGACGTACGGCACGAGTGCGCCCGCCTCGGCGGCTGCCATGTCGAAGGTAATCGGCACGTCGACGATCACCACGTACTTCCCGGTGAGAGCGAAGTCGTGCATCATCGGCGCGTCCGCCACCGGGATCCTGCTCGTCCGCGCCACCCGTCCGGTCCGGTCGATCATGATGTGCCGTACGTGGTCCCAGGTCGGGTAGTACGCCACCGCGTGCAGTTCGTCCGCCGCCGCGTCGTACTTGGTGTGCGCGGTGAACGCGCCCTCCAGCGTGGAGCGGAAGTCGTACGGGCGAACTGTGTTCAGCTCGCCGTCCAGCTCGTACGGCAGCGGCCCGCTCTCCTGGAGGGCCAGGATGCGTCCCTTGTACGGGATGACGTGCGTGTTGCAGGGGAAGTCGTCCGGCGGCACCTCGCCCGGGTACGGCTCGCCCAGCTTCCGCGCCACCTGCGAGGAACGCACCCACCGGTTGCGGTACCACTCGGCGCGCCCGCCACGCAGCCGCACCCCGTGCACCATGCCGTCGCCGAGCATCCAGTGGTGGGCCCGCGGGTCCTCAAGGCCCAGTGCGTTGGGGCCGGTACGCAGGTAGCGGCCGTCCAGGTCGTGCGGCACCCGGCCGGTGACTTCGAGGCCGAACGCGGTGAGTTCCTCGGTGACGGGCGCGAACGCGCCTTCCAGGAAGGGGGTCGACTCGCTGCCCCCGGCCGTCGTACCACGAGTGGCGGCCTGCGCCTCGGTCGCGCAATGGCCGAGACCGTAGCCCCCGACGACGCTGCCGGCCGCCGCGAGCGCCGCTCCCTGGAGGATCCTTCGGCGTGTGTGACTGCTCATCGCTCTTCCCCGTCCGTGATCGGTGCCCGGCGGGTCCTCGCCGGTGCCGGGAAAGAGTCTGCCGCGCGGTCGTTGCCGGGTCAGTCGGTCTGGGACCCCGACCAGGGGTGTTGCCGGCAACACCCCCGGCCGGGGCCCCAGGGATGCGGCCCGACTCAGGACCGCTGCGGCACGGGTAGATCCAGTGCCGCGGCGGCCTGGGCCGCCAGGTCCACGGCGACCAGACGCGCCTCCAGTGGGGGAGGGGCCGCACCCGGCTCGGGTGTCATCATGAAGCGTCCCTGGTAGTGGCCGTGGGCGGTGGCCCTCAGTTCGATCTCGCCGTCCGGCCAGCCCTGCCGGTCCACGTCCCAGATCCAGCCCGGCACGTACACACCGCCGTCCGGGTCGAGGCGCGGCGGACGCCCGATGAGTGCCCCGTACTCGAAGCGGCATTCGCGCAGCTCCAGGACCTCTGTCAGTTCCTGCCTGACGCGGTGGACGACATCGTCGGCGGAGTTGCTGAACCTGGCCATCCGCGTCGTACCGTGCAGCCGCTCCAGGTGGGAGGCGTCCGTGACCGCGACCCATTCGAGAGTCCGGGCCCGTGCGGCCAGCTGGGACACGATCAGCCCGACGGCCAGGAGCAGCACGGCGCTCTCGATGTCGGCCCGGTCCTGGATGTGGAAGCTCTGGTACGGCTCGGTGTGGAAGAAGTCGAACCAGGCGGCGGCGGACAGCGCGGCGACGGCGCCCGCGAGGCGGCTCCCGAGCGCCGCGACGGCCACGACCGCGACGACCAGAAGCAGCGCGGCATTCGTGTGGGTGACGCTCGGACGGAAGGGGACCAGCGCCAGCGCGATGAGCAACGGGGCCAGCACCCCGGCCAGCGCGGCGGCGGTGACCCGCAGGTCGGACCTCATGACGCACCTCGCAGGGCTCGGCTGAGCCTCCCTGCCTTCCAGCTTGCGCCAGGCACGGCCGGGGCGGCACGGGCGGGCGGGGAACTTGACGACTCGCTGATGCCGCTCGGTACGTCGCCCGGCCCCGGGCACGCCCCGCTCTCTCCCTTCCCGTGACGGTTCGGCGGCCGTCGTGATCCCCCTACGGTGTGACGGCTGTACGACCGACGAGATTTCGTGCCGTGAACCCGAGCAGCCTGCGCGCGGCCGAGGTGTCGACCGGCGCCGTGCGGCCCGGCAACGGGCGTCGCAGCACGGTGGTGGGGTGGTAGCGGCGCAGCAGTTCCTCCGTCGGATGGGGCACGATGATCTCCGGAGCGCAGAGGTGCACCGTGTGCGCCGCACGGCCGGGAACGTCCAGGGCCAGCAGCGCGGCCCTCGCCGCGTCATTGACCTCCAGGTACGTCCACAGATCCCTGGCACCCGCGGCCGGGTCGGCCGTGAGCCGGGCGGCGTGCGCGTGCAGCCGTTCCTCGAAGCCGCCCACGTACGGATAACGCAGGCACACCACGCTCATCCCGTGCCGCCGCGCCATCATCTGCGCCGTCAGCTCGTCGACCTGTTTGGACAGGCCGTAGGGATCGGCCACCTGGGAGGTCATCGCCTCGTCGACCGGTGCGTACGGCGGATGCGGATCCTCGACGTCCGTCCAGGGCAGGCCCGTGACCCCCCAGGAGCTCGCCACCGCCGCATGCCGGATCCCGGCCCGGCCGGCCTCCTCCAGGACGGTGAAGGTGGAGAGGCTGTTGCCCGCGAAGACCTCGAACGCGGTGTTGCGTGCGGGAGTCGGGATCGCCGCCAGATGGATGACCGCGTCGGCGCCCTCCAGCGCCGCCCGCACGGTCTTCGCATCGGCGGCGTCCCCGGTCACGACCAGGCGCGCCGCGAGATCACCGGGATCGTCGAGGACCAGGGCGTTCGCTTCGATCCCGCGCTCGGCGAGCAGCGCGAGGACCGCTCGCCCGATCCGTCCGGCGGCCCCGGTGACCATCGCTCTTGCGGCCATCCAGTCACTCTCCTGCGTCGGTGCTGCTACTCGTGGGCGCGCACGGCGACGATGTGCGCCGACGCCGCCCCGTTGGTGGCTTCGACGACGACCCGGATCGCCGATGTGGTGACCCGCTCCGCCGGCGTGTGCGTCTCGCGCCGCCGCCGATTCTGCGCCGCACGGGCGATGACGCGCCAGGTGCCGTCAGTATCCAGTGCCTCGACGCGGTAGTCGCGAAGGAGGGTGGGGAGGGTGTCGAAGGGCGTGCGGTGGTGGTGCAGGTTGATCAGGTCCTCGTTGACGTCGTCGTCGGCGATGACCTCGATCCGGCCCAGGGTGACCGGTTCGGGCCAGGTCAGCTTCAGCCAGGGGGAAGGGGCGTCCGTCAGCGGTGCGGAGACCCACATGTGCGGTCCCGCGTACGGGCGGGCATAGCCGTCGACGGCCTTGGCGGGGGAGTAGGCCGCGGTCTCTCCCGTACGGAAGCAGAATGTGCGGCGCAGCAGACCCTTGTCCGTCCACTCGCGCAGCGGCTGCGGCGATTCGTCCGACGGGCGCAGCGGGACGCGCGTGAGGCACAGGACGCCGGGCGTCGGACGGTCGGAGCGGTGCAGGGCGAGGGCGTCGTTGGCGCGGACGACCAGGAAGGCGTTGCGCGGGGTTTCGGGAGACCAGTCCAGGCCCGTCTTGAGCCACTGCCGGGCACCGGCGGCGACGGGCAAGGTGGTGGAGGCGACGAGGCGGCGCGGGACGTAGTTCTGGCCGAGTTCGGGGTCGTACAGCTCGATCACGATCTCGGTGTCGCGGTCGGCGTCGACGAGCAGCTCCACCCCGGAGAGGTCCGGGTCCGCGGGGAGGACGAGTCCGGCGTCCGCCGCGAGCGGCCACAGCTCGTCGGACTCCTCGACCGCCAGGCCGCTCAAGGTGGACGACGCGGTGGCCGTCGCCCGCAGGGCCAGGTCCTCCGGGTCCGTCGAGGCGAGGCCGATGAGCGAGGCGTCCTGGCGCAGCAGCGCCCTGTGCAGCTCGGGCACGGGGAGTTCGCGCGGGGTGACATCCCCGGCGGCGCAGAGTGCCGCCGCCGTGCCGGCGGCCTGGCCGATCGTGGCGCAGGTCGCCATGACGCGGGTCGAGCCGAAGGCGACGTGGCTGGCGGAGATGTTGCGCCCGGCGAAGAGCAGATTGGTCGTGTTCACCGAGTAGAGGCTGCGGTAGGGGATGTGGTAGATCCCGTCCGCGTAGCGCTGCTTGGCGCCGTCCCCGTCGGAGTACATGCCCTTGGGCGGATGCAGGTCGATGGACCAGCCGCCGAACGCGACCCGGTCGTCGAATTCGGTCTGGCCGAGGATGTCGCCCTGGTGCAGGACGTAGTCGCCGAGGAAGCGCCGGTACTCGCGCTTGCCGGGCACCGAACCCACCCACTCCAGCGTCATGTTCGCGGCGTCGAACTCACCGGAGTTCTTGATGTGGTCCCAGATGCCCATGATCACGGACTGGAGCTCGTCGCGGATGCGTTCGTTGTCGTGGACGGTGTCGAGCTCGCCGCCGAACTCGATCCACCAGTACGCGCAGCCGTTGTCACCGGACTTGATGATGCGGCGTTGCGGGATAGTGGTCCGGGTGATGTCCTTGGCGAAGTTCGGCGGCACGAACTTGACCGGGTGGCCGGCATCCTTCGTATAGAAGAGGAGAGTCGATCCCAGGGTGATGCCGTCGGCCTCCTCGGGCGCCCATGACTCGTCGTACTCGGCGCGCGACTCCCGGCCGATGCGGTGGTGGGCACCCGCCAGGTGGCCGATCAGGCCGTCTCCCGTGCAGTCGAGGAAGAGGGGGCTCTCGAAACGTATCCGCCGCTCCGAGCCCATCATCCAGCCGGTGACCGAGGTGACTCGCCGGGCCTCGTCCGGACCTTCGGCGTCGACCTCGCGCACGTCGGTGTTGAGGTAGAGCGTGATCCCGGGTTCGGCCCGGACCGCGTCCAGGACCACGGCGTCCCAGTAGTAGGGGTTCCCGTCCGGGTTGCGGAACTGGTTCTCCACGAGCAACTCGCCCATGATGCCGCCCTCACGGGCGTTGTGGTTCTTGCCGTGGCCGGTCGCGCCGCACACCCAGACCCGGACCTCGCTGCTCGCGTTGCCGCCGAGCACCGGCCGGTTGTTGACGAGTGCCACGGTACGGCCGAGCCGGGCGGCGGCTATCGCCGCGCAGACCCCGGCCAGGCCGCCGCCGACGACGGTGATGTCGTGCCGTGCGGTTTCATTCCTCATGTCGTACGTCACTTACTTCCAGTCGGGATTGGCGGCGAGGCCGTAGTAGATGCGCGGGGCACCGTCGAGGGTGAGGGTGACCTTGCCGTTGGAGGCTTTCAGGGAGCGCTCCTGGCCGATGCAGTTCAGCTCCCGCACCGTGCCGTCGACCGTTCCCGCGTGGGCCACGACCGGGGTCCTGGTCGTCCAGGTGTCGACCCAGGGCTCGGGCGACGCGTACCAGGGGTCCTCGCCGTGTTCGGGGTTGAGGACGTATCCGTCCTTGCGGCTCCAGACGACCGACACCGGTCCGTCGGGAGTGGTGAAGAGGAGCCCCTTGATGTCCTGGTCGGCGAAGGCGAGATGCCGGACGAACTCGGCCTCGTCCAGGACCCGGGCGGCGGTTGCGAACGCGAGGAGCGAGGGCTTGGCGCTGGTGTCGCGGTTCATCAGGCCGTAGTGGTACTCGGGGTTGGCCGGGTCGGCCTCCTGCGGGTGGTAGAGCACCGAGTCGTGCAGCTGGTACCAGTTGACGGCGCGTACGTTCTCGGACTTGGCGAGAGCGAGCGTGAGCAGTGTGTTCTCGGCGGCGTGCCGGTAGGTGTCGCTCCACCACGCGTTGGGCCGGGTCGGCGCGTACGCCTCGGTGAGCCACAGCTCCTTGTCGCCGCCGTACTCCTGAAGGACCTGGTTCGCCTTGCGCAGCGCGCCGAGGAAGTTCCAGTACGAGCCGGACGGACCCTGCGTCCACTCCTCGGGCGGCGGCGCGAAGTCTGGCGTGAAGTTGCCACGACCGGGGTGGAAGGCGAAGGCGTCGATGAGGTCCCAGCCGCCCGCGGCATGGAAGTTCTCGGTCCATACGTAGTCCATGCCGCCGAGGCCGGCGTTCATGACCTTCATCCGTGAGCCCGCCGCGTCGAGGCGCGTGGTGACCTGGCGCAGACCGTCCCGGACGTAGGCGTCGGCGCCGCGGCCCGACATCCAGGGCTGGTTGACCTCGTTGCTCACCTCGAAGTACGCGGCCTCGGCGTCCAGGGCCTTCGCGACATTCGTGTCGGCCCAGGCCGCGATCTGCTCCGGACTGCCGCCCACCGGAATGCCGCTCAGCTCCACGTTGTGCCCGATGCCGTTCGCGTCCAGGGTCGCGGTGTCGATGCCCGGGGCGCCCGCGTAGGCGATGCGGATCCACTTGATGCCGAGCGTCCTGACCAGCCCGAGCACGGCGTCCTTGCCGGGCTTGAGCAACCAGGGATAGTTGGCGAGGCCGAACATCGACTCCTTGCCCGCCTTGTACGCGAACTCCGGGAGCACGCTCAGATTCGTGCGGGCCAGCGCCCGGTCACTGCCGCTGACCGCCTCCACCCCGGTGAACACGATGTTCTGCGAGGGCGCGGTCAGAGAGAAGGAGGGGCTCCAGGCGCCGCCCGCCGCGACACTCCTGCAGAGCGTTCCTCCGGCGATCCGCCTGCCGCCGAAGTCCCGCGCCCACCAGGTGAGCGTCACCTTCCTGGCCGTGGCGGAGCCGTTGACGACCTGCGCCTTCAGCGTCATCGTCTGCCCGGCCGCCTTGTAGAGGTTGAACGGCTGGTCGGTCCACACCTCCACGCCGAGCGGGCGCTCGGCGGCGAGCGCACCGGCCGCGCGCGGCCGCAGATCGCCCAGGACCAGATCGGCCTCGGTGACCGCGGTGCCCGCGCCGGCCGAGGTGCCGGGGGAATGGACCCAGGTGGCGTTTGTGTTCGCCGGGTTGGTGGACGAAAGGCAGAAGAAACCCTTCGATCCCGCCCACGTCTCCACATACGCGCCGCCCGCGTTCACCTCGTACGGAATGCCGCCCCGGGCGTCCTTCTCCCAGACGGTCAGTGCTTCGTACGACTCCGCCGCGCTCGCTCCGTACACCGTGCGCGAGAACATGAAGCCGGCCGGTGTGAGTGTGCCGGCGCCGCCGACCTCCCACTTCATATGTGCCTTGCCGGGGGTGACGTCGAAGGTGCCGCGCACCGTGACTCCGGGGGCGCCGCTCCCCATCGTGTACGTGACCTGAATCGCGGGCCGCCCGTCCGGGAGCGTGATCCGGGCGGGGGTCCCGCCGAAGGTGCGCTGCTGGCCGAGCGAGCTGTCCTTGATCATGAAGTGGCTGAGCAGGATGCGGTCGGTGCCCGCACCGTCCCGCACGAGGACGCTGCCGTCGACACGGCCGACCAGGGTGATGCCGTCGGCCTCGATGGTGACCGGCTCCGCCGCGTACGCGGGAACGGTCGGCAACAGTGCGGCGCCGGTGGCGACGGCCGTGCCCTGGATGAATCTGCGCCGGGCGACTGACATGGAGGTGCCCTTCTCTTGGTCGGGGTGTTCCGGATACTCCGGAGGTTTCGAAGCGGAAGGCGTCGCGGTGGGGCGTGGTTCCGGTGGAACTCAGCCCTTGACTCCGGTGAAGCCGAGCCCGGCGACGATGTACTTCTGGCAGACGACGAAGACGAGCACCGGCGGGGCGACGGCGAGCACCATCGTGGCGATCAGCTGGTCCTGCGGAGCCTGCGTGGCGAGTTGGGCCAGCGCGACACTGATCGGCTGCCTCTCGGGGTCGGTGATGGCCACCAGCGGCCAGATGAAGTCCTTCCAGGAGTGCATCACCGCGAGCAGACTGATCACGGCGAGCACCGGCTTGCTCATGGGCAGCACGATCTTGGTGAGCAGCTGCCGGGTGCTTGCCCCGTCGACCCGCGCCGCGTCGAACAGCTCCTTCGGCAGGGCGTCGAAGAACTGCTTGGCGAGCAGCACCGTGAACGCGTTCGTGCCGGCCGGCAGCCAGATTGCCCAGTAGGTGTCGCCCAGGTTGAGGTGGAGGAGCGGCAGGTCGATCACGGTCATGAAGAGGCTGACCATGTTCACCGTGTACGGCACGAACATCGTGGCGAGGATCGCCCCGTAGACGACCTTGCCGAACTTCGGCCTGAGCACCGAAAGGGCGAAGCCCGCCGTGGCCGAGACGAAGAGCTGCACGAACCACGATCCGCCGACCACCAGGAAGGTGTTCATCAGATAGCGGCCGACACTCAGATCGGTGTACGCCGTCGAGAAATTGCCCAGGGCCGGCCGGTCCGGCCAGAGGGCCAGGGGCTGAGTCGTGAGCTCGGTGGGCGGGGAGACCGCGCCCTTGACCATCCAGTACAGCGGTCCGATGCCGATGAGCAGCAGCAGGATCAGGGTGAACACCTGGACGGAGCGCACTGCCGCGCGTACGCCGGGGCGTTGGCGGTCGTTGGTGGAGACGAAGGTGGTGAGCGTGGTCATGACGTGCTCCAGCTGCGGGTGGCCCGCAGATACACCGCGGAGAGCAGGGCGAGGGCGAGCACCATCAGGAAGGAGAGCGCGGCGGCCTGGCCGTACTCGCCGTCCTGGAAGGCGTACCGGAAGATCAGCAGCAGGACCGTGAGGGTGGAGTTCTCGGGCCCGCCGCCGGTGAAGACGTACGGCTCGGTGAAGACCTGCACCGTGTTGATCAGCTGCACGAGCAGCAACAGCCCGATGACGGACCGCAGCTGAGGCAGCATCACATGCCAGATCCGCCGCCAGATCCCGGCGCCGTCCATCTCGGCGGCCTCATAGAGTTCGCCGGGGATGCCGACCATCGCCGCGAGGTAGATCAGGACGGCGCCGCCCATGCCCGCCCAGGTGGCCTCCAGGACCAGCGAGAGCATGGCGCTGTCGGAGGACTCCAGCCACGAGTACGGGCCGAGCCCGACCTTGCCGAGGGCGTTGTTGAAGAGCCCGCTCCCGGGATCGTAGAACCACTTCCAGAGCAGGATCGCCACGACCGGCGGGATGACCACCGGCAGATACACCAGGAAGCGGTAGACGCCCGCGCCCCGCCGCACCGTCGACATGACCGCGGCCAGGACCAGCGGCGCCGGGAAACCGATCAGCAGGCCGAGGGCCACGAAGAACAGGGTGTTCCCGACGGCGGTCCCGAGCAGCGGATCGTCGAACAGGGCACGGAAGTTGTCCAGGCCGATCCAGACCGCGGGCTCGACGAGGTTGGTCTTCTGGAAGCTGAGCAGCAGGCTGCGCGCGATCGGCCACCAGGCGAAGAGCCCGAAGATCAGCAGCGCGGGGACGAGGAACAGCCAGGCGGTGAACTGTTTGCGGGCGCCGGTGCCACGCCGCCGAGGCAGCGTTCGCGGCACGGGCTCCTTGGACACGGCGGCCGGGCGCCGGGACGGAGTGAGCAGAGCCATGGGCCGGCTACTTCTGGTCCGCGGCGAGCTTGGCATTGACGTCCTTCTCGGCCGAGGCCAGCAGGGCGTCGATGTCGGCGTCGCGCTTGGTGAGCACTGCCTGGACCACCGGGTCGAGCACGGTGTACAGCTTCTGCGCCTGGTACGGCGGTTCCGACTTCAGCTTCAGTGCGGACAGGCCGTCGGTGTACGGCTTGAAGTTCTGAAGTTTCACATTGACGTACGGCTTGATCGCGGCGTCGATCTCGGTCTGCCGCTTCCTGTCGAAGACCGGCAGCGTCGGCACGCCCACCGCGGACTTCGGGTCGGCGGAGAGCGCCTTGGCCTGCTCGGCGGCGATGTCGGTGCTGTACTGCGGCTTGGCGTAGGCGAAGGTCAGCCACTCGACGGCCGCTGCCGCGTGCTTCTTGTCGGCGGACTTCGGGACCATGTAGATGTCGCCGCCGGTGAGTGTCGCGTCGCCGCCGGACTGCGGCATCGGGGCCACCCCGAAGGCGTCGGTGTTCTCCATACCGAACTGCATCTTCGCCAGCCGGTACGTTCCCGGGCTGCCCATGAACATGCCGACCTGCCCGGCCGCGAACTGCTTGATCACGTCGTTCTGATTGTTGAGGAGGGTCTTGCCGAGCGAATCGTCCTTCCAGCGCATGTCCTTGAGCAGGCGCAACGCCTGTTTCGTCGGCTCGCCGGTGAGCGTGGCGGTGTACTTGCCACCCTCCTCCTTCTCCAGCTCGCCACCGAAGGCGTACGACAGCATCGTCAGCTGCCAGCCGCCCTGGTTGTCCTTGGACTCGTGGACGAAGCCCGCCTTGCCGGTCCTGTCGCCGATGCTCTTGGCGGCGGTCCGGACCTCCGCCCAGGTCGTCGGCGGCCTGTCGGGGTCGAGACCGGCCTTCTCGAAGAGCTCGCGGTTGTAGACCAGGCCCTGGGCGTACGGATTCTGCGGTACGCCGTACACGTCGCCGGCGCTGTCGGTCAGTGGCTGGAGCACCTGGGGGTTGAACTCCTTGAAGTGCTTCCACTCCTTGAGCTGCCCGGTGATCGGCTGCACCTGCTTCTGCTGGATGAGCCGCTGCGGCTCGGTCAGCGGGACCTTGATGACGTCCTCTACATTGCCGCCGGACAGCTTCGCGGAGAACGTCAGCGGGTCGAAGACCGTGGTCGAACCCTTGACCTTGATGCCCGGGTTGGCCTTCTCGAAGTCGGCCACCTGCTTCTTGAACAGGGCGACCCCCGGCTTGTCGGTGGCCGGCGGCATGCCCTGCACCCGCAGCACGAGATCGCCGTCCCCGCCGGCGCTGCTCGGGGTGAGGGAGGAACAGCCCGCGAGGGTCGCGGTCAGCGCCATACAGCCAAGTATGGCCGCACAGCGGGAATTTCTGGGCATAACGGCTCCAAGAAGGGCAGGAGTGGGCTCGGTGCGGTGTAGCGCGGTGTTTTGCTCGTTGTAGTGGTGTGCGCCGCGGGTCGGTCAGTGGGCGGGTGCGGGGCCCGTCGAGGCGCGGGGGATCAGGCGGGAGCCGATCTCCACGATGGGGGAGGCTGCGTCGGGTCCCCGTCCGGCGCGGCCTGTTGAGTTCGCGATCGTCTCGATCAGGAGGTCCCCCGCACGCGTGGCGATCTCTTCGGGGTCGATCCGGATCGTGGTGAGGCTCGGGGTGGAGACGGAGGCGAGCAGTGTGTCGTCGATGCCGATGACGCTGACGTCGCGCGGCACGTTTATGCCGAGGTTGGCCATCTGGTGCAGCACGCCTAGCGCGACCAGGTCGTTGTGGGCGATCACGGCCGTCGCCTCGTGGGCGGCGACGAGGGTGGCGGCGTGCACGCCCGTCTCGAACCGCGGCTCGTACGGACCGAGTTCGGACAGGGAGAGGTCGAGCGCCTCGAAGGACTCCTGGATGGACTTGCCGCGGCTCAGCTCGGCACGGGACGCGTTGATGAAGACGCAGCGCCGATGGCCGTACGCCTTCAACTGCTCGGCGGCCTGCGCGATGCCGGCGGCCAGCGAGATCCGGACCTCGGGAATGCCCGGTACGTGACGGTTCACCACCACCAGTGGCATCCGGTCCGCGAGTTCGTGAAGCCGGTCCTCGGTGAGGGTGGAGGCCCACAGGATCAGGCCGTCGACCCGCTTCGACACGGCCGCGATGGCCGCCAGTTCGTCGGCTTCGCGCTCGTCGCTGTCGGCGACCAGAACCGTGTAGCCCAGGTGCCGGGCGCGGGCCTGCATCGCCTTGATGATCGGCGGGAAGAACGGGTTGGCGATGTCCGGGACGATCAGGCCGAGCGTACCGGTGCCGCTGCCGCGCAGTGAACGGGCCGCCGGGTTGGGGGAGTAACCGAGCTCGGCCGCGGCGTCGAGGATGCGCTGCCGGGTCGTCGGCTGCACCTGGTCGGGTGCGGTGAACGCACGGGACACCGTCGACACCGAGACGCCCGCGGCGCTCGCCACCTCCCGGATCGTTACTGCCACGGGTGGGCCTCCTCGTTGTCCTGAGCCGGGGGATCCCGGTCCTCTCGCATCTGGATCCTGCGAATGCGGTTGATGTTTGCGAACGTTCCCGGGGCGTGTCAAGACGTGTGTCAGGAGTATTTCTCCGAGAAAAACCTTCTGGGTGCACGGGTCTTGCCCTGAGCCCGATCTGCTGCCAATGATGTGTTCCCAAGAACGGCACTGAAATTGCGGGAACGTTTTCATAGAGGAGTGGCATGAAGATCACCGGCCTGGAAGTGCTGACTCTCCCGGACCACGGCGACAGCATGATGCTGGTCGTGGTCGACACCGACGAGGGCATCCACGGCCTGGGTGAGGTCGGCATCAGGTCGCGTCAACGCGCGGTCGCGGGCGGTCTCGACCACCTCGCGGAGCTGATCGTCGGCGAGGACCCACGACGCATCGAGCACCTCTGGCAGGTGATGTTCCGGCGCGGGTTCTTCCCCGCGGACCGCATACTGGGGGCCGCCATCGCGGCGGTGGACGTGGCTCTCTGGGACATCCGCGGCAAGGCACTCGGCGTACCGGTGCACGAACTCCTCGGCGGCCGGGTGCGTGATCACGTACCCGCCTACGTGCATGTCGGCGACGGCTACCACGACCGCGCGTGGTTCCTGGACCGCTGCCGCGGCCTGGTCGCCGAGGGCTGGCGCCATCTGCGGTTCGCCTCGCCGCACGACGCCGACGGCACACTCGACGCCCGCCGCTGCCTGCGTGACTCGGTCGGCATCTTCCATGAGGTCCGGGACGCGGTCGGCGACGAGGTGGAGCTGATCCTCGACGTCCATACACGGCTGGATCCGCCGGAGGCGCTGACCCTGTGCCGGGAGATCGAGGCGGCCCGCCCGTACTTCGTCGAGGATCCACTGCGCTGTGAGAACCCGGACAGCTATCGCATGCTGCGGGCCCGCACCGGTGTGCCGCTGGCCGCGGGTGAGCAGTACGGATCCAAGTGGGAGTTCAGGACACTCATCGAGGACGACCTCATCGACTATGCGCGAGTGGACGTCGGGGTGGCCGCGGGCCTGACCGAGGCGAAGAAGATCGCGGCGATGGCGGAGACCCACCACATCAAGCTCGCCACCCACAACCCGCTCGGCCCGGTCACGGCCGCCTCCTCGCTCCAGCTCAACCTGGCCTGCCCCAATATGGCGATCCAGGAGCACCAGACCGACCCCGACCCGGCCATCGCCGCCCTCTTCACCGCGAGGCCCACGATCCTGCCGGGGCGGGTGGAGCTGAGCGAACTGCCCGGCATCGGCGTGGACATCGACCGGGAGGCCGCGCGCCGGTACCAGGCCTCAGCGGCCGAGCGCCCGCATTTGCGCACGGCGGACGGGGCGTTCACCAACTGGTAGCCGACCGGGGCCGGCCGGAGCCGGTCGGCCGCGCGGGCCCGAGGCCGCGTCCGCGCTCCGAGCACGGCTTCCGAGCACGGCTTCCGAGCACGGCTTCCGAGCACGACCTTCGAGCACGACCTCCGACTTCAGAAGCGAGGGGAATTCCGTGGTGTCATTCACACGAGCCGCGAGACCGGTCGAACTGGTCCTTGTCGGCACAGCGTTCATGGGCGTGCTGATAGGCGCGTCGGCGACGCCGGCCGGCAGCCAGGAGCGCGAGAAGTTTCAGGTGACGGCCGTGTCGTCGCGGCCCGGCACGGTGTCGGGGGACGACGCCCTGATACGTGTCGAGGTGCCCGCCTCCGTGACGGCCGACGGGGTCAGGGTCGAGGTGGAGGGCCGGGACGTGACGTCGAGCTTCCGGCCCTTCGGCGACCACGAGCTGATGGGCGTGGTGAAGGGGCTGTCCAAGGGCGACAACAGACTCACGGCCCGGGCTCCGGGCGCCGACGACGGACAACTGACCCTGAAGAACCACCCCATCACGGGCCCGGTGTTCGCCGGGCCGCACGAGCAGCCGTTCGTCTGCGACACCGCCGAGTTCAAGACGGTGACCGGCGGCACTCTCGGACAGCCGATCGACAAGGACTGCTCGGTCAAGACCCGCGTCGACTACATGTACCGCACCACGGCCGGCAAGTTCGTTCCGCTGCCCGACGAGAGCGCGCGCCCCGCCGACCTGGCCACGGCCACGACGAGCACGGGCAACAAGGTGCCCTACATCGTCCGCGTCGAGACCGGCACCATCAACCGCGGCATCTACGAGACAGCCGTGCTGCACGACCCGCAGTCCGCCGCCCCCGATCCGCTGCAACCCGGGCCGGGCTGGAACGGACGCCTGGTGTACGGCTTCGGCGGGGGCTGCAACGGCGGCTGGTACGTCCAGGGCCGGAACACCGTCGGCATCATGAACGACACGTATCTGAGCAAGGGCTACGGCGTCGCCTCGTCCACGCTGAACGTCTTCGGCAACAACTGCAACGACGTGCTGGCGGCCGAGACCATGAGCATGGTCAAGGAACGCTTCGTGGAGACGTACGGCGAACCGGCGTTCACCATCGGAAACGGCTGCTCCGGCGGCTCGTACCAGACCCACCAGATCGCCGACAACTACCCGGGTCTGCTGGACGGCATCCTCTCCGGCTGCAGCTTCCCCGACGTCGGTTTCGGGACGGTACAGACGCTCAGCGACGCCCAGCTGCTGAACCACTACTTCAAGGAAGTCGCACCGGACGCGTTCACCCAGGAGCAGCAGCGGGCGGTCTCCGGGTTCGGCAAGTGGGAGAGCATCGGCAGCCTGACCCGGGCCGCCGGCCGCATCGACCCCACGGTGTTCTGCCCGGCCCAGCTGCCCGAGGGGCAGCGCTACGACCCCGACACCAACCCGGACGGTGCCCGCTGTGACGTCTACAGCCACACCGTGAACGTCTACGGGAAGGTGCCGGAGACAGGGAAGGCGCGCAGGCCGCTCGACAACACCGGTATCCAGTACGGACTTGAGGCCCTGAACAACGGGACCATCGGCATGGACCAGTTCATCGACCTGAACCGGCGCATCGGCGGCCTCGACGACGACGCCAAGCCCGCCGCGCAGCGCACCGTCGCCGATCTCAAGGCGGTACGGCTCGCCTACCGTACGGGCCGCATGCTGAACGGCGGCGGCGGCCTCGCCGACGTCCCGATCATCGACTACCGCGACTACACGGACGACGCGGCGGCCGGCGACATGCACATGCGGTTCCACTCCTTCTCCACCCGGGCGCGCCTGGACAAGGCCAACGGCACCCATGCCAACCAGGTCATGCTCACCCGCTCCAGCGGGCACGGATTCACGCTCGCCGGGATGCTGTCCGACATGGACCGGTGGCTCACCGGCATCAAGGCGGACTCCGGCAGCGACGCCCCCATCGAGAAGATCGTGCGCAACAGGCCGCAAGGTCTCACGGACGCCTGCTGGACCCGTGGCATCGGTGCGAAGAAGATCGAGGAGCCCCAGGTGGAGGGCATCGACAACACCGAGTGCAACACCCTCTACCCGGTGTGGACCTCGCCGCGGATGGTCGCCGGGGCCGATGTGGCCAACGACATCGTCAAGTGCCGCAAGCGTCCCGTGGACCGCTCGGACTACCGGGTGCCGGTGACCGAAGGGGAGTTGAAGGATCTGCAGACGGTCTTCCGGGACGGTGTCTGCGACTGGTCCAGGCCCGGCGCGGGCCAGCAGGGCCTCGTCGGCACATGGCTCTCCTTCGACCAGGAGTGACGGGAACGCGGAGGTGAGCCGACACGGGGGCAGGTACGGATGAGGCGCCCCCCGGAGCGTGGACGCGGGGAGTCATGCTCCGGGGGAGGGGGGCACGCCTCACCGCCTCGATGCCGTGAGGGGGCATGTCTCACCGCCTCGGTGCCGCCCGGCGTCTCGGGCAGGGAGGGAGCCCACGTGGTGATCGTCATCGCCCGGCAGGGTGACATGCTTCAGGCGTACAACCCCTGGGGTTCGACCACCCGGGGCAGTGAGGACGACTTCGTCAACGGCCACATGGGCAAGGCTTCCAACAGTGAACTCCCCAACGCGTACAACGTCCGTCCTCCGCGGCAGCCGGGGCGGTGCCGTGCTCGCGGCGGCCGCGCTGGTCGCTCTCGCCACGGGCTGCGGCTCGGGCACCGACGAGCCGTCCGGCGGCTCCACGAGCGGTGCGAGCCGCCCGGTGAACGACACCGGCATCACTGCCGAGCCGGGCGAGCGCTTCACGCTCACCGTCGACCAGAACGCCTCCACCCGCGAGTACTGGTACCTGGTCGGCCCCGAGCCCGACAGCTCGGTGCTGGTCAGCCGCGGCCGGCACCAGGCGTCGGACTCCGGTGACGAGCCGGTGCCCGGTGCCGGCGGCCGGGTCACCTTCACCTTCGAGGCCAAGGGCAAGGGGACCACCCGGTTCACGTTGCTGCACTGCACCTTCACCACCTGCCGGGGCAACAACTCCACACTGCCCCCCGGGACGACCGGACCCTCCGCGACCCCGACCACGGGGGCGTCCACCCCCTCCCCGGCCCCCGAGCGCATCACCTACACGGTCACCGTCGGCTGAGCCGCAGCCGGCCGGCCGGACGGGACGAGACGCCGGAGGTCCCGCACGAACGACGACGCCCCGTACCCGCCGGACCACCCGGAGTCCCGGAGGGATCCAGTCCGGCCGCGGGGTCCACGGTCAGGTGGGCGCGCCGGCCAGGACTTCCACCTTGCCTGTGTCGAGGGAGTAGTAGGCGCCGGCCACGGCAAGGGTGCCCTTGGCCACGAGCGGGGCCAGGTCCTGGTTGGAGCGCAGGCCGGCCGCGGTCAACTCGACCTGCGCGCGGGCCATGGTCTCGACCGGATCGGAGCCGCCCTGCCGGGCTGCCTGCTCGTAGGCCGGCCGCAGAGCC
>NZ_JBEYFB010000027.1:0-114719 GCF_040634135.1 Streptomyces sp. NPDC007164
GCAGGCCAGGATGATCCGGCATCGCAAGGCCCACGCCTGTGGCGTGGAGCGACGCCGCACCCACCCCTCAAGTGCAGCCCTTTCCTCATCCGACAGTCTTAACTCGGCCTTCGGCCGCCCGGTCCGCGCCATGAGACAAGCCTATACATCTGAACGGAATCCCTGACTCAGGACACTAGCGTGGCGGTAGACCTCCGGGAACTCTTCGACGCGAGGCTTGTCGAGGCCCTCGGCAGCGTCCCGCGCGGCCTTCTCGCGGTAGGCCTGGCGCTCCGCCTCACGCTTCTCCGCTACCGCCTTCTCGGCGACCTCAGCCTTCGCCGCCTTCTCCAGCGCCTTCCGTTCCCGGCGGGTCAGCACCTCATCCCGCTTGCGGATGCGGCCGTGCTCGTGGAGGTCCCACACACCGGGGCCGGCGATGCCGGCGAAGGCAGTGCCGATCGCGGTGGCGGGGTCGAACGCCGCCATCCCGTGCCACAGGTTGATTCCTGCGGCGATGAACGCGAACACCCAGGCGACCCGTGCGGTAGTGCCAGTGTGGGCGCTGGGCGGCGACCGCCGCAGCGGCTCCCTTGGTCACGACGAGGGCGGCGCCTTCGAGCATCAGCGGTGCGATCACCAGCCACCAGGCGTTGGGGTCCCAGAACGCGGCTATCTGAACCGGCAGGGCGACGACCGCGCACACGGCGTAGAACATGACCGCGTACATCCGCCACCTGTCAGCGGCCTTGACGAGCTCCTCCGCCGTGGCGGCGTCAGCCTCCTGCTGCTCCTGCTCGGCCTGCCGCGCCTTCGCCTGCGCCCGGTCGGCTTCGGTTGGTGTCTGTTCGGCTGTCCATGGCATGTTCCCTCCGTTGCCTGATCGTGCGGGGAGTGTCCTGGGCCGGAGTCGATCCGGCGGCGGCCCCAGCAGGGTGGTCAGAGCTGGTTCGGTTCGAGGGAGAGGAACGTGACGCCGGCGCCCGCCAGGTGCGGCTGCTGCTTTGCGTACTCCGCCCGGATCGCGCGGAACGTGTCATACCGGGTCCAGCCGGTCTCGGGCGTGATGCAGCCGGACCCGTCGGCGACGATGTAGCCACCCGGTGTGGGCTTCTGCACGGTGAGGTTGAAGTGGTACTCGGTCCGGGGCGTCTCGCTGGTCGTCATGAGCGGCGTCCTTCCTGTGGTTGGGGTGGTGCGGGTCCGGGTGGTCCGGGCCTCTCTGCCGCCACCAGCCATGGGGCTGGGGACGACAGGGCGGGCCGGGTCAGTCCTGGTTGAGGTAGGCGATGTGCTTGATGCGGTGTTCGGGGAGCAGCTGGCGGTAGCCGCCGCTGTAGTGGAGCTGCAGGTAGTCACCGTCGTGCTCGTAGGACTCCAGGCGGGGCGCTTCACCACCGAGGTCGGCGAAGGTCCCGACTCGGGAACTGCCCTGGGTGTAGACCTGGTTGTCGGTCGTGACGATCTGGAACATCGGCTTGCTCATGGGTGAGTCCTCTCGGGTCAGGTGCCGTCGATGGCAGCGGCGGCTTCGGATACGTGCTGGTGGAGGTCGGGGTCCGTAGGTGGCCCAGTGGCGGTCAGCGCTGAACGACGCCCTTGGCCATGTCTCGGTGGTTCACGGTCGCCGCGTGTCCTGCGGCGCTCAGCCGGTCGGCGAGCGCTCCGGCGAAGGTGGGTGCCCTGTGGCGTCCGCCTGCGCATCCGGCCGCCACGGTGACCTGGCCGGCGGACGGCCCAGCTGCGAACGCCACGACTGCGGCAACAGCAGCGGCGATCAGGGCCTGGATGCCGGGGGTGTTGAGGACGGCTTCACGGACCGGTCGGTCGGCCGCGGTCATGTACCGGAGCTCGGGGCTGACGTGCGGGTCCCGGAAGTGCTGCCGGAGATCCGCGGTCAGGTGCGCGGCTGGCGGCTCGCCGTGCAGGTAGCCGAACGAGACGATCTCGACGGCGACCATCAGGCGGCGGCCGGCATCTGGATGCCGCGGATCTCGTCCATGAGGCGGGGCTCACCGGGCGTGGTCGGCGCCCGCTCACGCGCCGCCGCACGCGCCGCGCACCACCCCGGAACGGTTCCGGCGGGAAAGGGGTGGAGGCGAGGCGCCCCGAGCTGGTAGCTTCGCGATCATGTCCAGCCCCGAGTCCGACAGAGGCTAGCCACCGGTCCGCCGGTGGCCGATCCGCCGTCGAATCGCTCCCCCGGCGCCGAATCCCGGCCCGGACCGATTCCCACCCGGCCGCCACCGCAGGACCCCCGCTGTGTGGGCTGCGTTCCCCCCTCCGTGCTCGTGGACCGCTCCCGGTCCACCGTGCGCGGACTTTCCGGCTCCGGCGCCTGCCGCGCCCCCGGTCACGTCCATGAACATCCGGGACGTTCTTCCGCGTTGCCGCCCGTCATGCCGGGCGGGCGCGGGCCCACACCCCCTGCCTGGTCCATCCGTCAGTCGTCCATGGGGTTCCTTCATGCCATTCGCCGTCTACGCGCTCGGGCTCGCCGTCTTCGCCCAGGGCACCTCCGAATTCATGCTGTCCGGGCTGGTCTCGGACATCGCCGCCGATCTGCACGTGTCCCTCCCCGCCGCGGGGCTGCTGACCTCGGCCTTCGCGATCGGAATGATCGTCGGGGCGCCACTGATGGCGCTCTTCAGCCGGAACTGGCCGCGCCGCCGGGCCCTGGTGTTCTTCCTCTGTGTCTTCAGCGCCGTGCATGTCGTCGGCGCGCTCACGCCCGGCTACGGGCTGCTCCTCGCGACGCGGGTCGTCGGGGCACTGGCCAATGCGGGCTTCTGGGCGGTGGCCCTGGTGACCGCGGTCTCCATGGTCGGGCCCGAGGCGCGGGCCCGCGCCACCTCGGTGGTCGTGGGTGGCGTCACCATCGCCTGCGTCGCCGGGGTGCCCGCCGGTGCGGCGCTCGGCGGGCACTGGGGGTGGCGGTCGGCGTTCTGGGCCGTGGCCCTGGTCTCCGTACCGGCCGTCCTCGTGATCGCCAGGACCGTTCCGGCGGGGCGGCCGGAAGCCACGCCCGCGCCCGCGAGCGTGGAGCTGAGGACCCTGACCGGTCCGCGGCTGCTGCTGACCCTGCTGACCAGCGCCCTGGTGCAGGGAGCGACGTTCTGCGCGTTCTCCTACGTCGAGCCGCTCGCCACCCATGTCACCGGGCTCACCGCCGCCTGGGTGCCCGGTCTGCTGGCGCTGTTCGGGCTGGGCTCGTTCATCGGTGTCACGGCCGCCGGCCGGTTCGCCGATCTGCGGCCCGTCGCCTTCACCGCGGCCGGTCTGGTGGCGCTGGCGGTCGGCTGGGCCGGGTTCGCGCTGACCGCGGGCAGCCCGTTCGCGACGGTGGCGCTCGTACTCGTCCAGGGGATGCTGGCGTTCGGCACCGGTACGGCGCTGATCTCGTGGGTGTTCCGGCTGGCGGCCGACGCACCGACGCTCTCCGGCTCGTTCGCCACCGCCGCGTTCAATGTGGGTGGCGCGCTCGGGCCCTGGCTGGGCGGGCTGGCGATCGGTGCGGGGCTGGGCTTCCGGTCGCCGCTGTGGGTGAGCGCCCTGCTGATGGTCCTGGCGCTGGGCACCGCCGGGGCGTCACTGCGGATGCGCCGCGTCGCCACCGTCTGACCGGCGGCAGGGAACAGGGAATGGAGCCCCGCCCGGCGCTGAACGGGCGGGGCTGTCCTGGTCACTGCAAGCAGCCAGCAAGCGGGATAAGGACAGGAACCACGCTAGCGGCCACCACTGACAACCGGTCCTCGGACCTTGATCAGACCTTGAGGTCCACGACCACCGGGGCGTGGTCGGACGCGCCCTTGCCCTTGCGCTCCTCGCGGTCCACGTAGCTGTCCTCGACCGCCGCGACGAAGGGGGCGTTGCCGTAGACCAGGTCGATCCGCATGCCCTTGTTCTTCGGGAAGCGCAGCTCCCGGTAGTCCCAGAAGGTGTACGGGCGGTCGTACTTGAGCGGGCGCGGCATGACGTCCGCCAGCCCCTCCTCGCGCAGCGCGGCGAGGGCGGCGCGCTCGGCGGGGGTGACATGCGTGGCGCCCTCGAACAGGGCCGGGTCCCAGACGTCCTCGTCGGTCGGGGCCACGTTGAAGTCGCCCAGCACCGCGAACGGCTGCGAGCCCGCGGCGTCCGCCGCGACGGCCTTCTGCAGGGCCTCGAACCAGCGCAGCTTGTACGCGTAGTGCGCGTGCTCGACCTCGCGGCCGTTGGGCACGTAGACCGACCAGACGCGGACCGGGCCGCAGGTGGCGGAGATCGCCCGCGGCTCCTGCGCGCCCTCGTAGTCGGGGCCGTCCGGCAGCCCCGTGACGACGCCGGACAGGCCGACGCGGGAGACCAGCGCCACGCCGTTCCACCGCCCGGTGGCGTTGACCGCGGACTCGTAGCCGAGCTCGCGGAGCGCCTCCGCCGGGAACTGTTCGGCGGTGCACTTGGTCTCCTGGATGCACAGCACGTCCGTGCCGGTGCCCTCCAGCCAGGCCAGCAGCCTCGGGAGCCGGGCGGTGATCGAATTGACGTTCCAGGTGGCGATGCGCATGTACGCAAACCTAGCGGCTGCCGCTGACAGTCGCCGGACCGGCGCCGGTCACAGCCCGGTCGAGTCCCCCGGGGCCAGCCGGCCGTGGTCGGTGCCGCCGAGGCTGCCGATCTGGTTGTCGTAGATCGGGCGGGCGAGATCGGTGAGCAGCGCGTCGTGGATGTCGATGGCGCGCCGCGGCTTCACCTCTCGCACGTAGTCGATGACCTCGGAGATCTTGTTCCAGGGGGCCATCACCGGGAGCATCAGGGTGTCCACCGGGTGGTCGGGGACGGTGAGCGCGTCGCCCGGGTGGAAGAGCGAACCGTCCACCAGGAAGCCGATGTTGGTGATCCTCGGGATGTCCGGGTGGATCACCGCGTGCAGCTCGCCGTGCACCTGTACGTCGAAGCCGGCCGCGGTGAAGGTGTCGCCGTTCCCGACGGTGTGGACGCGGCCGGGGAAGGCCGCGGCGAGCCGGTCCGCGACGCTGCGCAGGGTCCAGATCTCGGCGGCCGGGTCGGCGTCCAGGGCGGCGCGCAGCCGCCCCTCGTCGAAGTGGTCGGGGTGCTCGTGCGTCACCAGGATCGCGTCGGCGCCGACGGCGGCGTCCTGTTCGGAGAAACCGCCCGGGTCGATGACGAGCGTCCGCCCGTCCCTCTCCAGACGGATGCAGGAGTGCGTCTTCTTGGTCAGTGTCAGGTGCATGGGATTCACGGCGTCCATGGGCCCCATCCTGCTACGGGCGGGGTCTCGTTTCTTCCTGAATCACGGTCCGGGCAATGGAGAAGGCGGCATTGGCGGCGGGTACCCCGCAGTACACGGCGGTCTGCATGAGCACCTCCTTGATCTCGGCCGGGGTGAGACCGTTGCGCAGCGCGGCCCGGACGTGCGCCGCCAGTCCCTCCATGCGGCCGGAGGCGATCAGCGCGGTGAGCGTGACACAGCTGCGGGTCCGGCGGTCCAGGCCCTCCCGGGTCCACACCTCGCCCCAGGCGTAGCGGGTGACCAGCTCCTGGAAGTCCTCGGTGAAGTCGTCACCGGCGGCCATCGCCCGGTCCACGTGGGCGTCGCCCAGCACCTCGCGGCGCACCTTCATGCCGCGCTCGTGCGGGTCGGCGCGTCCGGTGGGCCCCGGATCGGGCTGCGGAGTGGCGGCGGTGATCTCCGCGACGGGCAGCACGGGTGCGGAGAGCTGCGGGGTGACGGCCGGGGCGGGGATGGCGGCGAGGGTGTCCTGCCAGGCCGAGGAGAAGTGGGTGAGCAGCAGATCGGTGACGGCGCCGGGCTGCTCGACCGGGGCGAGATGGGAGGCGCCGGGTACGAGGGCGAGCCGGGCGTCCGGTATGCCGGCGACCAGGACGCGGGCGTCGCCCGGTCCGGTGACCCGGTCCTCGGCGCCGACCAGGACGAGGGTCGGGGCACCGATGCGGCCGAGTTCGCCGCGGACGTCGAAGGCGGCGAGGGCCTCGCAGGCGGCGATGTAGCAGCCCGGGTCGGTGGTCCGCACCATCTGCACGGCCCAGTCGACGATGGCCGGCTGGGCGGCGGCGAAGCCGGGGGTGAACCAGCGCTCGGGTGCGGTGCGGGCCATCGGCTCCAGACCGTTGGTGCGTACGACCACCCCGCGCTGGCGGAACTCGTCGGCGCTGCCGAACCGGGGCGAGGCCGCGACCAGGGCCAGCGAGGCGACCCGCTGCGGGTGGCGCAGCGCGAGATCGGCGCCGATCGCGCCGCCGATGGAGCAGCCCGCGTATCCGAAGCGCTGGACGCCCACGTGGTCGAGGGTGGCGAGCAGCCGGTCGGAGAGGTCGGCGACGGCGGTGGCGGGATGGGCGGGGGCGCCGCCGTGGCCCGGGAGGTCGTAGCGGAAGACCCGCCAGTGCTGGGTGAGCTCCGGTATCTGCCGGTCCCACATGTGCCACGAGGTGCCGAGGGAGGGGCCCAGGACCAGGATCGGCGCGTCCTCGGGCCCGTCAAAGCGGTACTGCAGGGTTTCAGTCGTTGTCTCACTCACCCGCTCACGCTCCCATAGCGCACATTTTCCGGCGGGAGAGGGGGTCGGGACACTCGCCGGACCTCCCCATATGTCCACCACATGTGTCCACCGCCGGACGAAGGTCCTCCACATTCGGCTCGGCACACCGGACCGGGCGGGCCTCCCGCCGTGGGAGGCCCGCCCGGTCGGATCAGGTGGTCAGCGGACGTCGTAGGCGCGGGTGATGGTCTGGGTGACCGCGTTGCCCTTGGCGTCCGTGAGAGTGGCCTTCGTCGTGACCTGCTTGCCGGTGGCGGCGGTGAGGTCGAGGACCGCCGTCCACTTGCCGTCCCGCTGCCCGGTCGGCGCCCGGGTCCAGGTGGTGCCGCCGTCGTAGGAGTAGGACAGCGTGGCCGCCCCGACCGCGCCCGGGGTGTATCCGGCGTGGCCCTCGACCGACAGGCCGACCTCGATGCCGCTCCGCGCGGGCAGGGTGTTCATGCCGTCCACCGGAGCGTCGTACGCCGGGGAGAGGATCGGCAGGCCGCGCGAGTAGACGTCCGGCTCAAGGCGGGAGCGGAAGCTCCAGGTGGTTTGGACGGCGGTGGAGCGCAGCCAGTTCCGGTCCGAGGTGTCGATCTTCTCCAGGTTCTGGGTGAGCTCGTACGCGGAGTCCTCGTCCGGCACCTCGAACACGTCGTACGGGTAGGCGCTGGTGGCGATCTGCTCACCGTTGCGCTTCAGCACCAGTTTGCCGAGGTCTCCGAACGATCCGCCGTAGGACCAGTGGTCGCCGGAACCGTCGACCCAGAGCGCGTTCTGGAAGCCGATCAGGTTGCCCTGCCGCTCGGCGTTCAGCATCAGGCGGCCGTCGGCGTCGCGCGGTGCGGCCGGCCGCAGGGGGCCGCCGTACCACTCCTCGGCGCTCCGCTGTCCGGCCCGGTAGGTGCGCAGTTGGTCACTCATGAACGCGGCGAACGGGAAGCTGGTCATCGCGCCGTGGGACCAGGCGTCGTCGCCGGTCGTGTAGTAGGCGGTGCGGGTGCCGGGCACGTGGACGCTGCCGAACGGGCTCACGGGGACGTAGCTGCCGCTGCTCCCGGAGGGGCGGATGAACATCGCGTCGATGTAGTCGCCCTCCTTGCCCATGGCGTTCCACTTTTCGGTGACCTGGGCCAGCTTGGCGTCCTTGGGCCTGTAGACCTGGTCGGAGCGCAGCGGGCCACGGGTCGGGAACGACAGGTTGTAGACGTAGGGCGAGCCGCCCTCGGAGCCGGTCGCGCGCCAGGTGGGCCGGAACTCGAAGGTGCCGTTCTTGGCGCGTCCGTCGATGTCCGCGTAGAGATTCCGGACGGTACCGTCGGAGATGAGCGATCCGGAGACCTGCCAGGTGTCGTCCCACGTGCGGGCGTAGCTGAACGTGGTGTTGTTCACCGTCGAGGGACGGTCGGTGTGCAGGCTCAGCCGATGGGCCTTGCGAGCGTCGAGGACGACAGTGGTGTCACCGGTGATCCGCAGCTGCGGCTTCGCGAGGTAGCCGATCGACTCGGGCGCGTTGCCCGCGTCGTACGTCGCCACGAAGCTGCTGAGGGCATAGTCACCCGGGCGCACCCGGTACGTCTGGTCGGCCGCGCCGCTGTTGCTGCGGCGCTCGCCCTTGTCGGTGTCGAGGCTGACCAGGTCCAGGGACGAGGGGCCGGTCGCGGGCTTGCCGTTGCGGTCGACGACCTTGACCCGGAGCGTGACCGTCTCCGGCTCGACGTGGAGCGTGACGGGCACGGAGACGTGCACATCGTCGCCGGTGGCCAGGATCCGGCCGGTGACCGCACCGTACTGGGCGTCCTTCAGACGGGCGGTGGGGTCGATCCGCAGCAACACCTGAGCGGTGGCCCCCGCGGGGACCGTCACCTTGCCCTGCTCCAGCTTGACGATGCCGGAACGGACCTCGCTGCCGTCGTTGCCGTGCACACCGCTGACCTTGAGGTTCAGGGTGAGGCCGCTCCTGCTCGTGTTGGTGAAGGGCACCTGCACGGTGGTGCGGTCGGAGGTGTCCTGCGGCCAGTTGTAGCTGCCGGCCTGGACGGCGGGCGCGGAGAGCACCTTCTGGTTCACCGCGCCGAACACGTCGAGGACGCCGGCGCCGGTCTGGTCGGCGCCGGCGACCTTGCCGCCGGTGCGGGCGGAGGAGACCAGGGCGGCCTTGATCTGCTGCGCGGTCCAGTCGGGGTGGGCCTGGCGGACGACGGCCGCGGCGCCCGCGACATGCGGGGTGGCCATGGAGGTGCCGGACATCGTCCGGTAGGCGTAGACGCCGCGGCCGCCCGCGCCGGCCGCCGAGATGTCGACGCCGGGGGCGGCGATCTCGGGCTTGAGGGTGTGGGTGACGGCCACGGGGCCGCGGCTGGAGAACCACGCGGTGGTGTCGTCGCGGTCGACGGCACCGACGGTCAGCACGCCGGGCACGCAGCCGGGCGAGGAGACGGTCTCGGTGGCCGAACCGGCGTTGCCGGCGGCGACGACGAACAGGGTGCGGCTGTTCTGCGAGAGCTGCTGCGTGGCCTGGGCCATCGGGTCGTTGCAGTCGCCGATCGCGGGGTTGCCCAGGCTCATGGAGACGACGTCGGCCTGCTGGTCGACGGCCCACTGCATGCCCGCGATGATCCAGGAGGCCTGGCCGGATCCCCCGTCGTTGAGGACCTTGCCGATGAGCAGGGAAGTGCCGGGGGCAACGCCCCTCTTGCGGCCGTCACTGGCCGCGCCGGACCCGCCGACCGTGGAGGCGGTGTGGGTGCCGTGGCCCACCCGGTCGTCGGTGTCCCGGGAGTCCGTGAAGTTCTTGGCCGCGGTGACCCGGTTCACCAGGTCCGGGTGCTCGGCGTCCACGCCCGTGTCCAGCACGGCGACCTTGGTGTCCTTGCCGTCGTAGCCGGCCTTCCAGGCCTCCGGGGCGTGCACCTGCGCGGTGGACCGGTCCAGTGTGGCTTCCGCCTTGCCGTCCAGCCACAGCTTCTTCAGCGTGGAGGCAGAACGTGAGCGGGTGTCGGTGATGTCCCGCCAGAACTTGGCGGCGGTGTCCTTGCCCGCCTTGAGCGCGACGCCGTCGACAGCCGGGAGGCTCAGGCCCCGCTCGGACCCGCGAGGGGCCGGCGGAGCACTCTTCGCGACATCCACACTGTTCCGGTACGTGGCGATGAGCGGCAGCGAGTCGGTGTGAGTGTCGTCGTAGCCCTGACGGATGAGCCCGGTGACGTTGAACAGCTGCTCGTCGACCCTGCCCTCGGCGATCGCCCGGGAGGCGCCCTCGGGGTAGACGTAGAGGTCCTTGCCCAGCTGATGGGTCTGGACCATTGGCTGCGTGCCGTCCTCGCGGGGCAGCACGGCCGCGGAGCTGCGGCCCGACGGGTCGGTGGTCACCAGCACCTTGTCGCCGGTGACGAGCGTGACCGTCGTCTGCCTGCCGCTCTTCGCGGCGGCCCCGCTGCCGACGACGGGCCGCTTCCCCGAGGCACCGTCGGGGGGCGCGTCCGCCGCCCCGGAAGGTGCGACCGCTGTGACGGTCAGGGCGACGGCGGTCGCCGCGCCCAAGGCTATACGCGTTATGGAGCGCATGAATCTCCCCACTCGAAACCGTGAACATGCCGTGCTGCCGGTGCAGCCTGGCAGACATGCGGATCGCGTAGGGGAGCCGCGAGTGACGGGTTGCCCGCATGTCGGTTTTCCGTCACACGAGTACATCCATCGACGGTGGTCCGCCCGGATGATCTTCCCGGGGAGGGGCCGGCCTGAGGTCAGAGCCAGCCTTCGTGTGCGGCGTGCCATCCGAGCTGGAGGCGCGAATCCGCTCCGGCGAGGTCCATCAGGCGGCGCGTCCTTCGCTCCACGGTGCGTATGGAGACGCCGAGTTGGGAGGCCGCCCGCCGGTCGGAGATCCCTGCCAGCAGCAGGGCCAGGACCTCCAGTTCCCCCTCCGTCGGACGCTGATCGGCCGGTTGCTCCGCGTGCACACCTGTGGTGGTGGTGTAGAGCGGCCGGGCCTGGGCCCATTCCTTCTCGAAGAGGTGGACCAGGGCGGTCAGCAGGCCGCTGCGGTGCACCACGATGGCGCTCGGCTCTCCGCCGCAGTCCGTCATGTCCAGGGGCACCATGGCCCGTTCCCGGTCCGACACCACCATCTTCAGTGGCAACGAGTCGACGAGTCGCAGTTCGATGCCCGTGGCGATGGCCGCCCTCACCTCCTTCGCGATGTCGGGGGCATCGAGATAGTTCCTGGCAGCCACCACCCGGAAGTCGACGCCGCGGTCCAGTGCGGAGCTCTCCGACATGCCGGTGTCCTCGCGCGGCACCGCGATGGGATCGCCGACGAGGAAGACGAGCAGTTCCTGCTGAGCACCGCGCTGAAGCTGGTGGAACCGGTGTGCGACCTGCTCCACCCCGACGACCACCTCCACGACGCTGCCCGCGGGGTGCGCGGCAGTACTGCGGTACTGCTCGGTCAGCATCGAGAACGCGGCTTCGGCCCGGTGCAACGCGTTGCGCTGCTCGACGAGGAACGGCGCCAGGGCCACCGAGGGTGGAGTGAGCCGATAGCGGGCGGAGTAACAGTCGGCCGAGTGGGGTGCCCCGCTCCCGGCCTCGGTTGCGATCGCCACCAGGCCGCGTGTCAGCAGGTCGCGCAGGATACGTTCGGTCTCGGCCTGCTCGGCCCCGGTCTGCCGGGCGAGTTCCTGCGCGGAGGCTGTCGGGCGGGCCAGCAGTGCCGTGTAGATGGTCTCTTCGGCCGGGCCCAGTCCCAATGCCTTCAGCATCCAGCTCCCCCTCGGGCGGCCACCGGGCCTGCCTCGGCGCAGTTCGGGTGGACCCTATCCCACGGCCGGAACAGCTCCATCGGCTGCTGCCTGTCGTGTATCCGGGCGGAGACGTCGATGACCGGCACCACCGCCGTCCCGGCCGCCCCGTCGGCCTGGCACAAGGGCCACCGTCCGGCGGGGCGCGGCTCACCGGCGGCCGGACCTGCCTAACGTACGAGGGGTACACCGCCTGCCCGGGAGGTCCCGTGCCCCGTAAGCGTCCGAAGCACCTCGCGCGTCCCTACGATGCCATCGAGCCACCGCGCAACGCCGAGGTGGTGATCGGCGTGGTGTCCTTGACCGTCCTGGTGCTGTTCCTCGGTTCCCTGTCCGGGTCTCCGGTGTGGCTGCTCGGGCTCTTCGTGTTCCTGCCCGGTACGGCGTCGGCGCTGTGCACCGTGCGCCAGACGGAGTTCGTGGCCGCGTGGACCACGCTCGTGGTCGCCGTCACGGTACTGGTCCAGAACGGTGACAGCGGGTCGTGGCTCGACAGGACCCTCCTGATGCTGCTCACCCTCGCCCTGGGCGCGGCCTCCGTGTACGCCTGCCACCGTCGTGTCCAGCGGGAGCACGAGACGTTCCGGCTGCGCTCCACCGCGGCGGCGATGCAGCGGCACATCCTGCGCCCGCTGCCCATGCTCACCGAGGACGTGCTGGTCGACGGGGTGTACGAGCCCGTGCAGGAGGACCGGCTCGTCGGCGGCGACATCTACGACGTCGTCCACTCCCCGTGGGGCACCCGGGTCCTGATCGGCGACGTCCAGGGCAAGGGCCTGCCCGCGGTCGGCGCCGCGTTCGCCGTCATCGGCGCCTTCCGCGAGGCGGCCCACCGGGAGCCCACCCTGACCGCGCTCGCGGACTCCCTCGACGCCTCTGTCGTACGGCACAACTCCTACGCCACGCAGACCGGCGACGACGAACGGTTCGTCACGGCGCTCGTCGTCAACATCGACGCGCACGAGGAGGCGCAGGCCATCAACTGCGGGCACGTCCTGCCGCAGTTGCTGAACAACGCCACCGTCAGCACTCCGGAGCTCGACTCCGGCGTCCCGCTCGGTCTCGCCGAGCTCGCCGCCGAACCCGCGACCGTCGGCTGGTTCGGCTTCCCGCGCGGCGCGACGCTGCTGCTGACCACCGACGGACTGACCGAGACCCGTGCCCCCGACGGCTCGTTCTACCCCGTCACCGAACGCCTCGCCGAGCGTGTGTCGCTCGCCCCGACCGACCTGCCGGCCGCCCTGTACGACGACGCGCGCACGTTCGCCGGAGGCGGCGACCGGCACGACGACGTGGCCATCCTGTCCGTCCGCCGGTCGCCGTTCCGCTGAGTACGGCACGGGTCTGCGCGCGAGGTGGTCAGCCCGCGACGCGGGCCATCCACTCCTCGACCTCGTCCGCCGACCGGGGCAGGCCCGCCGACAGGTTCTCGTGGCCGTCGTCGGTGACGACCAGGTCGTCCTCGATCCGGACGCCGATGCCGCGCCACTCCTCGGGCACGGTGAGGTCGTCCGGCTGGAAGTACAGGCCGGGCTCGACGGTGAGCACCATGCCCGGCTCCAGCACGCCGCCGACGTACTCCTCGTTGCGGGCCTGCGCGCAGTCGTGGACGTCCAGACCGAGCATGTGGCCGGTGCCCGCCATGGTGAAGCGGCGCTGGAGGCCGAGTTCGTACGCGCGGTCGGCGGGGCCTTCGATGAAACCCCATTCGACCAGTCGTGCCGCGAGGTGGCGCTGGGACGCCTCGTGGAAGTCCCGGTACGCGGCGCCCGGCTTCACGGCCGCCATGCCGGCCTCCTGGGCCTCGTACACCGCGTCGTAGACCTTGCGCTGCAGAGGAGAGAAGGTGCCGCTGATCGGCAGGGTGCGGGTGACGTCGGCGGTGTAGAGGGTGTGCGTCTCCACTCCGGCGTCGAACAGGAGCAGCTCCCCCGGGCGCACCGGACCGTCGTTGTCCGTCCAGTGCATGATCGTGGCGTGCTCGCCCGCGGCGCAGATCGAGCCGTAGCCGACGGCGTTGCCCTCAAGCCGTGCGCGGCGGAAGAAGGTGCCCTCGATCCACCGCTCGGACGACGCGATCGCGCCGGAGAGCTCGCCGATCGCGTCGGTGAATCCGCGCACCGTGGAGTCGACGGCCTTGCGGAGCTCGGCGATCTCCCAGTCGTCCTTGACGAGGCGGAGGTCGCTGAGCGCCTCCTCCAGTTCGTCGTCGCGTTCCTCGTCGGTGGTGACGGCGGCTTCGAGGGACGGGGCGATGCCCCGGACGATCCGGGTCGGCGCGCCGGAGGCGGCGGCCAGGTCGGCGGCCGCGGTGCGGACGTCCCGGCAGGGCAGGCCGAGCACCAGCTCCGACTCTGCGAGGGAGCGGCGACGGCCCATCCACAGCTCCGCCGTGGCGCCGGTCCAGAACTCGTCGTTGTCCCTGCTGTCCCGCGGCAGCTGGTAGCAGTAGGCGTCGTGGCCGCCGTCCGCCCGGGGTTCGAGGACGAGAGCGCCGTCCCGGGCCTGGTCCCCGGTCATGTGCACATAGCCCGTGTACGGGCGGAACGGGTAGCTGTCGTCGTTCGAACGGGTCTTGAGGTTCCCGGAGGGGATCACCAGGCGTTCGCCCGGGAAGCGCTCCGAGAGCGCGGCGCGGCGGCGGGCCGCGTACGGGGCCTGCTCGTCGAGCCGCAGGTCGTGCCGCTCGGTGTCCGCCCAGCCCGTCCGCATCAGAGCGGACAGTTCCTCGGAGATCCCTGAGTAGAGACCGTTCTTCCGTCCCTTGGCCACTGCGTACGCCTTCCTCTGGGTGGGGTCCTCGGCGGCGAGCGGTACGGCTCGGCGCCCTGGCCGGACGCTATCCGCGACCGCGCGCGTCGGGTGCCGAGGAGTGCCACTGGCACGGATCGGCCACATCGTCCGGCCGGAGGCGGCGACAATGGGGCATATGACGAACGCGAGACTCGGTGAGGCGCTTCGGCTGCTGGGCATCGGGCACGAGGCGGGCCGGGTGTATCTGGCACTGCTCGACCTGGCCCCCGCCCCGCTGAGCGCGATCGCCGCCGCGGCCGGTCTGGACGGTGCGGACCTGGACACCGCGTACGGGGCGCTGGTCGACGCCGGGCTGGCCGGCGCCGCCGAGGGGGGCGGGGACGTGGTGGCCCCGGTTCCGCCGGCCGCCGGCCTGGAGATCCTCGCCCGGCACCGTGCGGCCGAGGTCGAGGAGTCGCGCATCACCGTCGGGGGCGCCTTCGACTCGTTCCGGCGGCAGCGGCTGGCCGCGTACAACGACAATCTCGTCGAGGTCGTCACCGGCGACGCCATCGGCCCCAGGATCCGCCAGGCCTGGGCGAGCGCCCGTGACCAGATCCGGCAGTTCGAGTCACCGCCGTACTTCCCGCTGGCCGAGGCCACGGACGACGCGCTGGCCACCCTGGCCAGGGGGGTGACACAGCGGGTCGTCTACTCGCGGGAGTCGCTGGAGCACCCGGGCCATCTGAAGGACGTCATCGAACCGTGCATCAAGGCCGGTGAGCAGGCCCGGGTGCTGCCGTCGGTGCCGGTCAAGCTCGTGATCATCGATGAGGCGTACGCACTGGTGTCACTGTCGATCCGGGAGGCGGACGTACACAACACCATGCTGATCGTGCAGCCGTGCGGGCTGCTCTCCGCGCTCATGGCACTGTTCGAGCAGTCCTGGCACAACGCCCTGCCGTTCCACGGCCACACCACACGACCGGGCGGGCTGCGGCCCGCCGACCGGCGCCTGCTGTGGCTCCTCGCGGGCGGCGCGGCCGACGACGTCATCGCCCGCGAGTTGGGCATCAGCCGCCGTACGCTCTTCCGCCGTCTGCAGATCCTGATGGCCCGGCTGGGTGCCGCGAACCGCTTCCAGATGGCCCTGCAGGCTCAGCGCAACGGCTGGCTGTGATGCCGGCCTCCTCGGAGCCGTGCCGGCCGGAGGTCTGCCGGCCGTGGGACAGCGGGCGCGTCATGGGCGCCGGAGCTGAACGCTGGTGGACGGCTTGATGAAAGCTGTTCGATCTTGACCGAAAAGCGGTGGTCGCTGGCTAACGTCCGCCTTTATGAAACGTATACGCACAGCGGCCGGGCTCTGTCTCGCGCTGCTGTTCCTTGTGCTGGGCATCGGCGCCCAGCCCGCGCTGGCGCATGTTTCGCGCCAGCACGCAGAACTCGTCGTCGCCACCGGGGACAACGTCACCAGCGGCCGTCTCATCGTCCACCGCGACCTCGTGTCCCCGGAGCAGGCCGGAGCCTGGGCGAACCGGCTGCTGCCGGCCGGCTGCCCGGCCACCGGATCCGGCGTCCCCGGCGACGACGGCGGAGTACCCGGCGGGGTCGTGATCGAGCTGGCGTGGAGCTGCCACATCGACACGCTCGATCTGAGCCCCCTCATCGACAAGGGCGGGCTGACCCAGGTCGTCGTCGAGTTCGACGGCACGACGGTCGACGCCTCCGCGGCCACGCCGCTGGTCGACGCCGCGGGCGCGCACGCCCTGCCCCGCTTCCCGTGGCCGGCCGTGGCACTCGTGGTGGCGGCCGGCATCGTGCTCATACTCGCCGCACTGCGGCTGCCCGCCCTGCTGCGGTCGCTGCGCGGCCGCCGCCGGTTCCGGTTCGCCACCGTGGGGGCCGTCGCACTGTCCTGCCTCGCTCCGCAGGCGGCGATCGCCGACGACACGGCACCGGCCACCGTCACCGTCGAGGGCACCGTCTTCAAGGACACCAACGGCAACGGCAGGCGGGACAGGGGCGAGCGCGCCATGTCCGGCGTCGATGTCACCGACGGCGCCGGGTGGACCACGACCGGCGCGGACGGCTCGTACTCCCTCGCCATCGATCCGGGCCGGCGCGAGACCGACATCGTCAGCATCATCTCGCCCGACGGCTACACGCCCGCACTGCGCAAGGACTACATCCCGCAGTTCTTCCACAAGGTCCCCGAGACCGGTGCCACGGGCGTCGACTTCGCGCTCGTACCGGACCGCAACGCCTCCGACCCGACCGAGACCTGGGTCATGAACTCCGACTCCGAGGTCGGCAACCGCACCGACGCCGAGGCCCGTACGGCACTGCCCCAGTGGACGGGTCAGGTCCGGGCGATGTCCGAGGTCGACGGCGCCACGATGCAGATCGCGACCGGTGACCTCACCGTCACCGACTACGCCGAGGAACCGCGCCGCCAGGGCGCGTACGACCTCTTCAGCAAGGGCCTGGAGCAGGGGCGGCTCGGCCACCCCTTCTACCCGGTCATGGGCAACCACGACTTCGGCGGCACGGCCACTTCCCAGGGCTACGTCGGCAGCATGGAGTACTACCGCCGCAACATCGCCCCCGAGTGGTACAGCTTCGACCGCAACGGCCGGCACATCGTCGTCCTGGAGGGCAACTACGACGCGAGCGGGCTGAAGCCGCAGCTGGCGTGGTTGCGCAGGGACCTGGCCCGGCACGCGGTCGGCAAGCAGGTGTTCGTCTTCGCGCATCGCTCGCTGTTCACCCAGTGGGGCCCGGGAACGGGCATGCAGCCGACCATCGACGAACTGGCCAAGTACGACGTCCGGATGGTCGCCGCGGGCCACAACCAGCAGGCCGAATTCCGCCGCGGCGCCTTCGAGCGGTCCGTGGAGATCAACAACCAGGGCACCTACGGGATCGACGGCGCCCATCCCGACTACAAGGTGCTGGACTTCACCGGGATCACGGACGATCCGCACACCCGCCGCAACGAGGACACCGGCCATGTCACCGGAGTCCACCGGCAGTTCGACATCGACGACGACAGCGCCCTGGTCAGCCCCGCGCGGCACGGCGTGCACGGCTCGGCCGCCGGAGTCCCCGTCGAGGTGTACGCCGAGGACGACGGCCGCACCCCGGCCCGGGCCTCGTTGACCGTACGGGACCGCCGCGGGCACGTGGTGAAGCGGACGAGCCTGCGCTTCGGCCGGGAATCCGGCAGGCCCGGCATCGAGAACTGCTACACCCCGCCGGGCGGCCGGCCCGAACCGTGCCCCGACGCACGCGGGGCGTGGACCCGGGCGAGCGGCACACTGCACGGGCTGCGGCCCGGCACGTACACCGCGAGCACGACCGTGTACGACACCCGGGGCAAGGCGTTCCCCGCGCTTCCCGCGCTCCGGAGCACCTTCGACGTGGTACGGCAGTCCCGGCTCCCCGAGCCGAGGACCGGGCAGAACTGGCTCCGGCAGGGCGGTGACGAGGCCGGACGGTCCTCGGCCACCGACGATCCGGGCCCCGAGCTGGACCTGAAGTGGGCCCGGCACACCGGCGAGCAGTTCAACCTGAACGGCTCGGTGGTCGCGGACGGCAAGGTGATCGTCTCGTCCCGCGCGTTCGACTCGCCGTACAGCATGATGCTCGCTTACGACATCAGGACCGGGCGGGAGATCTGGCGCACCTACCTGGACGGCGACGCCGAATCGGCGCCCACGCTCCACGACGGGCGGGTGTATCTGACGACCGGTGTCGGACGGATCTACGCGCTGGACGTCCGGGACGGCCATGTCGCCTGGGAGTCGATCGACCGCGAGGAGCGGCACGGCGACACCGTGCGCCGTTACGGCCGTGCGGGCGGACCGGTCAGTGTCTTCGCGCTCACCGGACAGGACCGCACGGTGGCCGTCTACCAGGACTGGGACACCGTCCGCTGCCGTGACGCGCGGACGGGCACCCTGCTGCCCGGCGGCTTCGGCGCCGCCGTCTCCTGGGGCCAGTCCCACAGCACCGCGGTGCGCAAGCCCGGATCCGACACCGCCTATCTGCACTCCTCGTCGAGCAACACGGTCATCGCCATGGACCTGACGAGCTGCAAGCAGCTGTGGGCGAAGGACACCGCGGGCGACATCGACAGCCACTCCTCGCCCGTGCTCACCGATCCCGCGTCGGGCCCGGCGAAGCCGGTCACCTTCACCGCTTCCGGCGTCCGCGGGCACGACCCGCGGACGGGCGCGGTGACCTGGGAGTCCAAGCTGGGCGGCGGCAGCACCTGCGAGCCGGGGCGCGCCCCGCTCACCAGTCCGGCCGTCCGGGGCGACATCGCCTACGTGGCGGGGCGGGACGGTGTCGTACGCGCCTACGACACGAGCGCGGCCGATCCCTCGAAGCCGGTGTGGGAGACCAGGGCCGGCTATCTGCCCGGGGAGAGTCCGCTGGACGACAAGTGGCGGGTCGCCATGGGGTGTTCGGCCGGGGACAGTTCGCCGACGATGCATCCGCTGGTGACCGGGAAGCTGGTGTACGTGGGGACGTGGGACGGGCGGCTGCTCGTCCTGGACCGCGCCACCGGCCGGCAGCTCGCCGCGTACAACCTCGGCGCGGGCGTCGCGTCGGCCCTCTCCGTCAGCGGTGACTGGGTCTTCGTCCTCACGGACGACGGCACGGTCCACGCGCTGGCCGCGCGCCGGAACTGAGAGGAAGCACCACCGTGCGATCACTCCGCACCGGGGTGCTGCTCCTGCTGTCCGCCGTCCCCGCGCTGCTCTTCGGCAGCGCGGGGACGGCCCAGGCGCACCCCTTCGGCACACCACCCGTCGTCCGGGTCGAGGCGGCGGGCCCCTCCGCCGTGGACGCGACCTGGTCCGCGCAGCAGGACGACATCGCCATCCTGAAGAGGAAGTCCGGTGGCGATGTGGCGGGCTATCTGCGCGCCCACATCGTCGTACGCCAGGACGGCAGCCCCTGCCGGGCGGACCGGGTGGACGGCATGACGCTCCACTTCGCCTGCCCGCACCCGGTGGACCGGATCACACTGACGGTCACCGCGCTGACGGACGTCGACCCTGCCTACCGGACGCTGTCGGTGACCGATCTGGGCGGCGGCGGGCTGCACACGGCGAAGGAGCCGGCGCGCACGCTGGCGCTGAAATCCGAGGTACGCGCCGAGTCGCCCTCTGCGGGCGGGAGTTGGACCAGCGATCTCAGCTCACTGCTCGACCGCGGGGTGGCCCTTCCCGTCGCGCTGCTCGTGGCGGCGGCCGTGGGTGCGCTGCACGCCTGCACCCCGGGGCACGGCAAGTCGCTGGCCGCCGGATATCTGGTCGGCGGCCGGGGCAGACCTCGGGACGCGGTGTGGCTCGGAGGCATCGTCGCCATGATGCACACGCTCTCGGTCGCCGCCCTGGCGATCGGCTGGTGGCTGGCAGCGAAGAACGCGCCGGACATGAAGGCGCTGACGGGATGGCTGCAACTGGCCGGTGCGCTGGTGGTGGCGGGGGTGGGCGTGAGCCTGCTGCGACGGAATCTGCGACACCGCGGACACCATCACTCCCCTCACCACGAGGACGAACACGGGCATGGGCATGGGCATGGACATGGGCACGGGCACACGCCCGGGGCCGGGCACAGCCACCACATTCCCGACGCCCCCTCGCTGCTCACCTGGCGGGGCCTGGTCCTACTCGGCGCGTCCGGGGGCCTGTTGCCCTCGCCGTCCGCCTTCCTGGTCCTGCTCACCGGGCTGCTCACGGGCAGGGTCGGCTTCGCCCTCGCGATGGTGGCCGCCTTCGGCGCGGGCATGGCCCTCACCCTGACAGGCGTCGGCCTGATCGTGCTGCGCGGCCGGGACGCACTGCTGAACCGCGTCTCCCGCTCCTCGCTGCTGCGTACCTGGACACCGAGGATCCCGCTGTTCGCCGCCTCGGCGGTGACGGCCGGAGGTGTGGTGGCCTCCGCGATCGCGATGGGACAGCTCCTGGCGTAACACCCACTTAGGTTAGGCTAAGTTAAGCGAAATCGGTGATTCGGACGAACGACCAGGGTGGGGGCAGACATGGGACCGGTCGTCACGGAGCGCGCGGGCGCGCATCCGTCCGCGAGGCCTCTTCTCCGGCCGGAGGAACCGCAGAGCGGCACGGTCGTCGTCAAGTTCGGCGGCAACGCCATGGTGGACGCGGAGCTGCAACGGACCTTCGCCCGGGATGTCGTGGAGCTGTGGCACACCGGTCTGCGCCCGGTCGTCGTGCACGGCGGCGGCCCGCAGATCAGCTCGATGCTCGACCGCCTCGGTCTGGAGACCCGCTTCGAGGCGGGCCTGCGGGTCACCACTCCGGAGACCATGGAGGTGGTGCGCATGGTGCTGAGCGGCCGGGTCCAGCGGGAACTGGTCGGCCACATCAACGCCCTTGGGCCCTACGCCGTCGGCATGACGGGCGAGGACGCGCACACCATGACGGCGGTGCGGCGGCCGGCCTGGGTGGACGGCCGGGCGGTGGACATCGGCCTCGTCGGCGAAGTCGTGGACGTCAACCCGGGCATGGTGGGCACGCTCCTTGAGCAGGGGCACATCCCGGTGGTCTCCCCCGTGGCGCGCGGCGAGGACGGAGAGGTCTACAACGTCAACGCCGACCTGGCCGCGTCGGCACTCGCCGTGGCCCTCGGTGCCGAGCGGCTGGTGATGCTCACCGATGTGGCCGGGCTGTACGCGGACTGGCCGCACAGCACCGAGGTGATAGAGCAGTTGACGGCCGACGCGCTGGACGGGCTGCTGCCGGGCCTGGCCGGCGGAATGCTGCCGAAGATGGAGGGCTGCCTGCGGGCCGTCCGCGGCGGTGTGCGCAAGGCGCAGGTGCTCGACGGCCGCGTGCCGCACGCCGTGCTCCACGGCGTCCTCGGCGAGACCGGCCCCGGCACCACCGTGGTTCCCGGCGACGGCCCGCACCACGGCGGCGACGCCGCCTGATCCGGGCGGGAATTCCCGGGAGACCGGCTGCCGCCCCGGACTCCGGTCCGGGGCAGGGACGCGAACCGGTGGTCAGAGGGCCTTCGAGAGGATCCGCGCGTGGCGTCGGGGGTCCAGGGACTCCGCCCAGGGCGTGGGCGCGGAACGCGCCGTCGTGGGCGCGAAGCCGTACCGGAGGAACAGGTCGCCACCGCCGGTCGTCGCCGTGAACAGGGCGCCGAGCGACCGGGCGCGCGCCGTGGCCAGCGCGGCGCGCAGGAGCCCGGCGCCCACTCCGTACCCCTGCCGGTGCCCGGCCACGCAGAAGTTGTACAGAACGCCCACGGCACCGCGCCCCTCCCCGGGGCCCGCCGGATACGCCCGCAGGCCGACGGCGCCCTCGACGAGGCATCCGGGGGCCTGCGCCACGAGAAAGTCGGCCGCCTGGACGGCGTAGAGCGAGGCGGGCCGCTCCCTCAGCGCCCCCGAACGCACGAAGGGCCGGGACAGTCCGGCGAGTTCGGCGGCGTCCTCCGCACGGGCGGGGCGCACGGTGTGCGTCGCCACGGGGAGCGCGGGGCGCGGCGGAGCGTGCCGCGGCGTGGCCGTGATCAAGACTTTCCTCACTCGGTTCACGATCGGAACCCGGTCCACAACCTGAACTCGGTTCACGACCGCAGCCCGGTTCACGATCGGAACCCGGTTCACGACCGGAACTCGGTTCACGATCGGAGATCTGCTCGTTGCGGTGCCGCTCCGACGCGACGGACGGAAGCGCCGCAGAGCTCTTCCCGCGGGCGAAGGCGGGATTTCGCCGCCCTGGTTCAGTCGGTGGCCGCCACGAGGGACCGGGGGCGCAGATCGGTCCAGTGGGTTTCGATGTAGTCCAGGCAGGCCTCGCGGCTGTTCTCGTCGAAGGCGGTCGTCCAGCCGCCGGGCACCTCGGCGAAGGAGGGCCAGAGCGAGTGCTGTCCCTCGTCGTTCACCAGGACCAGGAAGCGGCCTTCGGGGTCGTCGAAAGGATTGGTGCTCATGTGTCGGGGCCTCCTCGGGGCCGACGGGCCGGTGACGGCGGCGTCGTGAGTGTGCGTCAGGGCGCGGGTGCGGGCGGGATCGGAAATGGAGGGAGCCAAATTATTAGGTTAGGCTCACCTAATACGAGCTGAGCCTAACCTCTTCCCCTTCCCTCTCACAAGGAGACGCCGATGCCCCTGGTGAGCCCCTTCGCCGGGTTCGGACTGCCCGGCGAGCCCGGCACCGACGAGTTCTGGGCGGCGGCCCGGACCCCCGTATCGGTACCTGCCGACGACGGCGGCCGGCGGACCCTGTTCCTCTGGCGGGGCAGCGAGGCCCTCATCGACTTCGAGAGCTGGTCGCAGCCGGTCCCGCTGCGCCGGTGGGCCGATACGGACTGCTGGTACGCCGAAGTGCGCATGCCCGCGCGGCTGCGGGTGACCTACCGGTTCATCGCGGGCGGCGCGGCCCACGCCGACCCGTTCAACCCGGTCGGGGCGGGCGGCGACCGGTCCATCGCCGCGACCCCGGACGCCCCGGCCCAGCCGCACTGGCCGGCCGTGGGCGCCGACGACGTACTGCCGCTCCCCCGCACCCGGCTCCGCTGGGCGAGCGAGCGGCTCGGCGGGCGGCGCACCGTGCGCGTCCACCCGGTGGGCGGCGGCGGGCCGTTGGTCCTGCTGCTCGACGGGGACGACTGGCTGCATCTGCACCCGGCGATGACCGCGTTCGACTCGGCCGCCGCCTGCGGCGACATGCCGCCCGTCACCCTGGTGTTCCTTTCGGCCAAGGACCGGCAGGCCGAATTCGGGTGCAGGCCCGAGCTGTGGGAGGCGGTCCGGGACGAACTGCTGCCGCTGGTCGCGGAATCCGGCGTCCCCGCCGACCCGGACCGGCTGGTGGTGGCCGGGCAGAGCCTGGGCGGGCTGAGCGCGCTGTACGCGGCGCTGGAGTTTCCGGACCTGGTCTCGCGGGTCGCCTGTCAGTCGCCGTCCTTCTGGTGGGAACCGGGCGCGGAGGACCGGCCGGACCCGTTGGGCGGCCCGGTCGGCGGCGCCGTCGTCGCACGGCTGCGGAGCAGCCCCGACCTGTCCGGTCTGCGCTGCGCGTTCGACGTGGGGGAGCACGAGACGAGGATGCTGCCGCACTGCGAGCTGACCGAGGCACTGACCGAGCAGGCCGGTGCGACGGTACGGGTATCGCGGTCGGCCTCGGACCACGACCGGGCGGGCTGGCGCCACGCCCTGCTCAGGGACGTCGCCTGGGCTCTCGCCTGAGCGGTGCCGGGGACGCGCCGGATCGACGTCCCCGGCACCGGCCTCTCAACGGGCCACGGCCAGGCAGTAGTTCTCGTCGCCGGCCAGGAGGTTGCGGTGGGTGTCCTCGGCGGTGATGACTCCGTCGTCCAGGACGAGCACCCGGTCCGCGGCGTCCAGGAGGGCCGGACTGCTGGTGAGTACGACCGTGGTGCGGCCGCGGCGCAGCTTGGCGACATTGCGGGCGATGAGCTGCTCGGTGACCGCGTCGACGGCCGTCGTGGGGTTGTGCAGGACCAGCACATCGCTGTCCGCGGCCAGTGCGCGGGCCAGGGAGAGCCGCTGGCGCTGCCCTCCGGAGAGGTTCGCCCCGCGGTCGCGGACCGCGTAGTCGAGCCCGTCGCGGTGGAGGGCGACGACATCGGTGAGCATGGACGCCTCGACGGCCTCGGGGATCGTCCGGCTCGTTCCCGACGGGTCGATGTTGGTGCGGAGCGTGCCCGCGAAGATCTCCCCGTCGTACGGGTTCACCAGCAGGTGCTCGCGGACCGCCTCGACCGACAGGTCCGCCATCGCCTGCCCGCCGACCCGCACCACTCCCCCGTACGCGTCGGGCGCGACGTTCACCGCGAGGACCGACGCGAGGTCGGCCGCGGCTCGCGGCCGGTAGGCGGCGATCGCCACGAACTCCCCGGCGGCCACCTCGAACTTGAGCCCGCTCAGGGCCCCGTACCGGAGGCCGTCGACCGCCAGGCCGCCGCCCGCGGCCGGGCGCTGCGGGCCCGGGGTCGTCACCGGCGGCGCGGAGAGCACCAGGGCCATCCGCTCGGCCGAAGCGCGCGCCATCATCACGTACTTGGGCATCTCCGAGAACATCTTGAGCGGTTCGATGATGAACTGCGCGAGGCCCACGGCCATGACGAGTTCCCCGATGGTGATCCGGCCGGCGAACGCCAGCCAGCCCGCCGTCAGGGACACGGCGGCGGCGAGAACCGCGTTGAGGGCCAGCGCGGCGCCCGCGTAGGCGCCGTTCACCCGTGCGACGGTGATCGCCTGGCGCTTCGCGTCCGTGCTGACCCTGCGGTAGGAGCCGAACGCCGCGTGGTTGCCGCCGAAGCCGTGCAGCGGGCGCAGGCCGGTGATCAGGTCGGCGACCTTCGCGCCCGCCCGCGCCACCCTGGCCTGCTGTTCGCGGGTACTGGCGCCGATCCGCTTCGACATCACGGCCAGGACCGACAGGATCGCGAAGGTCCCCACGATCACCAGCAGGCCGAGCCGGATGTCGGCCAGGCTCAGCGCGACCGCCGCGACCACCACCGCGACCAGGGAGCTGATCAGCAGCGGCACCACCTCGATGATGTCGGCGGTCTGGTCGGCGTCCTCGGTGGCGATGGTCAGCACTTCGCCGGACTTCAGGTCGATGTCCCTGGCCACCGGCTGGAGCCCGCAGGCGGCCACCCGCACCCGCCAGCGGTGCGCCTCGGTCGTGTTGGCCTTCTGCAGCACGCGCATGCCGAACCGCCACGACAGCGAGACCGTCGTGATGATCACGGCCAGCGCACCGATCGACAGGCCGAGCGCGCCGAGGCTGCGGCCCCGCATCGTGTGCTCGACGATCAGGCCGAGCGCGATGGGGAAGGCCGTCTCCCCCGCCTGGTACAGGCCCATGAGGACGGTGCCCCGGACCATGGGGCCCACGTTGCGGCGCAGCGCGGTCCGCAGAATCTCCGCCCCCGGCCGGGGCCGCTGTGTGTCAGGAGTTTTCATCAAGGTGACGGGCAATCGCTTCCGGGGTTCGCAGGGTGAACAGATCACGGATCGTGATCACAGGACCGTACTCCCGGCGGAGCAGCCCGGTCAGCCGCACCGCCAGCATGGAGTGCCCGCCGAGGGACACGAAGTCGCTCACCGCGCTCACCTCGTCGTCGTCCAGGTCGAGTGCCTCGGCGAAGTACTCGCAGACCACGGTCTCGGTCCCGGTCCGCGGGCCGCGTTCGCCGGCCGTGGTCAGCGCGCCGAGCGGCCTGGCCTCGGGGAGCGCCTTGGTGTCGGCCTTCCCGTTCACGGTCAGCGGGATGCCGTCGACCTGGGCGTAGTGCGTCGGGCGCAGGAAGTCCGGCAGGGCCGCGCCCACTTCGCCGGCGACCCGCGCCAGGTCGGCGCCGTCCAGTACGAGATAGGCGGCCAGCCGGTACGCGCCGTCGACCTGCGGGTCGGGCTGGGCGACCGCGGCGGCGAAACGCACCGCCGGGTGTGCCGCGAACGCCGCCTCGACCTCGCCGGGTTCGACCCGGTGTCCGCGGATCTTGACCTGCTGGTCGGTGCGGCCCAGGTACGTCAGGTTCCCGTCGGTCCGGCGGATCACCAGGTCCCCGGTGCGGTACATGCGCTCGCCGGGGGCGCCGAACGGGCAGGCGACGAAGCGGTGCGCGGTCTGGGCGCTCTGCCCGAGGTAGCCGCGTGCGATGCCGATGCCCGATACGTACAGCTCGCCGGGGACTCCGTCGGGCAGCGGTCGCAGCCAGGGGTCCAGTACGTACACCTCGGTGTTGTCGATCGCCACGCCCACCACCGGGTCCTGGCATTCGAAGGTGCCGACGCCGAGGGTGTTGATGGTGTACTCGGTCGGCCCGTACAGGTTGTAGCCGACCGTCCCCTCGGTTGCGGCGAGGCGTTGCCAGAGTGTCGGGGTGACGGCCTCGCCGCCCAGCAGCACCAGTGCCGGGCGCCGTTCCGGGTTGTCGAGCAGGCCCTCGGCGACCAGCTGCTGGGCGTAGGTCGGGGTCACGTTGACGACGTCGATCGCGTGCTCCCGGCAGTACTCGACGAGCCGGGGGGCGTCGCGGCGCAGTTCCTCGTCGCAGATGTGGACCTCGTGGCCGTCGGCCAGCCACAGCAGTTCCTCCCACGACATGTCGAACGCGAACGACACGGTGTGGGCGATGCGGAAGACCCGGTGGCCGTGCTCGGCGAGCACCGGTTCGAAGATCCGCCGCTGGTGGTTGATCAGCATGTTGGTGAGCCCGGCGTACTCGGTCACCACGCCCTTGGGCTTCCCGGTCGAGCCGGAGGTGTAGATCGTGTACGCGGGGTGCCGCAGGCGGTCCGGGTCGTCCGGCGCGAACGTCACGTACGGACCGGCCGCGGGCAGCGGGCGGTCCAGCTCGATCAGGTCACCGCTCAGCCGGGGCGAGACCGCGCTCGTGGTGAGGATCACCTCGGGCCGGGCGTCCGCGACGATCGCCGCGATCCGCTCGTCCGGGTGGTCCAGTTCCAGCGGTACGTAGGCGGCGCCGACGCGCAGCACGGCGAAGAGCGCCACGATCGAGTCGAGGGAGCGCGGGACCGCGAGGCCCACGGCCGTCTCGGGGCCGATGCCGCGCGCGGCGAGCACCCCCGCCACCGCCCGGCTGCGTTCCTGGAGCTCGGCGAAGGTCAGCGCCGAGCCGTGGGCGACGAGCGCGACCCGCTGCGGATCGCGGTCCGCCGCCCGGTCGAAGCGGTCGACGACGGTGTCGGTGCCGATGTCGGTGCGTGCGGCGGGCCCGGGGGCCGGGGCCGGTCCCGGCAGCGCGCCGAGCGGGCCCGTGGACCGGGCCAGGTCCTCCAGGACCCGCAGGTACTCGTCGAGGAGACGGCGGGCGCCCTCGGGGTCGTCGTCGCGGTGCTCCAGCTTGACCGTGAGCCGGTCGCCGGGCGTGACGACCCAGGTGAACGGGTAGTGCGTGGAGTCGTCGGCCCGCACCGAGGTGATGCCGTGCCGGGCGTTCATCTCGGCGAAGGCGTCCAGGTCCAGGAAGTTCTGGAGCACGAACAGGTTGTCGAACAGGGTGTCGTGGCCGCCGGCCCGCTGGATCTCGCCGAGCCCCAGGTGCTCGTGCTCCATCGCCTCGACCCGGGCCGCCTGTACGGCGGTGAGGTACCCGCCGACCGTGTCGTCGGGCCGGGCCCGTGTCCACATCGGCACCGTGTTGAGCAGCACGCCGACGATCCCGTCGCGGCCCTCGCCCGCCCGGCCCGAGACGGTCACGCCGAACACCGCGTCACTACGGCCCGTGCGGGAGCCGAGCAGCAGGCCGAACGCACCGGTCAGCACCGAGTTCAGAGTGACTCCGTGCACCCTGGCCGCCTCCCGCAGCAGTCCGGAGAGTTCCGCGGACATCGTGTGCGTGAGGGCGCGCGGCAGCGCGTCGGAGAGGGCCGGGGCCGGTCCGGCGAGCAGTGTCGGACCGGACAGCCCGGCCAGGTGCTCCGCCCAGAAGCGGTTCGACACCTCGGGGTCCTTGGCGTCGAGCGCCCGGGCGTACTCCTCGAAGCCCGGCACGGCCGGGGCGGCGACCGGCGGCTCGCCGGCCACGACGGCCTCGTACGCGTCGAACAGGTCCCGCAGCACGATCTCGCGGGACCAGCCGTCCCAGAGCAGCAGGTGGTAGCTGAGCAGCAGGCCGTCCCGGCCGTCGGGCAGCCGCACCACGGTCAGCCGGACCAGCGGCGGCTCGCCCGGGTCGAAGCCCGACTCGCGGTCGCGGACGCGCAGCGCCTCGGCCTCGGCGTCCGTCGCGAGTTCGACGGTACGGACGTCGACCCGCCGGTCCGCCCTGAGGACCTGGACCGGGTTTCCGTCGGCGTCGGTGGTGAAGCCCGCGCCCACGACGGGGTGGCGCCCGATCACGTGCGCCATCGCCTCGGCCAGCGCGCCGGTGTCCAGGCGCCGGTCGAAGGTGAACCAGCTCTGCGCGACGTAGTGTCCGGCCGGGCCGGCCAACTGGGCCTGGAAGAACAGGCCCCGCTGGAGCGGGGTGACCGGTGCGGTGCGCTCGGCCGTCGCGGAGGCGTCCGCGATGTGCTCCAGGGCGCGGCGCCAGTGCTCGGTGATCGCGTCGGGGATGCCCTCGGCGAGGATGAACTCCGCGTGCAGGCTTCCGGTGGTGTCGTCGGTCCAGGCGTTGACCTCGACGGCGTACGGGCTGTTCTGCTCGCCGCCGGTGAGGTGGAGGGCCCGGGACTCGCCGCCCCGGCCGAGGTAGTTGAACAGCACCTGCGGGCGGGCGGTCAGCAGCGGGGCGGTCTGCGGGTTGAGGTACCTGAGCCGCCCGTAGGCGATGTGCCCGGACTCGTCGGGCTGGCGTTCGGCGACCTCGTGCGCCGCCGCGACGGGGTCGGTGTGGGCGGTGAGCCGTACCGGCGCGATGGCGGTGAACCAGCCGACGGTACGGGTGTAGTCGTGGTGTTCCAGGGCCGGTACCCGGCCGTGCCGCTCCAGTTCGACCGCGAGATCGGTGGGCGTGGACTGGACGCGGGTCAGCGCGGTGCGCAGCGCGCCGCAGAGCAGCTCGGTGAGGCCGACGCCGAGTGCGGCGGGGGCGGTGCGGGTCACCCGGTCGCTCGCCCCGGGGGCGAGTACGACCGTGGTCCCGCGCAGGCCCCGGACCTCGGGCAGCAGTGCGGGTGCCCGGAGGGTGGTGATCCAGTGGCCGAGGCCGTCGGTCTCCTGGGCGGACCGGACGGCCAGTGCCCCGGCGTACTCGGCGTACGGCGTGGTCGGCGCTGCCAGGGGCGTGCCGCTCATCGCGGTGGTCAGGTCGTCGAGGAGGATCAGCCAGGACACCGCGTCGACGGCGAGGTGGTGCACGGTGACGACCAGGGTCCGGCTCGCCGCCAGCCAGGAGAACGCGATGACGTCCCCGGCCCCGGGGTCGAGCCGGCCGGCCGCCTCGTTCGCCGCGGCCGTCGCGTCGGCGGTGTCCGACGGTACGACGGTGACCTCGCGGGCGGGATCGGTGCGCAGCGCCCACACGCCGTGCTCTACGCCCAGCCGCAGCCGGAGCACCGGGTGCGCGGCCACGACGGCGTCGGCGGCGCGCCGGACGTCGGCGAGATCGACGCCCTCGGCCACCGCCACCGCCCGGGCCTGGGCGAACCGGTCGAGCGATCCGCCCAGTTCGCGCAGGCGCAGGACAATCGGGGTCGCCGGCAGCGGGCCGTCCTCGCGGCGGGACGGCGTGGGCGCCGCCGCCCGGGGGGTGCGCGTGCCCAGGTGGGCGGCGAGTGCGCGCGGTGTCTTCAGCAGGAACACGTCGCGGGGGGCGATCGGCAGGCCGAGCGCCCTGGCCCGGTTGATCACGGTGATGGCGACGATGCTGTCGCCCCCGGCGCCGAAGAAGTCGGTGTCGGCGTCCACGGTGACGCCGGGCAGCGTCTCGGTGAAGATGCGGGTCAGCGCGGTGAGCGCGGTGTCGGCCGCGGCCACCGGGGCGATGTCCGGCGCGGCCGGCAACGTACCGTCCCCGGCGGCGCGTTCGGCCAGTGCCTTGCGGTCCAGCTTGCCGTTGACCGTGAGCGGCAGGGCGTCGACCGGCAGCACCCGGCCCGGCACCATGTGGACGGGCAGTCTGGCGGCCAGCAGGCCGGTGAGGTCGTCGGGCACCCGGCCCACGACGTGTGCGACGAGGTGGTCGCCGCCGTCCGCCACGGTGACAGCCGTGTCGACGACCCCGTCGAGTTCCCGGACCGCGGACTCCACTTCGCCCAGCTCGATGCGGAAGCCCTTGAGCTGCACCTGGTCGTCGGCCCGGCCGGTGAACTCCAGCTCCCCGTCGAGCGTGCGGCGGGCGAGGTCGCCCGTGTGGTACATGCGGGAGCCGTCGGACGCGAACGGGTTCGCCACGAACCGGCCCGCGGTGAGCCCCGGCCGTCCGAGGTAGCCGAGCGACACCTGGTCACCGGCGACGTAGATGGCGCCGACCCGGCCCGGCGGTACCGGCCGGAGCCGGTCGTCGAGCAGATGGACGACCAGGCCGGGGACCGGACCGCCGATCGGGCTGATGTCGTCACCGGGGGCGAAGTCCTCGTCGGTGAGCACCCGGTGGGTGACATGGACGGTGGTCTCGGTGATGCCGTACATGTTGACCAGCTCGGGCGATCGGGTGCCGTACCGCTCGACCCAGCCGCGCAGCCGCCCGAGGTCCAGCGCCTCGCCGCCGAAGATGATCCGGCGCAGCGCGGTGACCGGTGCACCGGTGTGCCGGTCGGCCTCGATGAACCGGTGGAACGCCGACGGGGTCTGGTTGAGCACGGTCACTCCGCGCTCGCGGACCAGCCGGTGGAAGTCGACCGGGGAGCGGGTCAGCGCGTACTCCGGTACCAGCAGCTCGCCGCCGTGCACCAGGGCGCCCCACAGCTCCCAGACCGCGAAGTCAAAGGAGAAGGAGTGGAACTGGACCCATACGTCGTCGGGGCCGAAGCCCATGTCGGGGGCGGTGTTGGCGAGGAGCGCCACCACGCTGGAGTGCGGGACGGCGACGCCCTTGGGCCGTCCGGTCGAGCCGGAGGTGTAGATCACGTACGCGGGGTCGTGCGGGGCGGCGCCGGCCACGGTGGTGTCCCGGGGCAGCTCGTCCCCCTGGACGAGCACCCTGGCCTTCACGTCCGCGCGGGCCAGCAGCCGGGTGAAGCGGTCCCGCTGTTCCCGGTCCACGAGCACGACCTGCGGGGCGGCGTCGGCGAGGATGTACTCCAGCCGCTCGTCCGGGTACGCCAGGTCCAGCGGTACGTACGCGCCGCCCGCGGTGACGGTCGCGACCAGGGCGACGACCTGCTCCACCGAGCGCGGGACGGCGACGGCGACCCGCTTGCCGGGGCCGGCCCCGGCCGCGCGCAGGACCGAGGCCAACTCGGTCCCGGCATCCGCCAGTTCGCCGTAGGTCAGGGACCGGGTGGCACCGTCCAGGGCGCACTGGGTGACGGCGGTGGCCGCCGGATCACGGTGCGCGGCGGCGTCGAACAGCTCGCCCAGGGTCGCCGGCGGGACCGGCGCTGGACGCCGGGCGGCGTCCGGGGCCAGGGCACCGACCGGGGCCTCCGGGCGGTCCAGCAGAGCGGTGAGGGTCTCGGTGAAGGTACGCAGGATCCCCTCGGCGCCCGCCTCGCTCAGCAGTTCCCCGTCGTGGATCAGGTTGAAGCGCGGCCGGCCGTCGGACGTACGCTCCACCACCAGGGTCAACGGGTAGTGCGGGGCGCCCTCGTTGACGATCCCGGTGATGGCCAGGGTGTCGTCGTCGCCGCGCAGCGTGGCCACGTCGGTGGCGACGTCGAAGACCACCAGGGTGTCGAAGAGGGAACCCGCGCCGGCCTGTCGGCCGATCCTGGCCAGGGAGACGTGCTGGTGCGCCAGCACCGCGCTCTGGTGCTCCCGCACCGTGGCGAGCAGCTCGCGCGCCGTGGTGCCGCCGGACCAACGGGCACGCACGGGGACGGTGTTGATGAACAGGCCCACCATGTCCCCGATGCCGGGCAGCTCCGCGTCACGCCCGGAGACGGTGGAGCCGAAGACGACGTCGTCGGCGCGCAGGATGCCGCCCAGGGTCACCGCCCACGCGCTGTGCACGGCCACGCTCAGGGGCACCCCGGCCGACCGTGCGGCGGCGTCGATGTCGGCGGCGGGCTCGACGGCGATGTCGGCGAACCGTTCGGAGGGGGTGTGCCCCTCGGCGACCAGCGAGGGGCCGGGCAGTCCGGCGAGTTCACCGCGCCACACCCGGTCGCTCTCGTCCTGGTCGCGTCCGGCGAGCCAGCTCACGTAGTCGCGGTGGCCGCCGAGCGGATACACCGTGCCCGGCGCGTGGTACTCGGCCAGCAGCGCGCGGAGCATCGGCGGTACGGACCAGCCGTCGGCGATGATGTGGTGCACGGTCTGCACCAGTACGTTGCGTCCGGAGCCGGCGCGGATGAGCGTGTACCGCATCAACGGCCCGGTGGCCAGGTCGAATCCGGCGCGGCGGTCCCGCTCGGCGTGCTCGCGGATCTCGTCGTCGGTGATGGCGGGGCGGTCCAGTGTGGTGAACGGCGCCGCGGTGCCGCTTTCGAGCACGGAGACGACCCGGCCGTCCGCGAGGGCGGTGAACCGGGCGGCCAGGTTGGGGTACAGCGTGAGCAGCCGGGTGGCCGCCGCCGCGAGCCGGTCGGCGTCCACGTCGCCGTCCAGGGTAAGCAGTTGCTGTTCGACGTAGCTGCCGGTCGCGTCGTCGTCGAAGACCGAGTGGAAGTACAGGCCCTCCTGGAGGGGCGTCAGCGGCAGGACGTCGCGCAGCGCCGGGCCGTCCAGGTCGTCGACGTCGGCCTGGGTGAGCTCCACCAGCGGGAAGTCGCTCGGGGTGTGGCCGCCCTCTTCGAGCGCGGCCAGGGTGGTCAGGGCGGACCGGAAGTACTGGCCGAGGGTGGTGATGTCCTGGTCGGTGAACATCCCCTCGGGCCAGGAGACGGTGGTGACCAGCCGGTACTCGCCGTTCGGGTCGGGTTCGGCGATCGCGTTGAACTCCAGGGCGCGCGGCAGCCGCATCCTCGGGTCGCGCTTCTCACCCAACTGCCCGGTGGTGTGGGTGAGTTGCCAGTCGCCGCCGACGCCCGCGTCGAAACGGCCGAGGTAGTTGAAGAGCACCTGCGGTGCGGGGGTGGTCAGCCCGGTTCCGGTCAGGTGGTGCAGGGCGCCGTAGGAGATGCCGTTGCCCGGCACCCGGGCGAGGTCCTCCTTGACCGCCTTGAGGGCGGCGGCCAGGTACGCGGGTGCGGTGAGGTCGGCCGCCGCGCCGGGGTCCACGGTGACCGGGAACAGTGTGGTGAACCAGCCGACGGTCCGGGACAGTTCGGGCTCGAAGCCGGCGGCCTCGGCCACGACGCCGCCCTCGCGGCCGTGTCCCTCCAGCTCGATGTGGGCGAAGGTCTGGTCCTGGCCGCGGTCGCGGCGCCACCGGGCGAGGGTGACGGCGAGCGCGGTGAGCAGTACGTCGTTGACGCCCGCGTGGAACCTCGCGGGGACGGGGCCCAGCAGCGCGGCCGTTTCCTCGGGCCCGATGCCGACGGTCCTGATCCGCTCCCGGGCGACGGTGTCGGCCCCGGTGGGGGCACGTCGGCCCAGCGGTGCGTCCGCGCCCGGCAGCGGCCGCTCGAAGTGGGTGCGGTCCGCCTCGAACTCCGTACGTTCCAGCAACTGGGTCCAGCGTCTGAACGACGTTCCCACCGACGGCAGTTCGACCGGGGCGCCCGAGACGTACTGGCCCCATGCCGTGGCCAGATCGTCCATCAGGATCCGCCAGGACACACCGTCGATCACGACATGGTGGGCGACCAGGACCAGTTGCCGCGCCTCGCGGCGCCACACCGCGCGCAGCATCACGCCGTGGTCCGGGTCGAGCCCCTCGGTGGCGAGCGCGACGCACTCCTCCAGCGGCAGGCCGCTCTCCTGCCATCCCACGACGGCCCGGCCGGCCACCGGGATCTCGAAGCCCCAGCGCTCACCGCGCACCAGTTCGGCACGGAGCATGTCGTGCCGCCCCAGCACCGCGGCGAGGATCCCGTCGAGCGCCTCGGCGGTCAGCTCCGCCGGGGTGTTGAGCACGACGGACTGCACGAAGCCGTCGATGGCGTCGGTGGTCCGGCCGAGCCACTGCACGATGGGGGATCCCACGACGGAGCCGGTCGCGACATCGCCGTGGTCCGCGGCGGACACGTCCTCACGGCTCGCCACCGCGGCCAGCGCCCCGAGGACGCTGTGGGTGAAGATCTGCCGCGCGGTGACGTAGAGCCCGGCGTCCCGCAGTGCGCCGAGCAGTGAGATGGCCAGGATGCTGTCGCCGCCGAGCTGGAAGAAGTCCTGGTCGACACCGGCCCCTTCCAGCCGCAGCACCGACGCGACGGCCGCGCACACCGCCCGCTCGTTCTCGGTGGCGGGCGCCACGACGGATCCGGTGCCGATCACGGGCTCCGGCAGGGCTCCCCGGTCGAGCTTGCCGTTCGCGGTGAGCGGGAACTCCGTCATCACGACGAGGTGGGCGGGCACCATGTACTCGACCAGGTGCCCGGCGGCCCACGCCTTGACGTCGTCCGCCCGCAGGTCCTCGTGGCCGGCGGCGGGGATCACGTACCCCACCAGGTAGGTGCCGCCCGCGGTGTTCTTCTTCGCGACGACGCAGGTATGCCGCACCCCGGGGTGTTCCGCGAGACCGGCCTCGACGTCCTCGATCTCCAGCCGCATGCCGCGGATCTTGACCTGGTTGTCGGCGCGGCCGAGGAAGTCCAGCGACCCGTCCGGGGCGAACCGGGCCAGGTCACCGGTCCGGTACAGCCTGGACCCGTCGGAGGCGAAGGGGTTCGCCACGAACCTGGACGCCGTCAGGCCGGGTGCGTTGACGTAGCCGCGCCCCAGGAGGAGGCCGCCCGCGTACAGCTCGCCGCCGACCCCGACGGGAACCGGGCGCAGCTCGTCGTCGAGCACGTACAGCTGGGTGTTGGGGTTGGCCCTGCCGATCGACGTCGACAGCCGTTCGGCCTCACCCCGGTAGATGACGTGGGAGACGCCGATGGTCGTCTCGGCCGGGCCGTAGCCGTGGTACAGCGGGATGTCGAGCCGGGTGCGGAACCGCTCGTACAGCTCGGGGGTCAGCACCTCGCCGCCGCACCACACGTGCCGCAGGCTGTCCAGGCTGCCGGAGTCGCCCGCGATCTCCAGGAGTACGTCCAGCATCGACGAGACCAGGTAGGTGAAGGTGACCCGGTGCTCGGCGATCACGCCCAGCAGGTGGTGCGGGTCGCGTTCGCCGCCGGGCCGAAGGATCACCAGCCGGCCGCCGGAGACCAGCGGCAGGAAAATCTCGTTGATGGAGATGTCGAAGGAGAGCGGCGCCTTGAACAACGAGGCGTCGTCGTGGCCGAAGCCGAGGATCTCCTCGACCTGCCACAGCAGGCGCTCGCTGATCGCCTCGTGCCGGATCATGGCGCCCTTGGGCCGCCCGGTCGATCCGGACGTGAAGATCACATAGGCCAGGGCCGTGCCGGGGATGTCCGCCTCCGGACCCCCGGTCGGGCGGTCGCCGAACTTCCAGTCGCCGAGGTCGACGGCCACCGCGTCCGGTTCTCCCCGGCCGCACTCCCCCGAGTCGTTGAGCTGGAGTACGGCGCGGGCGTCCTCGACGACGACGGCACGGCGCGCGGCGGGCCACTGCGGGTCGAGCGGCACGAACGCGCCCATCGCCCGCAGCACGGCGAGGAGCCCGACGACCATCTCGGCCGAGCGGCCCAGCGAGATCCCGACGACCTGCTCGGCGACGAGTCCGCGCGAGATCAGGTGATGGGCCAACTGGGCGGAGTACTCGTCGACTTGACGGTAGGTCAATGAGCGGTGCTCATCGATGACCGCGACGGCGTCCGGCCTGCTGCGGGCCTGCTCGCGGAACATCTCCACGACGGTCGGGCGGACCCGGTCGGCCCGGGTGTCGTTCCACTCGGCCAGGGCCTCGATCCGCGCCGCCGGGCCGGACGGGCCGATGGTGCCGACGGGCCGGTCCGGGAAGTCGGCCAGGTCGTCCAGCGCGAGCTGCGCGTCGGAGACGACCGCACCGGTGGGGACGGTGATGCTCCGGCCGTCCTCGCCGGCCGCCCAACCCGCGTTCCCCACGCCGCCGTTGTCGACCCAGCCGAGCACGTCGGTGAACTGCGTGGCCGGGCCGAGGTCCAGGCCCTCGGGGCCGGCGCCGGTCGCCCAGTACGCCAGTGCGATGGCGCACGCTCCGGCGATGGTCCGGTCACCGTAGTCGCCGGTCCGCCGGCGTACGGCGGTCAGGCGCGCGGGAGTAAGCAGCACACGAGGGGCGCTCGGTTCCATCATCGACGACTCAGCATCCTTCCAAGGTATGAAAGTTGGCCCGACCCGACCCGGGCTTGCCTAACTGCCCTCGCGCCAGGCGCGCCACAGGCGTGCGTACTGGCCGCCCAGAGCCACCAGCTCCCCGTGCGTCCCCTCCTCCACCACTCGTCCCTCGGACAGCACGGCGATCCGGTCCGCCGCCATCGCCTGGGTCAGCCGGTGCGCCACGAACAGCGTGGTCCGGCCCGAGCAGGCGGCCAGCACGGCCCGTTCGAGTTCGGCGGCGCCCTCGCTGCCCGCCTCCGCGGTCGACTCGTCGAGCACCACGACCGGGGCACGGCCCAGCACCAGCCGGGCCAGGGCGATCTGGGCGACCTTGGTGACATCTAGGCGCTCGCCGCCCTCGCCGACCATGGTGTTCAGCCCGTCGGGCAGCTGTTCCACCCACTCGCCGGCGCCGACCGTGCGCAGGGCGTCCAGCAGCCGGTCGTCGCTCGCGCCGGGCGCGGCGAGCCGCAGGTCCTCGGCGAGCGGTCCCGAGAAGACGTGGGTCTCCTGCGTCAGGATGCTCACCAGGGCCCGCGCCCCGGCCTCGTCCAGACCGGCGAGGTCCTGCGGTCCGATGCGCACCGACCCGGTCTGCGGTGTCCCCGTACCGGTGATCAGCGCGGCCAGGGTCGACTTGCCCGCGCCCGTCGCACCCACCAGGGCGAGTGAACCCCCGGCCGGGATGGACAGGTTCACGTCCCGCAGGACCGGTTCGTCGCTGCCGGGATAGCTGAAGGTCAGTCCCTCCACCTTCACGGGATACGCCCCGGGGTCCGCCTGCGCGACGGACACATCGCCCACCAGCCGGTCCTCCGCGGGCTCCCCCAGCACCCCGACCAGACGGGTGAGGCTCGCGCCGGACTTCTGCGCCTCGTCGAAGGTGAACATGATGGCGCCCAGCGGGGTGAACAGCCGGTGGAACATCAGCGGGGCCGCGGACACCTCGCCGAGACTGGCGGCGTCGGCCTCCAGCAGGGCGTATCCCACCACGATGATGAGGACCAGTCCGATGAACTCGGCGCGATTCTCCCGGCCGACGAACCGTCCGAAGAACCGGAACACCTCGACGCCGAGATCGCGTACCCGCCACGACTCCTCGGTGACCTTCTCGCGGACGGCGCCCTCCAGGCGGTAGGCCCGTACGGTGTCGATCCCGTTGAGACCGCTGATCAGCGCCTGCGCGCGGTCGGCCTGCGCGGCCCGCTGCTTGCGGTAGAGCGGTGCGGAGCGGGGCAGGTACCACCGCAGGGCCAGGGCGTACGCGGGCAGCGCGCCGGCGCCGGCCAGACCGAGCCGCCAGTCCAGTCCGAACATGCCGACCGTGGCGATGACGACCAGCACGCCCGCCGAGAACACCGTGGGGATGGCCGCCCTGATGCCCTTGGACAGCACGGCCACGTCGTCACCGACCCGGGACAGCACATCGCCCCGGCCGACCTGTTCGACGCGTGCGCTCGGCATCCCGAGCACCGCACGGACGGCGCCCTCCCGCAGCCGGGCGAGAAGGTCCGCGCCCAGCCGCCCGATCAGATACGTCGAAAGCGCGGTGGCCACCGCGCCGAGCAGCGCGGCGGCCCCCATCAGCACCCCGACCGTGACCAGCACGGAGTGCGATCCGCCCTGGACCACCCCGTCGACCACCCGGCCCAGCAGGAGCACGGGAAGTACCTGGAGCGCCGCCCCGGCCACCGTGGTGAGCACGGTGGCGGCCGTCAGCCACGGGGCGCGGCGGCAGTGCGCCACGACCCACGCGGTGGCCTCCCCCCCGGTCGCCGTGCGCAGGGTCGCGGGGGCGGCGGGGGCGTCGGTGACACTCACACGAAGACCAAATCTCTCCGGGGGCGGGGCAGTCCGGTCGGCATTGCTAGTCGACCGACTTGACGAGCTCGTCGATCGCGTACGGCAGGGAGAGCAGGGTTCCCTGGGACATGGCGGCACCGACCGCCGGGCCCTCACTGTCCAGCAGGTACGAGACCTTGCCGTTCTTGACGGCGGGGAGGTTGTTGAACAGCTCGAACTTCTTCAGCGCGTCCGTGTCCGCCTTGTCGTTGATGACAAAGACACGGTCGACGTCGATCAGGTCCATGCGCTCGGGGGACAGCACGGTGTAGAACTTGCCGTCCGCGACCGTATCGATCTTGGTCTGGTACTTGAAGCCGACGCCCGTCACCAGCCGGCCGCGCACGTCGGTGGAGGTGAACGGCCCGACGGAGCCCTTGTACCAGGACAGCGCCACGGCGGTCTGCTTGGCGAACTCCGGGTGGGCCTTCGCGGCCGTGTCGAGCTTGTCCTGGATGCCCTGCACCAGCTTGGTGCCCTCGGCCTCCTTGCCCAGCGCCTTGGCGATGTGCACCGCGTTGTCCTGCCACGGCGCGCTGAAGGGCTCCTTCTCGCCCTTGGTGCGGCCCACCGTCGGAGCGATCTTGGAGAGCTTGTCGTAGGCGGCCTTGTCGATCTCGGAGTAGACCGCGATGATCAGGTCCGGCCGCAGCGAGGCGATCTTCTCGTAATTGGGGCCCGAGTCACCGTTGTTCATGATGACCTCGGGGCGGGTGTCGCCCCACTTGTCCTTGACCCAGGGCCACTGGGTGTTGATGTCGGGGGACTTGCCCGCCGGGTTCGGGTACTGGTCGACCATGCCGACCGGCTTGATGCCGAGGGCCAGGATGGCCTGGTCGTCCGTGTAGCCCACGGAGACGACGCGCTTGGGGGCCTTGGTGATCTCCGTGGATCCGAATGCGTGTTCAACGGTGACCGGGAACGCGCCGGAGGAGGCGGCCGGAGCGTCCTCGCTCTTCTTGTCCGCCGAATCGGAACCGCACCCCGCGAGGAGGCCGACACCGAGAGTCGCGGCGGCCAGTGTCGCCGCCACCCGCCGCCAGGGCTTCACACGCGTCGTTCGTTGGAGAAGCATCCGGAATCCCTTGCTGTCACACAGTCCACTGCACCTCAATGTAAGGGCAGCCAAACCTTACTCTGCTCAACTGAGGTCAGCCTAGCCTAACCTTTGAACTTGGCGCCGCCGGGGATCACTTGGGCCGATCCCCCCGGAACGCCGGGTTCTACGGGTCGAGCCGGACGTGCGTACGGCCGATCGGCACGATGAGCGGCCGGTCGCCCACCGGGTCGTCGATGACCGTGGCCTGCAGCCCGAACGCCTCGCGCAGCAACTCGGCGGTGATCACATCGCGCGGGTGCCCCTGCGCCAGGATGGAGCCCGCCCGCATCACGATCAGGTTGTCGCTGTAGCGCGTCGCCAGATTGAGGTCGTGCAGCACCATGACCACGGTGCACCCCGACTCGTGCAGGTCGTCCACCAGGTCGAGCACGTCTATCGCGTGCGCCAGGTCCAGATACGTGGTCGGCTCGTCCAGCAGCAGCAGATCGGTGCCCTGGGCCAGGGTCATGGAGATCCAGACGCGTTGGCGCTGTCCGCCGGAGAGCGAGTCGACCGGACGGCCGGCCAGCTCGGACACCCCGGTCATGGCCAGCGCGCGTTCCACGACGCCGGCGTCGTCCGAGGACCACTGCCGCAGCCAGCTCTGGTGCGGGTGGCGTCCCCGGGCGACCAGGTCGGCCACGGTCAGCCCCTCCGGCGCGACCGGTGCCTGCGGGAGCAGACCGAGCTTCTTCGCCACGTCCCTGGTCCGGAGTCTGCCGATGTCCTCGCCGTCCAGCACGACCGCCCCCGAGGTCGGCTTGAGCAGCCGGGTCAGGGTGCGCAACAGGGTGGACTTCCCGCAGCCGTTGGGGCCGATGATCGTGGTGATCACCCCAGGGGGTATCGCCACGTCGAGGTCGTCGATGACCGTCCGGCCGCCGTATCCGACCGTGACGCCCCTGGCCGCCAGCCGTGGGACGTCCTTGACCCCGGCGTCGGTCCTGATGGTGAACTGAGCGGCCACGAGCCCCCCTTGTATAGATCTTTTCTGCATTCTTGCCGCCTACCTGAGGTTTGCCCGCACCAGCAGGTAGATGAGGAAGGGCCCGCCGATCGCGGCGGTGACCACGCCGACCGGGAGGGTGATCGGCAGCGCCGTGCGCGCGACCAGGTCCGAGCCGATCAGCAGCACCGCGCCGACCAGGCCGGAGGCCACCATCGGCGGCGTCGGGAACCTCGCCAGACGCATCGCCACCTGCGGCGCCACCAGGGCGACGAACGGGACCGGGCCGGCCGCGCTCACCGCCAGGGCGGCCAGCAGGACCGCGCACAGCAGCAGGACCGCCCGCACCCCGGAGTACCGGACGCCGAGGCCGGCGGCGACCTCGTCGCCGAGGTGCAACGGCTTGAACTGGAAGGCGACGGCGGCCACGAGGACGACGAGGACGAGCGTGCCCCAGAACGCCACCCGGACCTCGTCCCACGACCGGCCGTCCAGCGAACCGACCAGCCACGACTGGGCCCTGGCCACGTCCCTGATGTCGGCGGAGACCAGCAGCCAGGTCGTGACCGCCTCCATCACGGCGCTCACCGAGATGCCGATCAGGATGAGCCGGAAGCCGTCGATCCCGCGCCGCCAGGCCAGGAAGTACACCAGCAGACCGGTGCCGAGACCGCCCGCGAGCGCCGCCGCGGGCAGGCCCACCGAGCCGACGACCGCCGCGGCGGTCCCGCCCGACGCCGTCACCAGGAAGACCGCGACCGCGCCGGCTCCCCCGGTGATGCCCAGGATGTCCGGGCTGGCGAGCGGATTGCGTGCGACGGACTGGGTGATCGCCCCGGACATCCCCAGCGCGAACCCCACGACGAGACCGGCCAGGGCGCGCGGCATCCGCAGGTCCATGATCACGAACTCGTCGACCTGTTCGCCCCGGCCGATGATGGTGGCGATCACCCGGGGCAGCCCGATGGGGAAGTCCCCGACGCCGATGGAGACGCAGAAGATCAGGAAGGCCGCCACCGCCAGCAGCAGTGTGACCAGGACGAGCCAGGGCCGCCATACGAACGACACCTGGCCGAGCCGTACGCCCGGCGCCACCGATGGGTTCATGTCCGTCCCGTTCATGCGCTCCTGAACTTTCCTCGCCACACCAGAACCGCGAAGAACGGGGCGCCCAGAAGGGCGACCACGACACCCGCGTCCAACTCGCCCGGCCGCACCACCAGTCGGCCCGCGATGTCGCAGACCAGCAGGACGACGGAGCCGAGCAGCCCCGCGTACGGCACCAGCCAGCGGTAGTCCGGTCCGGTCAGGTAGCGGGCCACGTGGGCCACCATGAGGCCGAGGAACGCGATGGGGCCGCACGCCGCCGTGGCCGCGCCCGACAGCAGGGTGATGGCGACGATGCCGATGGTCCGGCTCAGCGCGATGTTCACGCCCAGCCCCCGTGCCACGTCGTCGCCCAGGTTGAGCAGGTTGAGGGCGGGCAGGGTGATCAGCGCCAGCACCAGTCCGACCGCGATGAACGCGGTGACCGGCCGGATGACGTCGAATCCGACACCGGTCACGGAGCCCGAGTTCCAGAACCGCAGCGCGTTCAGCGATTTCTGGTCGGAGAGCGCGACCGCGGTGGTCATCGCCGCCAGGAAGACCGTGAGCCCCTGCCCGGCCAGGGCGAGCGTCAGCGGGTTGCCCGCGCCCCGGCCGATGCTCGCCAGGCCGAAGACGACGACACCGGCGACCGCCGCCCCGAGGAAAGCGAACCAGACGTACTGGAACGGGTCGGCGAAACCGAACACCGCGATCACCGACACCACGGCGAAGGAGGCACCGGCGTTCACCCCCAACAGGCCGGTGTCGGCGATGGGGTTGCGGGTGTACCCCTGGATCAGCGCACCGCCGACCCCCAGGGCGAGGCCCGCCACGATCGCCAGCACCGTCCGGGGCACCCGGACGGTGTGCACGATGAGCCTGATCTCGGTGAGCCGCCGGTCGGCCTCGGGCGCCGTGAACAGCCCGTGCCAGACCTCGGCGGGGCTCAGCGCACGCGCGCCGACGGCCAGCGACACCGCCGCCGCGATCACCAGGACGGCCAGGAGCGCGCCCAGACCCAGGACCCGCCGCCGGCGGGACTCCGTCGTACCCCCGGGTGCGGGGCGCTCAACTGCAATCGTGCGCATGTCGACGTTCGTCATCCCTCCTCATGATCCGCCGGGGCGGCATCGCCCGCCCCGCACCTCACGCGTGCGTACCGGTACCGTCGGCGACCGGCCGGGCCTCGTCGGAGGCGGACTTGACTCCCCGGTCGAGGAGCGAGTCCAGGATCTCACCCACCCGTATCGCGGTGTTCGACAGGAGGGACGTGGTGATGCCGTGGGTGTGCTCCGTGCCGCCCTGGAGGTAGATTCCGCAGCGCAGTCCGGGGTCGGTCGAGACCCGGTAGTCGCGCTCGACGCGTACCCGGCCCGCGTCGTCGCGCAGGCAGCGGTCGGCGACCTCGCCGAGCAGGCCGAGCGGGTCGGCGGGGCTGTAGCCGGTGGCGAACACCACGACATCGGCGTCCAGGAGCGTCTCCTCGCCCGTGACGAGGGAGTCCACTGCGGCACGGACGCCGTCGGGCGTCTCCTGGACCCCGGTGACCCGGGAGACGTTGATGAAGCGCAGCCGCTCGGTGCCGAGGACCTTCTCCTGATACATCTGCCGGTACAGGTCGTCGATCAGATCGATGTCCACCACGGAGTAGTTGGTGTTGCCGTGGTAGGCCATCAGCCGGTTCTTCACGCTCTCGGGCGCGGCGAAGTAGTCGTCGACCGCACCCGGGTCGAAGATCCGGTTGGCGAAGCTGCTGTCGTCGGCGGGGCTGTAGCCGTAGCGGGAGAAGACCGCGCAGACCTCGGCCTCGGGGAAGCGGCGGTGCAGGTAGGCGACGTTCTCGGCGGCGCTCTGGCCGGCGCCCACGACGACGAACCGCGAGGGCGAGGTGCCTTCCAGCCCGTCGACCTTCCGCAGCAGATCGGAGTTGTGCCAGACCCGGTCGCCCCGCTCCACGCCCTCCGGCATCAGCGGGCGCAGTCCCGTTCCGATGACGAGGTTGCGGGCCCGGTGGACCGAGAGACCCTCCGCCGAGCGGACGGTCACGTCCAGGTACTCCACGACGCCGTCGTGGACGAAGGGCGTGACGGAGACGACCTCGTGACCGTAGGAGACCATGTCGTCGACCTTGGCCGCGGCCCACTCGAAGTAGTCGTGGAACTCGACCCGCAGCGGGAAGAGGTTCTTGTGGTTGATGAAGTCGATCAGCCGGCCCTTGCTCTGCAGATAGCAGAGGAAGCTGTACTCGCTGGACGGGTTCCGGAGCGTCACCAGGTCCTTGAGGAAGGACACCTGCATGGTGGCGTCGTCGATCAGCATGCCGCGGTGCCAGCCGAAGCTCTGCTGCTGCTCGAAGAAGTGGGCGGTGACGGACTCCTGCCTGCCGACGCGGGTGTTGTGCTCGCTCAGCGCGATCGCCATGGCCACATTGGAGGGGCCGAAGCCGATTCCGATCAGGTCGTGGACCAGTGGTGCGTCGCCAGGAAGAACCGGTGACATGTCACTCCCATCGTGCGGGAAAGCCGCCTGTCAGGCGCAGGAAAGATACGAGAGGCGGGCATGCCGAGCAGGCCACCCGAACAAACTTAGGTGAGCCTAAGCTAATCACACGGCATTGTCGATAGGACGACCCGGCACGGGGGCGGGCTCCATCGCCTGACGGATCGTCAATCAAGGCCCGAAATCACCCTGTTGCAAACTAAGGTAAGCCTTGCTTTACTTACTGCCGGTCTATCCCTGCCCTGAGGAGGAACCCCATGCGGGTCGTCATGTTCGGTTACCAGACCTGGGGGCACCGCACCCTGCAAGCCCTCCTGGACTCCGAGCACAGTGTGGAACTGGTCGTGACGCACCCCAAGAGCGAGCATGCGTACGAGAAGATCTGGAGCGACTCGGTGGCCGACCTCGCCGAGGAGCACGGCGTCCCGGTGCTGATACGCAACCGTCCCGACGACGACGAGCTGTTCGAGCGCCTCAAGGAGGCCGATCCGGACATCATCGTCGCCAACAACTGGCGCACCTGGATCCCGCCGCACATCTTCGGCCTCCCGCGCCACGGCACGCTGAACGTCCACGACTCGCTGCTGCCGAAGTACGCCGGATTCTCCCCGCTGATCTGGGCCCTGATCAACGGCGAGTCCGAGGTGGGCGTCACCGCGCACATGATGGACGACGACCTCGACGCCGGCGACATCGTCCGGCAGGAGGCGGTCCCGGTCGGGCCGACGGACACCGCCACGGATCTCTTCCACAAGACCGTCGACCTCATCGCCCCGGTCACCATCGGCGCACTCGGCCTGATCGCCGCCGGGCAGACGGAGTTCACCGAGCAGGACCGCTCCCTGGCCAGCTTCTTCCACAAGCGGTCGGCCGAGGACATCCGCATGGACTGGAGCTGGCCGGCCGAGGACCTCGAACGCCTGGTCCGCGCCCAGTCGGAGCCGTACCCCAGCGCCTTCACCTTCCACCGCGGCAAGCGGCTCGAAGTCCTCGCCTCGGTGGTGTCCCAGGGCCGTTACGGCGGTACGCCCGGCCGGATCTTCTACCGCGAGGGCGAGGGCGTGGTGATCGTCGCCGGAGCCGACGCCCGCACCGGCCGCAATCACGGCCTGGCCATCACCCGGGTACGGACCGAGGACGGCCGGGAGCTGCCCGCGACGGAGTACTTCACCGCCATGGGCGGCTACCTCACCAACCGGCCCTGACACGGGCGGGCCGGCGGATGGTCTCCGTCGGCCCGCTCGGTGCGGTGCTGACGAAACATCAGAAGGGCCTGGTCGGCAGGTACTTGCCGTCCAGGGTGATGACCGCGCGCTCGCCGCCCTCGGGGTCGGCGACCTTCTTGACGTCCAGCTTGAAGTTGATCGCGGAGATGATTCCGTCGCCGAACTGCTCGTGGACCAGGGCCTTGAGGGTGGTGCCGTAGACCTGGAGCATCTCGTAGAAGCGGTAGATGGTCGGGTCGGTGGGGATGCCGCCCGGAATCGAGCCGCGGGTGGGGATGGTCTGCAGGAGCATCGCCGCGTCCTCGTCCAGGCCGAGGAGCTCGGCGACGGCCTCGGCGGAGGCTGCCGGAAGGGCGTGCTGGCCGAGGACCGCGGCGGTGACGAACGCGACCGACAGCTCGGCCGTGTCCGCGATCTGCTGCCACGACAGGTCCTTGCGGGTCTTGGCCTCGACGGCGGCGGCGGCGAGCAACTGGCGGGCGGTGGGGTCGAACTGGGCGTGCGTCATGAGAGGGATTCCTTTCGGTGCACCGGCTCCGGGATGTGGCCGGGTGGTCATGGTGGTGAGGGTGTTGTGGTGGTGGTCAGGCCGCGAGAGCGCCGACCCTGCCGGTGGTGCCGAGTTCCTCGACGGTTCCGGTGGGGATGTCGTACACCCAGCCGCGCAGTGTGACCGCGCTCGCGGCCCTCGCCCTGGCCACCGAGGGGTGGGTGGCCAGGTTCGCGAGCTGAGCACGCACGTTCTCGCGCACCAACGCTGCCACGTCCCGCTCGCCGGCGGCGGTACGGGCGACCGAGGCGTCGGCGTGGCGCAGCCAGTGGGCGATCGCGGGTGCGCCGGACAGGTCGTGGTGCGCGGCCAGTGCGGTCATCGCGCCACAGGCCGAGTGCCCGCACACCACGATCTCCTTCACCTTGAGGACGGCAACGGCGTACTCGATGCTGGCCGCGATGCCGTCCGGCGCGGGGGTGTGGGCGGGGACGAGGTTTCCGGCGGTGCGGACGACGAACAGCTCGCCCGGCTCGCTGCTGGTGATCAGCTCCGGAACCACGCGGGCGTCCGAGCAGCTGATGAACAGTGTGGACGGCCGGTGGCTGTCGGCCAGGTGGGCGAAGAGCTCCGCCTTTGCCGGGAAGACATCGCGCTGGAAAGTCCCGACACCTTCGGCGAGGTCGTACATGGTCACTCCCTTCGGTGACTGTCGGCCCCGTTGGACTGACGTGTTCCACCATGCACGACCAGGCTCTATAGAGTCCAAGACCTCATATCGATACTCCCTATCGATGACATCTATGGCGCCTTGTGTGCGGTGTCCCGCCCCGCCTGCCGGGTCCGTCGTCGGTGATCGTGCGGACGGGAGAAACACCACGCGAGCGGACCGGCCGGGTCACGAGGACCCGGCCGGTCCGCTCGTCGTCGTCAGCGCCGGTGGGCACGGCGCCGGGATCAGCCGGCGGTGAGCACCCGCCAGTCGCGTACGCCGATGTCGGCGGGCGTGCCGTCGAGGATCCTGGCGGTGCGCGTCGCGGGTTCCAGGGTGATGGTCGCGAGGCTGGCCCAACGCAGGCCGAGCGGCATGTCCGGGTCGGGCAGGCAGGTCACCGGGGGCTCGCCCGCCCCGGTGACGAGGAAGTCCGCGAGCTCGTCGACCGTGGTCGGCGGCTGTCTGCGGGCGAGGCGGTCGCGGACGAAGTCGTAGCGCTCGCCCGAATCGGGCTGGTAGAGCCAGGTCTTCTCGCCCGCGGCCGGCGTCGGCGTCAGGAAGTGGTTCGTACGCAGCAGCGTGCCGTTCTCGGGGCGCGTCTCGAAGATGCCGACGGGGCTCATGTCGAGCAGCACTGCGTCTCTCTCGTCGAAGAGCGCGAACGATCCGGACGAGGCGAGGGGCGCGCCTCGGATGATCTCGACGGCCTCGGCGACGCTCCCCGCCTCTTCGAGGACGATCGCCGAGAGCACATGGACGGGGATGCCGCCGATGCCGTCGTCGACATGGCCGAGGATGTTGAAGTGCAGGGCGAGACCGGCGCTGTTGACGCCCATCTTGCCGAGGATGCCGTTCTCGGTGAGGCCGACGACGTCATGGGCGCCGCCGCGCGACTCCAGCGTGTGCCACATGCCGTTGAGCTCGACGTGCCAGTCCCACGTCTGGACGCCGAACGTGCCCGCGGCGCCGTCGCGGCGCACGATCGTGGTGCACTCCCCCGGCGGCACGGCGACACTGCGGGCCAGGATCTCGGTGCGGGCGTTGAGGGCTGCGACGCGCCACTCCTCGGCACCGGCCCCCTTGGCGATGCCCGCCATCTCGGCGTGGGCCGCGGGCCGGAAGCGCCCGATCACTTCGAGGGCGCGCTCGGCGTCCTCCCTCATCTGTGCGGCGGTGATGCCGCCGAGCGCGAAGAGCCGGTCGTACACCTCGATCGCGGCGGGGATTCCGTCGCGGAGCTGCTCGCCGCGGGCGACACCGCGCTCGTAGGGGTCGGTGGCGGCGGCCTTGATGTGGGGGCGGTGTTCGGGGCGCGGAATGGACATGGGGGTCACCGGTTTCCTTCTGTGCTGTTCAGGTGGAGCTGCACCGCGCCACCGACCACCGTCGCGAGGACGGGGTTGCCGGGCTGTGCGTCGGGCGTGAGGCCGAGCGGGTTCGCGGCGAAGACGGTGAGATCGGCGAGGTGGCCCGGAGCGATCCGGCCGAGCTCGTGCGAGGCTCCGGCGGCGTACGCGGCCGCCGCGGTCATGCCGGTGTAGGCCTCGCGGGCGGTGATCGCCTGGGCGGGCTGGACCGGCACGGTGTCCGGTTCCTCGACCGGGCGCCGGAGTTGGCAGTCGGCGAGGCCGATGCGCGGATCGCCGGGGCCGATGGGCCAGTCCGAGCCGAGTGCCACGACGGCGCCGTGGTCCAGCAGGTCGCGGGTGCGCCAGCCGTGGGCGACGCGGTCGGGGCCGATCCGCCGCGACCAGTTGTCCGTGGCATCGGCCCGGGTGTGCCGGGTGCCGTGCACGGGCTGGAGGCTCGCCACGACGTCGAGCTCGGCGAACCGTCCGAGGAGGTCGTCGGGGACGGACTCGATGTGCTCGATGCGGTGGGGGGCGCGGCCGGCCGGGCCGGCCTCCTCGATGACGTCGAGCGCGAACCGGACGGCCTGGTCGCCGATGGCGTGGGTCGCGGTCGGGATCCCGCGTTCGGTGAAGAACCGCACGGCGGCCCGGTAGGCGTCGAGGTCGCGCCAGAGCGGCTCCCGGTTCTCGCCGTGGGTGTCCGGCCGCTCGAACCACGCCGTGCCGTTGTCCGCCGTGCCGTCGAGCATGAACTTCGCGCCCTCGACGTGCCAGCGCCGCCCGTGCAGGCCCTGCCGGCCCGCGATGTCCTGCCACACCTCGGGGGCCGAGTCGGCCGGAACCAGCGGGGAGCAGCGGATGCGCAGCGGAAGTTCCCCGTGTTCCTCGATGTGCCGGTACACGGATTCGGACGGGTCGGTGAAGTCGAGGGCGTGCAGTCCGGTCAGCCCGCCGCGCGCGAGGATGCCGAGCTGGTGGCTCACATACCCGGCGGCGGTGTCCACCGGCACCTCGGGGTAGTGGGCGAACACCAGGTCCATCGCCTGGAGCTCGACCACGTATCCGGTCGGGCGGCCGTCCGGTCCGACCTCGACGGACGAGGCGTCGGTGAACGTCTCGCGGCCGGTCAGCCCGATGAGTTCGACCGCCCGGGGGCTCACGACGAGCGCGTGCGCGTCCCGCGTCATCAGCGAGATCGGCCGGCCGGGGAACGGGCCGGCGAGCACGGTGCCGGTGGGGTCACCGTCGAAGACGTTGACGTCGAGGTCGAAGCCGGTGATCCAGCCGTCCGCCGGCCGTCCCCGTGCGGCGTCGGCCAGGCAGCTGAACACCTGGTCGAGCGTCGAGGCGCCGGAGAGGTCCACGCCGCTGCCGATCTCGATCGACCCCCACACCGGATGGGCGTGGACGTCGGTGAGGCCCGGCAGGATCGTGGCGCCCGGGAACGCGTGGACGACCGTGCCGGGGCCGCGCACCGGTTCGAGGTCCGGGACGCTGCCGATGGCGAGGATGCGGCCGTCGCGGATCGCGATCGCGTTCGCGTTCACCTGCGGGTCGGGAGTCCCGTCGGCCTGCGGGTCGGGAGCCTCGTCGGCGAGGGTCTCTACGTGGTCGGCCGTCACGATGACATCGGCGTACACGGGTTTCCTTCCGGTGGTGCGGTGCGTGCGGGGGTGCGGCGTCGGGCCCGTCAGGGACGGGGCACGGTCCGCAGGATGCGGGCGGCGGCCCAGTAGACGGCGGAGGCGACGGCCATGCCGGCCGGAATGGACAGATCGACATCGCCCATGGCGTGGGCCAGCGGGCCGGTCCAGAAGCTCGTGTTCACCCACATCAGGGAGGTGACGCCGCCCGAGACCAGCGCGAGGATGCCGGACCAGTGGACGCCGCGGTGGTACCAGAACGGCCCGCCGCGCTCCTGTTCCAGCAGGTCCGCCCCGTTGTAGCGGTTGCGTCGCATGACGAGGTCGGTCACCGCCACCGCCATGGCCGGGCCGGTCACCACGACCACGAGCTGGAGCATGGTGTTGACGCTGGTCAGGAAGTCCCAGACGAGGATCGCGTACAGCGTCATGGCCGCGCCGAGGATGCCGATGGTCAGGACCGCGGGGATGCGCGCGAGGCGGACACCGACCGACTGGATGGACAGGCCGGCGCTGTAGGCCGTCATACCGTTGTTCGCCATGGTGTTGACGACGACCGCGATGACGAAGACGGGGACGAACCAGCCCGGCAGGATGCCCTCCAGCGCGGCCTGCGGGTCGGTCATGTCAAGGGTGGTGGCGGCGAGGGCGCCGACCGTGGTGAACAGGACGCTGGGCACGTACGCGCCGAGCGCCGTCCAGCCGGCGATGGCGGCCGGGCTGCTGTCGCGCGGCAGGTAGCGGGCCAGGTCGGGGCTGTTGCTGTACGAGAGCGGCGTGGAGGCGATGATGGCGAAGCCGATGCCGATCGCGGCGGTGAGGGCGCCGCCCCTCAGGGGCTCCGCCGGGGCGTAGGACCAGTCGGTGGCGGCGAGCACATAGCCCGTGACCACGATGAACACGACGGTCAGCAGGATGCTGAGTGCGGTGTAGAGGCGGACGATCGTCGCGTATCCGTAGATGGCGATCAGCAGCGTGGCCGCGGCGATGAGGACGATGACGGTCGCGTGGACGGCCGCGTTGTCCGGCAGACCCAGCCGGGCGGCCAGTCCGATGCCCGCGACCGAGGCGGCCGACCAGTTCAGGGCGAGATAGGCCGCGGCGATGAGCCAGCCGGTCAGGACGAGCACGAACTTGTTGCCGATGACGCCGTGGAACGCGCGCGAGATGACCGACCCACTGGTGCCGGCCGCCGGACCGGCGGCCGCGATGACGCCCGTACAGATCCACAGCAGGTTCCCGGCCAGGATGATGCCGATGGCCTGCGGGAGCGTGAGCCCCATCAGGATCAGCGTGGCGCCGACGACGAGGCTGAGATAGCTGACGTTCGGCGCTGCCCAGACCGCGAAGAGCTGTCGTGGGCGACCGCCGCGCTCGTCGGCGGGGATCAGGTCGATCCCGCGGGTTTCCAGCTGCCCCGAGCGCTCGGAGCCTTGCCCGTCGAGGGCTCCTGCGGCGGTGGTGGGTTGTGTCGTCATCGAGGCCTCTCGGATGTCCAGGCGACGCTGCCTTTATTGGGCACATGGCCAACAACTTATTGGTCACCGATCCAATAGCCTTTGTTCCATGACGTCAAGACCTCGGCCGAAGCAATCCAGGAAGCTGCCCGAGCAGCGTCGTGCGGAGATCGTGCGGACCGCCGCCCGCATCGGACTGGAGGAGGGACTGGAGCGGATCACGCTGCGCCGCGTCGCCGACTCCCTGGGCGTCCGGCCGGGCCTGATCGGCCACTACTTCCCGGTCGCGGACCATCTGCTGGGCGAGGCGTTCGCGTTCGCGGCCACGACGGAGCGCGGGTCGCTGCTGCCGCCGGACGAGGAGGACCTGCCGCCCGTGGAGCGGCTGGCGCGTTTCCTGGTACGCCTGACGGACGGCGGCTACCGGGACCTGAGCCGCCTGTGGCTCAACGCGCGGCACCTCAGCAGGTTCAAGGACGCGCTGCGCGAGGCCGTGGGCGCGCAGGAGTCGCAGACGCGCGCCGAGGTGGTCGCCCTGGTCGGCAAGGGCGTCCGGGCCGGAGAGTTCACGACCGACGACGAGGTCAGGGCGGCCCTGCACATCCTCATCACGGTCGACGGGCTGGGGGCGTACGCGAACGACGACGCGCCGCAGGACGGCCCGGACTACGGCGACGTGGCCATCGAGACGGCCGAGGCCCGGCTCGGCCTGGCGCCGGGGACGCTGCGCGCCCGCGCACGACCGGCCGGGACGGTCGCCGCCGCCCGGTGACGCGGCTCAGCGGCGGCGACTCGGCGACGCGGTTCGACGGCGTCGGTCACGCCGGCGACGCGGTTCGACGGCGTCGATCACGCGGGTCAACGACGCGGTTCGACGGCGTCGACCTCGTGGTTCAACGGCGCGGTTCGACGGCGTCGACCTCGTGGTTCAACGGCGCGCCGAGGCGTTCGCAGGGCGCGCCGGGATCGCTCTGCCGCTCAGGGGGTCGCCGCGGAGACGACGTACACGACGGGGTTCATGGGGTCGGTCATGTTCACCATGATGTCCTGGATGGGCCGCGGGTCCTTGTTGGTGTGCGTGGTCCCCGCCCACTCGGCCCCGGGGCCGAACTTCCAGCCCGAGACCTTCTGGTCGCGGTCGCCTATGGTCACTTTGCCGGGCTCCAGGTCGGAGCGGCCGCTGCCCATCCGGCCGAGGAAGCGGTCGAGCCCGGCGGACGTGGTGCGGAACTCCACGTACAGTCGGCTGGCCTTCCAGTTGTTGGTCTCGTAGTACTGCACGCCCAGGGAGTTGCCGGGCATCGGCAGCTCGAAGATCCGGCGCTGCAGCCGGGACGGCCAGCCCTCCCGGAGCCCCTGCGCGGAGGCCTCGGCCTCCTTGTTCTGGCCTGCGCGGCGGCTCTGCCCGGCCGAGATCAGCAGATAGCCGGCCGGGATGCCGATGAGCAGCACGATGATGGTCGCCGTGATCAGTCGGCGGCGGACCAGCCGGCGCCGGTCCTGCGGCGGCCGGCCGTCGTCGGGCGGCGTGGACTGACGCGGCAGGACGGGGTGCTCGGCTGCGGTCATGTGTCTGGGGATCCCTAGGAGGTGCGGGTGTTGCGCGTATTACGGATGGTGCTCGCGGCCTGGTCGTAGATCTGGGCGTAACGCTCGTACCGCTCGACCCGGCGGCGGTTGGCACGGCGGAATCTGCGGGCCACCAGCCGGGCGAGGTCGGCCGCGCCGACCATACCCGCCTCCGGGCCGAGCTGGGCCTTGGCGATCCGGGCCTCGGGACGGTAGCCGCGGCCGGTGAGATGGCGTTTGAAGGCGTCCCGGGCCGGGCCGATGAGCAGGTCGTCGGCGGCGCTGACGCCGCCCCCGATGACGAAGCAGGAGGGGTCGAGCGCGGCGGCCAGATTGGCGATGCCGACGCCGAGCCACTGGCCGATGTCCTGGAGCAGCTCGACGCACATCGCGTCGCCCTCGCGGGCCAGTTCGGTGATGAGGGGCCCGGTGATGTCGGGGATGTTGCCGTTGACCCGCTCGATGATCCCGTGCGCCACCGGGGAGTCCGCGGCGGCCAGCTCCTTGGCCTCCCGCACCAGTGCGTTGCCGGAGCTGTACTGCTCCCAGCAGCCGCGGTTCCCGCAGGGACAGCGGTGCCCGCCGGGCACCACCTGCATGTGGCCGAACTCACCGGCGACGCCGTACTTGCCGCGCTTGACCTGGCCGTCCTCCAGGATCGCGCCGCCGATGCCGGTACCGAGCGTGATCATGACGAGGTGGTCCTCGCCGCGGCCCGCGCCGAACCGCCACTCCGCCCAGGCGGCGGTGTTGGCGTCGTTGTCGACCATGACGGGGACGACGAGGCGGGAGGCGAGGGCGTCGCGCAGCGGCTCGTCGCGCCAGGCGAGGTGCGGGGCGAAGAGCACCTTGGAGCGGTCCGCGTCGACCCAGCCGGCCGCACCGATGCCGACGGCGTGCACATCGTGCCGGTCGGAGAGGTCCAGGACCAGCTCGACGATGGTGTCCTCGACGACCCTGGGGCTCTTGGACTTGTCCGGCGTCTCGGTGCGCAGCTGCTCCAGGATGTTGCCGTCGGCGTCGACGACGCCCGCCATCACCTTCGTACCGCCGATGTCGATGCCGACGGTGGGCACCCGCGGTGCCGTGAGGTGCGAGCGCCGCTCCCGGGTGCCCACCGTCCGAAGGACGGTGGCGCGGGCGGAGCCGCGGTGTGTGAAGTCGCGGTACGTGCTCATCGTCCCTGCGGGGTCTGGGGAAGCCGGGGCGGTGCTCCCGGCGGCGGACTGCGCCCGTCGGGCTCGATTCTGCCACTGCCGGGGCACCGGGGCTGGCGGACCGCTGGGTACGGGGCCGGTACCCGCGGGGGGCTACTCGTGCTTGCCGGGGGCCGGGTGGCCGCCGAGATGCGTCGGCGCGGGGGCCCGCTCCAGCTCGTGGCTGAGCTCCTCCAGCTCACTGCCGCCCGCCATCTGACGGGTCAGTTCGTCCAGGGTGATGGACTCCTTGGTGTGGCTGCCGGACATGGCGCCCCGCTTCAGCAGGACGAAACGGTCCCCGACGAGATACGCGTGGTGCGGGTTGTGCGTGATGAGGACCACGCCGAGACCCGCGTCGCGGGCGGCCGCGACGTACTTGAGCACCACCCCGGACTGCTTGACCCCGAGCGCGGCGGTGGGCTCGTCCAGGACCAGGACCTTGGCGCCGAAGTAGACGGCCCGCGCGATGGCGACGCACTGGCGCTCGCCGCCGGAGAGGGTGCCGATCGGCTGGTCGACATCACGCAGGTCGATGCCCATGCGCAGCAGCTCGGAGCGGGTCGTCTCGCGCATCAGCCGGACGTCGAGGCGCTTGAAGGGACCGGCGCCGGTGGTCGGCTCGGAGCCGAGGAAGAAGTTGCGCCAGACCGGCATCAGGGGGACGACGGCCAGGTCCTGGTAGACCGTGGCGATGCCGCGGTCCAGGGCGTCGCGCGGGTTGGCGAGGGTGGTCTCCTCGCCGTCGACGAGGAAGGTCCCGGCGTCGTGCCGGTGCAGCCCCGCGATGATCTTGATCAGGGTGGACTTGCCGGCGCCGTTGTCGCCGAGCACGCAGGAGATCTCGCCCGCGTGGACCTCCAGCGAGACGTCCGTCAGGGCCTTGATGTTGCCGTAGAACTTGCTGACGTGGTCCAGCTCGACGAGCGCCCGGTGGGGCGCCTCCCGGTCGGCCGGTGCCTTGGGGGCCGTCATTTCGTCGCCTCCGCGCGCTTGCGTACCCATGCGTTGAGCAGGGTGGCCAGGAGCAGCATGGCTCCGAGGAAGAACTTGAACCAGTCCGGGTTCCACTCCGCGTACACGATGCCCTTGCTGGTCATGCCGAAGATGAAGGCGCCGACCGCGGAGCCGATCGCGGAGCCGTAGCCGCCGGTGATCAGACAGCCGCCGATGACGGCCGCGATGATGTAGATCAGCTCGTTGCCGACGCCCTCGCCGGACTGCACCACGTCGAAGGAGAACAGCAGGTGCTGGCCGGAGACCCAGGCGGCGAAGCCGACCCCGAGGTAGAGCCCGATCTTGGTACGGATCACCGGTACGCCGACCGCGCGGGCCGCGTCGGCCTCGCCGCCGACCGCGAAGATCCAGTTGCCGAAGCGGGTACGGAGCAGAATCCAGGTGGCGATCGCGACGAGGACCGCCCACCACAGGATGGTGACCTTGAACTCGACGCCGCCGATCGTCCACTGCGAGGCGAAGACCTTGCGGGCCGAGTCGAAGCCCTCCATGTCGCCGATGGCCTTGGTGGACACGGTGCCGCTGATCAGCTTGGTGAAGCCCAGATTGAGGCCGGTCAGCATCAGGAACGTACCGAGCGTGATGATGAAGCTCGGCAGTTTGGTCCGGGTCAGCATGAAGCCGTTGAACGCCCCGACGGCCAGGGTGACCAGCAGCGACACGAAGACGCCGACCCAGACGTTGGCGGTCATCTGGTAGCTGAACATCGACGAGACCAGCGCGGAGCTGGTGACCAGCACACCGGCGGAGAGGTCGAACTCGCCGCCGATCATCAGCAGCGCCACCGGCGCGGCCATGATCCCGATCGTCGAGGCCGCGTACAGCACGGTGCCGAGGCTGGAGGCGCGCAGGAAGCTGTCGGCGACGACCGAGAAGAAGATGAAGACGGCCGCGGCACCGACCACCGAGCCGAGCTCGGGGCGGCCGAGCAGCCTGCGCAGCGGTGAGGTGCGCATCAGCCGCTCGTCGGCCCCGGGCGGGGCGGACGGTCCGGCAACCGTGCTCATCGGGTCCCCCGCTTCGTGTACTGGGCGAGTTCGGCGGCGTCCTTGGAGGTGATGATCTGCGGGCCGGTGAGGACCGGGCGTCCACCGCCGAGCACATTGCCGTTGTAGCGGTAGAGCCAGAGCAGGTCGACCGCCTCGTACCCCTGGAGATAGGGCTGCTGGTCGACCGCGAAGCCGAGGGTCTTGTCCATCAGGGCGGTGGCGACCTTGGCGTTCAGGTCGAAGGTGTCGATCTCGGCCTTGCTGCCCGCGGTCTTCTTCGCCTTGACGGCGGCGTCCGCGAACGGCGCGCCGAGCGTGACGACCGCGTCGATGTTCTTGTCGGCCTGGAGCTTCGCCTCGATGGACGCCTGGACATCGGGCATGTTGGTGCCCTCGACGTACAGATTCTGCATCTGCCCGTCGAAGGACTTCCCCGCTCCGGCGCAGCGCTGCTCGTGGCCGACGTTGCCCTGTTCGTGCAGGATGCAGAGCGCCTTCTTGCGGCCCCGTGCGTTGAGCTCCTCGCCGACCGCCTCGCCCGCGATGGACTCGTCCTGGCCGATGTGGGTGAGGGCGCCGAACCGCTTGGACTCCGCGGAGCCCGAATTCACCGTGATCACCGGGATTCCGGCCCTGGTGGCCTTGGTCACGACGTCCTTCATCGCGTCGGGCTTGGCGAGGGTGACAATCAGCCCGTCGACCTTCTGGTCGATGGCGGCCTGCACCAGCTGGGCCTGCTGCTGCGCCTCGTCGTTGTGCGAGTACAGGAACTTGATGTTGTCCTTGACGGCCGCCTGCTCGGCGCCCCGCTGGACGATGTCCCAGAAGGTGTCGCCGTCGCCCGAGTGGGTGACCATCGCGAAGGTCCAGCGGGGTGTGTCCACCGCGGCCCGGCCCTCGGCGGCGGCCCGGGCCGCGCGCTCCTCCGCCCGCTTGCCACCGGTGCTGCTGCATCCCACGAGGGAAGCCCCGAGCACCGCCGCAAGCACGGCGCCCATCGCACGTACCCCTGTCCGAACCCTTGCCACGACGCCGTGCCCTTCTTGTGCTGCTCGCTGTGCTGCTTGGAGGGGCCGGGGATGGTGTCCTCCCGGCCCGGCTGGCCAAGTATCCCCGAGCGGTCGCCGGCACCGCCCGGCAGGGGCGGGACGCGTGTGTCGGCGCCGGGTGGGCGATGCGGCGCGCGGAAGGTTCACCGGGTACCGCGCGCGGTGTACTTCTCCAGCTGCGGCACGTCCTTCGCGGTGACGATCGCCGGGCCGGTGAGCACCGGTTTCCCGCCGCCGACGACGTTGCCGTTGGTGCGGTTCAGCCACAGTTCGTCGACGGCGAGATAGCCCTGGAGGTAGGGCTGCTGGTCGACGGCGAAGCCGACCTCCCGGGCCTTCAGCCGTTCGACGACCTCGGCGTTCAGATCGAAGGTGTCGACCTCGGCCGTGCTGCCGGAGCCCTCCTTGGCCTTGACGGAGGCGGCCGCGAAGGGGGCGCCGAGGGTGACGACCGCGTCGATGTCCTTGCCGGCCTGGAGCTTCGCCTCGATCGAGGAGCTGGCGGCCGGCATGTTGGTGCCCTCGACGTTCAGGTTCTCGACCTCGCCGCCGAAGGTCTTGCGTACCCCGGCGCAGCGTTCCTCCAGCGATACGTTGCCCTGCTCGTGGATGACGCAGAGGGCCTTCCTGCGGCCCCGTGCGTCGAGTGCGTCGCCGACGGCCTCGCCCGCGACCCTCTCGTCCTGCCCGATGTGCCCGAGCGCGCCGATCTCCGCGGAGAACTGCGCGCCCGAGTTGATGGTCACCACGGGTATGCCGGCCTTCACGGCCTTGGCGACGACATCCTTGACGGCCTCCGGCTTGGCGAGGGTGACGATCAGCCCGTCGACCTTCTGGTCGATGGCGGCCTGCACCAGCTGGGCCTGTTCCTTGCCCTCCTTGTTCGCGGAGTAGAGGAACTCGGCGTTGTCCTTGGCCGCCGCCTGTTCCGCTCCGCTCTGCACGATGTCCCAGAAGGTGTCGCCCTCCCCCGAGTGCGTAACCATTGCGACCTTCATCCGGGGAGTCCCGGCGGCCGCGCCGGCGCCGCCTCCCGCGGGCTTCTCCTCGGCGCTCCGGCCGCCGGAGCCGCTGCAGCCGGTGACGGCGAGCCCGATACCGAGGGCCGCGACGGTGATCAGGGTTGCTGCCTTGCGAGAGGTACGCATGGTGGGTCCGCCTTCTCTCCCGGCCGCCCGAGTGCGGCTGGAGGAGTTCTAGCGGTGGTCGTACGCGGCGTCAACGGGGCCGGACGGCCCTCGTCACCGTACGAGCAGCTGGAAGTCGAAGGTGTAGCGGGAGGCCCGGTAGATGTGGGAGCCGAACTCGACCGCCCGCCCGGTGTCGTCGAAGGTGGTGCGTTCCATCGTCAGCAGGGCGGCCCCAGCCGCCTCGGCGAGCCCGGCCCCCTCGTCGGCGGTGGCGAGCCGGGCGCCGACGGTCTGGCGGGCGCTGTGCAGGGTGATCCCGGCGCCGCGCATCAGCCGGTACAGGCCGGTGGCCTCCAGCCGCGCGGTGTCCAGGTCGACGATCCCGGGCGGCAGGTGGTTGCGCAGGAGTGCCAGCGGCTCGCCGTGCGCGTACCGCAGCCGCTCGACGAGGTGTACGTCGGTGCCCTCGGCGACCCCGAGGGCTTCGGCCACCGCCGGGTCGGCGGGTTCGACGGTGTTGCGCAGGACCCGGGTCGTGGGGTGCCCGCCCGCGGCCTCCAGGTCGTCGTAGAGGCTGCTCAGTTCGAGCGGGCGCCTGACCCTGCTGTGCACCACCTGGGTGCCGACGCCGCGGCGACGCACCATCAGCCCCTTGTCGACCAGCGACTGGATGGCCTGGCGGACCGTGGGCCGGGACAGGCCGAGACGTGCCGCCAGTTCGATCTCGTTGCCGAGGAGGCTGCCGGGGACGAGCCGGCCCCGCTCGATGGCGGCCTCCAGCTGCTGGGCGAGCTGGAAGTAGAGCGGGATCGGGCTGGAGCGGTCCACGCCGAGTTCGAGCGCGGCCGGGTCGGTGGTGGGTTTGGGCACGCGTGGAGGGTATCCCTCACGTCAGAAACTCCGGAAGTCCGGTCGTCCGGTCGTCCTGTTGTCCGGACAGCATGACCAACGAACAAGGGACACCTTGTCAGGACATATGGTTGACAGCGCAGCCGGTGGGCGGCACGTTGGGTCCATGCGTATCGGACTCATCGGCACCGGCCGGATCGGTTCCTTCCACGCGGGCGTGCTGGCCCGCCATCCCGAGGTGGACGCCCTGGTGGTGACGGACACCGACGGGGCGCGGGCGGCAAAGGTCGCCGAGCGCGTCGGCGCGACGGCGGTCCCGGGCGCGGCCGAGGTGTTCGGCGCGGGGGTGGACGCGGTGGTGATCGCCTCGGCCACCTCGGCCCACGCGGAGCTGATCGGCCGGGCGGCGCGGGCCGGGCTCCCGGCGTTCTGCGAGAAGCCGATCGCGCTGGGCCTGCCGGGGACACTGGGCGCGCTGCGCGAGGTCGACCGGGCCGGGAGCCTGCTCCAGCTGGGCTTCATGCGCAGGTTCGACGCGGGTTACCGGGCGGCGCGGGCCGCCGTGCGGGCCGGTGCGCTGGGCCGGCTGCACACCGTGCGGGCGGTGACGATGGACCCCGCCCCGCCGCCCGCCGCGTATCTGCCGCTCTCCGGGGGGCTGTACCGGGACTGTCTGGTCCATGACTTCGACATGCTGCGGTGGGTGACGGGCCGTGAGGTGACGGAGGTGTACGCCGCCGGGTCGGACGCCGGGCCCGGGATGTTCCGGGCGGCCAGCGACGTGGACACGGCGGCGGTGCTGCTGACCCTGGACGACGGCACCCTGGCCACGGCGGCGGCCACCCGCTGCAACGGCGCCGGTTACGACGTACGGATGGAGCTGGCGGGCGAGCTGGACCAGATCACGGTCGGCCTGGACAGCCGCACACCGGTCACCTCGGCCGAACCGCAGGGCCCCCCGGCCCCTTCCTCGCCCTGGCCCGGTTTCCTGGAGCGGTTCGCTCCGGCGTACGAGGCCGAACTGGACACGTTCGTAGGGGTGGTGCGGGGCGAGCGGCCCAATCCGTGCGACGGCCGGGAGGCGTTGTCCGCGCTGCTGATCGCGGAGGCGTGCGAGGTCTCCCGCCGGGAGCGGCGCCCGGTGACGGTCGCGGAGATCGCCGACGGCGCGGCGGGGCCCTCCGCGTAGGACCCCGCCGCCCCCGTCTCCGGGTCAAGTCCCCTCGGTCCGGGGCGCCTCGGCTCACCAGCGGACGGGCAGTCCACGCACCCCGCGGATCAGCATCCCGGGAATCCAGTCCAGTTCCCCCGCCTCCGCGTCCGGCGCCAGGGAGGGGCAGCGCTCCAGCAGCGTACGGATCGCGATCCGGCCCTCCATCCGGGCCAACGGCGCGCCCACGCAGAAGTGGGCGCCGTGCCCGAAGGCCAGGTGGCCCCGGGCGTCGCGGCGGATGTCGAAGGTGTCCGGTTGCGGATAGCGGGCCCGGTCCCGGTCGGCGCCGGCCAGGGAGACCAGGACCGGTGCGCCCGCCGGTACGACCTGTCGTCCGATCTCGACCTGTTCGCGGGGATAGCGGAATGTGGCGGTCTCCACCGGCCCGTCGTAGCGCAGCATCTCCTCGACGGCACCGCCGGTCAGCTCCGGGTCGTCGCGGAGGGCGGCCAGTTGGCCGGGGTGGTCGAGCAGTGCCCGTACCCCGTTGGCGATCAGGTTGACCGTGGTCTCGTGGCCCGCGACGAGCAGCAGGAAGGCCATCCCCACCAGTTCGTCGGGCGACAGCCGGTCCCCTTCCTCGTCGCGCGTGCGGACCAGCGCGCTCATCAGGTCGTCGCCGGGCGAGCACCGCTTGTCCTCGATGAGTTCGCGCAGGTACTCGCTCATGGCGCGGACCGCCTCCATCTCCTGGAGCGGCGAGGCCGGGGTGATGACGCCGTTCGACAGTCCGCGGAAGGCGCCGCGGTCCAGGTCCGGTACCCCGATCAGTTCACAGATGACGGTCATCGGCAGCGGGAGCGCCAGCGCGTCGACGAGATCGGCTCGGCCGGCGGGCACCATCGCGTCGAGGAGTCCGTCGGTGATCTGCTGGACGCGAGGGCGCAGCGCCTCGACCCGGCGGGCCGTGAACTCCCGGGCGACGAGCTTGCGCAGCCGGGTGTGGTGGGGTGCGTCCAGCTCCAGCATGTTGAGGAAGATGGGGTCGCTCTCGGTGGGTGCGCCCGGCAGGCCCCGCCAGTCCTTGGCGAACCGCGGGTCGGCGAGGGTGGCGCGGGCCTCGTCGTACCCCACCACCAGCCAGACGCGCTCGAACTCGTCGGTGCGGACGGTGTGCACCGGGCCCGCGGCGCGCAGCTTCTCGTAGTACGGATACGGGTTCGCGGTGAAGTCCGCGATGTCGCTCAGATCGACATCGGCCTCGGCACGGCCACTGGCATCGGACATGGGATCGCCCCTCCCGGTCTGACGGCCCGCTCGGCCGGATCGCTGCGGGCCGACCGGTTCACCCTATGTCGCCCGCTCCGTGCCGTCATCGTCGAGCAGGCCCGCGTCATGCACCAACAGCGCGATCTGGACACGGTTGTTGAAGCCGAACCTGGCCAGGATCCGGGACACCTGGGTCTTCACGGTCGCCACGCTGAGGTAGAGCGCGGCGGCGATCTCGGCGTTGGAACGGCCGCGTGCCACGGCGATCGCGACCTCGCGTTCCCGCTCGGCGAGTGCGGCGACCCGCGCCCGTGCCCGCTCGGCGCGGTCGGCCCGGTCGTCACGGCCGGTGCGGGGCCCGGTCCCGGCAGCGCGGGCCATCAGCTGACGCGTCACCGCGGGCGACAGCACCGGATCGCCGGCCGCCACCCGTCGTACCGCGTCGACGATCTGCGCCGGCGGGGTGTCCTTCAGTACGAAACCGGCCGCTCCGGCACGGATGGCCCGCAACACCTGTTCGTCGGCGTGGAACGTCGTCAGGACGATGATCTCCGGGGCGTCGGGCCGGGTGCGCAGCGACTCGGTCGCGGTCAGTCCGTCCATGCCCGGCATCCGGATGTCCATCAGCACCACGTCGGGGCGCAGCCGGTCGACGAGTCCGGCGACCTCCGTGCCGTCCGCCCCCTCCCCCACGATGTCGATGTCGTCGGCGCCGCCGAGCATGAGGTTGAGTCCGGCGCGTACGAGCGGGTCGTCGTCGACGATGATCAGCCGGACGGGCTGCGGGGTGGTCATGGCGACCACCGTAGCCAGGCCCGGAATCCGGCCGCGCCGGGGCCCCGGGTGCCCACGGCGGTCAGGCCGGCCAGGGCAGCACGGCACGGACCCGGAATCCGCCGTCCGGTTCCGGCCCGTGGTCGAGGCTGCCCCCGGCCAGGGTGGCGCGTTCCGTGAGGCCGATGAGCCCCTGGCCGGAGCCGGGGACCCGCTCGAAGGGTTCGGTGGGCGCCGGATTGCGCACCTCGACGGTGAGCCCCTCGCCCGGGGCGCCGGTGACCGTGACGGTGACCTCGGTGCCGGGTGCGTGCTTGCGGGCGTTGGTCAGGCCCTCCTGGGCGATGCGGTAGACGGTGCGGCCGGTGGCGGCCGGGGCCGCGCCGGGGTCGCCGACGCGGTTGTCGAGGGTGACCTTCATGCCGGCCAGCCGGGACTCGTCGACCAGTGAGTCCAGCGTGGCGAGGGTGGGCTGCGGCCGGTCGCCGTCGCTCTCCCCGGGGCTGCGCAGGACCCCGATGATCTCGCGGAGGTCCTGGAGGGCCTCGTGCGCGCTGTCCCGGATGACCCCGGCCGCGCGGGCCACTTCGGCCGTCGGTGCGTCGGGGCGGAATTCGAGGGCGCCGGCGTGGACGCTGAGCAGGGTCAGCCGGTGGGCGAGGACGTCGTGCATCTCGCGGGCGATGGCCTCGCGGGCGAGCCGCTGCGCCTGTTCGGCGCGGAGCCCGGCCTCGGTCTCGGCCCGCTGGGCCCGCTCGCGCAGGGTGACGACGAGCTGCCGCCTGGACCGTACGGCCATGCCCCAGCTGATCACCAGCAGGGGCAGCAGTGCCCCGATGACCGTGGCCTCGACGAACGAGGTGTCCGGTTCGGGGCGCAGATACGGCTGTACGGGGGCGAGTGCCAGCGTGAGTGCCCCGACGGCCGCCACGGGCCTGAACGGGCGGTGCACGGCCACCCCGAACAGCGCGACGAGTATGGCCCCCGCCGCGACCGGCTCGACCGCGGCGACCAGGACCAGGCCCACCGCGACGCCCAGCGGCCACCGCCGCCGCACCCACAGGGCACAGCAGGCCAGGGCGCCGATCACGATGTCGGCGAACAGGACGCCGTCGGGGGTGGTGCCATCGGCCTCGATCGTGGCGGCCGCGAGCATGCCGACCAGGGCCGCGCAGAGGAAGGCGGTGACGTCGACGGCCCAGTCCCGCACGGTGCGTCGTGAGCGGCCGCGCCGGTCGCCGGGCAGCTCGGGGTCGGCCATCGCCGAGGGCAGCAGCCAGCGGTATTCCGTACGGGTCATGCCACAAAACTACCGAGGTCGGGCGGGTGATCCCGGCCGTGCGGAGGTGAGCGGCGACCAAAGTCGCGAAAGACGAGACTTTCGGACGGGCGGCGCGGGGGCGGTGGCCGCCGGCCGGCTCAGGAGGCGGCCGGGGCAACCGCGCGGCGGCCCCGGGCGGTGCCGGCCAGGACGAGCACCGCGCCCACCGCGCCGGGGACGCCGAGCCGCTCGCCGCCGATCGCGATGCCCACGGCCGCGGCCCACAGCGGCTCCGTGCCGAGCAGCAGACCGACCCGGGACGGCGAGGTGCGGCGCACCGACCACATCTGCACGAAGAAGGCGAAGAGCGTGCAGAAGACGGAGAGGAAGAGCAGCCCGCCCCATTCCCGGACACCGAATCCGGCGGCCACCGTCCACGGCGCCTCGCCGGTGCCGGGAACGGCCGAGAGCAGGGCGAAGACGGGGACGGCGCTGCCGAGCTGGACCGTGGTCAGCGACAGCGAGTCGGCGCCCCGCACCGACGTGATGCGGGCCATCAGCAGCACGTGCACGGTAGGGGCGAGTGCGGCCACCAGCACCAGCAGATCGCCGGCCGAGGGGCTGGTGAATCCGCCGCCCTGGGTCAGCAGCACCACTCCGGCGACCGGGAGCGCGGCGGCGGCGAGGAAGGCGCGGGGCGGCCGGACACGTGCCACTGCGGCCTCGGCGAGCGGCGTGAAGATCATCGTGAGGCTGATGATGAGCCCCGCGTTGGTCGCCGAGGTGTGCACGACGCCGTACGTCTCCACGAGGAAGATCGCGCTGAGGACGAGCCCCAGCAGGCCGGCCCCCCGCCACTGCGCCGCGCTGAGCGCCCGCAGCCTGCGCCGTCCGGCGACGGCCAGCACGGGCAGTACGACGGCGAACCGCAGCACGAGCACGGCGAGGACGGTCTGGGTGGTGGTGATGCCCTTGGCCGCCAGGTAGCTCGAACCCCGGACGACCGCGACGAGCAGCACGGGCAGATCGGTGAGCCAGGCGCGGCGGGACGGGGCGAGGGTGGGTGCGGCGATCGAGGACACCTGGCACCCCTTCCGGAGCACCGCTTCCGGGCGTCCTGGCCTGCTCAGTTCTCCGGGGGGAAGCTACCGAACTCGGCCGGGCCGGCGGGCCGGTAGGTGTGGACCGAGATTCCGCTCCGGGTCTCCCGCGCCCCGGTCCGCTCGAAGGCGGCCGGCTGCCCGCCCTCCGGGAAGAGCCGGTGTCCCCGGCCCAGCACCACCGGGTAGACGAGGAGGTTGTACTCGTCGATCAGGCCGTGCGCCATCAGCGACCGGGCGAGCGTGCCGCTGCCGTGGATCTGGAGCTCGCCGCCCTCCGTCCGCTCCTTGAGGCGGGCGACCTCCCCGGCGACGTCCGTGGAGATCACGGTCGTGTTGTGCCACTGGGGCGATTGCAGGGTGGTCGAGACGACGTACTTGGGGCGGGCGTTGAGGCTGCCGGCGATCCGGTGCCCGGGGTCGGTCACCCTGGGCCAGTACGCGACGAAGATGTCGTAGGTGCGGCGGCCCAGGAGGAAGGCCGCCGACCGGTCGAACTGCTCGTCGATGAACTGCCGCATGCCCTCGTCCGCGAACGGCACGGTCCAGCCGCCGTACTCGAAGCCGCCGCTGCGGTCCTCGTCGGGCCCGCCCGGCGCCTGCATGACGCCGTCGAGCGACAGGAAGGTGGTGAGAGTCAGCTTGGCCATGGTCCGTCTCCTGTGTTCCGGTCCAACGATGGTCTTTCTCCTGAGACCCCGCTGCCACCCGGAACTCATCGGCGCGCGCCGGACGGCCGGTGGGGAGGGCGCCTCACGCAGGGGTCCGATTCCCGCCGGTGACGGCCGGGCGCGACGACTTTGCTGGTCCGTGTCGGGGCACCCGCCCCGGACACCACCGACCGACGAAGGACCCATCATGACCAGCACCATCACCGGCACGACCCGCACCGCGCTCGTCACCGGGGGCAGCCGCGGCATCGGCGCCGCGACGGCCCTGCGGCTCGCCCGGGAGGGCGTCGACGTGGCACTGACGTACGTACAGGACGAGGCGGCCGCCCACGAGGTCGTGGCGAAGATCCGCTCGTACGGCCGACGGGGCATCGCCCTGCGCGTGGACTCGGCCGACCCCGAAGCGGTCCCGGCGGCCGTGGCCGGCGCCGCGGAGGCGCTCGGCCGGCTGGACATCCTGGTCAACAACGCGGGGATCGGCGTCCTCGGCCCCATCGGCACCCTCACCCCGGCCGATGTGGACCGGGTACTGGCGGTGAACGTGCGGGCGGTGTTCCTGGCCTGCCGCGCGGCGGCGGGGCTGATGGAGCGCGGTGGCCGCATCGTCTCCATCGGTACGGCCCTGAGCCGGCACGCGGGCGGCCCCGGCTCCACCCTCTACGCGATGAGCAAGTCGGCGCTGGCCGGTCTCACCAAGCCGCTCGCCCGTGAGCTCGGCCCGCGCGGCATCACGGTCAATCTGGTGCAGCCCGGTCCGGTCGACACGGACCTCAACCCGGCCGACGGCCCCTTCGCCGCCGGCCAGCGCTCGGCGACCGCCCTGGACCGCTTCGGCACCACGGACGAAGTCGCTTCCCTCGTCGCCTACTTGGCCGGCAACGAGGCGGCGTACATCACCGGTACGGAGGTGGTGGTGGACGGCGGCCACGCGGCCTGACCGGGGCCGTGCCGGAAGGGGTGCGGAGGTCTCACCGCGAGCGCGGGGTGACCTCCGCCATCCGGGACCACCCCTCGCCGGGCACCTCCACGTTGATGATCTCGGGGGTCTCGGCGACCAGGTCCGCCATCAGGTCCATGGCCGCCGCGAAGTGCTCGGACTTCACATGGGCGGCACCGGCCTCGGGGTCGACGAAGGCCTCCAGCAGGATGAACTGGTCGGGGTTCTCCACGCTGTACGACCACTCGAAGAACACATTGCCCGGCTCCTGCCGGGTGGCCAGCGTGAAGGGCTCGACGGCCGGGAGCCAGTTGTCCCGCTCTTCGCTGCGGACGGTGAATTTGACGGCGATGAAGATCATGCGTCCAGAGTCGCATATGCCCCGGACGCGGACGCGCCGGGCACACCCGGACGGCGTCGGACGGACCGGACACCGGCCCGTCCGGCGCCGGGCTACCCGCCCAGCTCGCGGTGGCGGGCGGCCAGTCGTGCGGCGCCCTGCTCGGTGGGAGAACCGAAGAGCCGGAGCCGGGAGATCCCGCCGTCCGGGAAGATGTCGATCCGGACGTGCGTGGCCGAGACCGCCTCCGGCAGGACGAAACGGTGGTTGGTGTCGGGCTGCAGCCGGGTCCGGGGCAGCACCTCGGTCCACTCGCCGCTCCCGCCGTCGCGGGCGAAGAGGCTCGCCCAGCCCGCCGAGTTGCCCTTCAGGTACGCGGTGTCGATCTCGACGGCGCGGATCTCCGACTGCTCGACGAGCCGGTAGCGGATCCAGTCGTTGCCCCTGTCGCGCCGGCGCCGGGTCTCCCAGCCGTCGTCCATCTTGCGGGACCGGCCGGGCTGGATGGTGTTGGTGGCCGGGGAGTAGAAGCGGTCGGAGGCGTCCTCCACCGTGCCGCCGTTCTCCAGGGCCACCAGGTCGAAGGTGCCGAGGGCGGCCAGCCAGTCCGGGTCGGGGGTGACCTCGCCGTACACCCGGAGGCGGGCTGTCCCGCCGTCGGGGTGCTGGTTGAGCCGCAGATGGGTGACGCGCAGCCCGGCCCCGACGACGAAGCCGTTGGCCGCGTGCCCGCCGACGGCCGTACGGGGGACGAGCGTCGTCCACTTCACCTCGGGCGCGAGCAGTTCGCCGGGCGACGGGGAACCGGGCACACAGGCCGCCTCGACGGAGACCGCCTGCGGGTAGTTGCCCCGGAAGTGCGCGGTGTCGACGACGATGCCGCGGACGACTCCGGGCACCCCGAGGCGTACCAGCGCCCAGTCGTGGTCCTCGTCGGCGGGGTGCGGCACGTCCGCGCTCGCACCCCGGCGGCGCCGGGTCTCCCAGCCGTCCATGATCTTGCCCTTGTGGCCGAAGCGCTCGGGGTCGAACTCGGCGGGCTCCGGCCGGAGCAGGTTCTCGCGCTCGGCGAAGAACTCGTCGTTGGCGGCGATCACGCCCGCGCCGAGCCGCCGGTCGGCGAGGTCGACGAGGTCGGTGAAGGGGAAGTCGCAGGTGCGGTAGTCGGCGTACGGGTCGCCGCCGCCGTACGGGTTCGCGTCACCGGTGAAGCGGGCTGTCGCCGTCATGGTCAGTGGCTCCTTTCGAGGAGGCGGCCGGTGGGTTCGCCGACGGTGCCGTCGGCGGCTATCCGTACGCCGCGCAGCCAGGTCGACCTCACGACGCCGTGCAGGGTCTTGCCGGCGTAGGCGGTGACCCGGTTGCGGTGGAACAGTCCGGCGGGGTCGACGGTGAACGTGTCGTCCGGGGCGAGCACCGCGAAGTCCGCGTCCCGGCCGGCCTCGATGGCGCCCTTGCGGGTCAGTCCGGCCAGTTCGGCGGGGGCGGCCGACATCCAGCGGGCGACGTCGTCGAGCGAGTGGCCGCGCCTGCGGGCCTCGGTCCAGATGGCGGGCAGCCCCAGCTGGAGTGAGGAGATCCCGCCCCAGGCGGTTGCGAAGTCCGGCGTCTTGAGGTCGGTGGTGCACGGCGAGTGGTCGGAGACGATGCAGTCGATCGTCCCGTCGGCCAGCCCCTCCCACAGCGCGTCCTGGTTGGCCGCCTCACGGATCGGCGGGCAGCACTTGAACTCCGTCGCGCCGTCCGGGACCTCCTCGGCGGTGAGGGTCAGGAAGTGCGGGCAGGATTCCACGGTGACCCGGACACCCTCGCGTCTGGCGGCGGCGATCATCGGCAGGGCGTCACCGGAGGACAGGTGCAGGACGTGGACGCGGGCGTTCAGCCGCCTGGCGTGCGCGATGAGCCCCTCGATCGCGGTGTTCTCGGCGTCGCGCGGCCGGGAGGCGAGGAAGTCGGCGTACGCGGGTCCGCCGTGCTGCGGGGCGTCGGCCAGGTGGTGCGGGTCCTCGGCGTGCACGATCAGCAGCCCGCCGAAGCCGGCGATCTCCGCCATGGACCGGGCCAGCTGCTCCTGGTCGAGCTCCGGGAACTCCTCGACGCCGGAGGGAGAGAGGAAGCACTTGAAGCCGAACACCCCGGCCTCGTACAGCGGACGCAGGTCCTTGACGTTGGACGGGATCGCGCCGCCCCAGAAGCCGGTGTCGATGTGCGCCTTGGGGGCGGCCACCTGCCGCTTGGTGCGCAGGTGGCCGACGGTGGTGGTCGGCGGGAGGGAGTTGAGCGGCATGTCGAGCAGGGTGGTGATGCCGCCGGCCGCCGCCGCGCGGGTGGCGGTCCAGAAGCCTTCCCACTCCGTGCGGCCCGGGTCGTTCACATGGACGTGGGAGTCGACGATTCCGGGCAGCAGGACATCGTCGCCGAAGTCCTCCAGCCGGGCGCCGGCCGGCAGCTCGGCGCCGTAGGGCAGGACGGCGTCGATTCTCCCGTCGACGACGGCGACCGCTGCGGGGCGCGTCCCGTCCGGGGTGACCACCCGCGTCGAGCGCAGTACCAGTTCCACGTCCGCACCGGACACCCGTGCTCCTCACTTCGGACTTTCGAACGCCGATGAATTCAACGAACTGTTGAAGGAGTCTTCACTTGGGATCCGGGCCCGTCAAGACCCCACTTTCCTCGCCCGGCGACCGTCGGGCCACCCCGGGGCCACAACTGGAGATTTCCACAAAGTAAAAGACTCATTTCGGAGAGCGGAACGTAACATGGGACCAGTACCGGCCCGGAGATCCGCCCCGCCGACTGCCGACACCGGGACAAACGGGCTCTGACCGGCCAGGACGCCGTACCCCGAGCAGTGGGCCGATCGGGAACCGCCCGGTAGGCTGCTGGGTGCCTCGCCGGGCGGGGCACCAGCTCTTCCGCCTCGAAAGGACCGTTGACGTGCCGCCGTCCCACGCCAGCACATCCGACTCCAAGCCCGCCGCCCCCAGCGGTGGTGTGCAGTCCCTTGAGCGTGCCTTCGATCTGCTGGAGCGGATGGCGGACGCGGGGGGTGAGGTCGGGCTGAGCGAACTCTCCGCGAGCAGCGGGCTGCCGCTGCCCACCATTCACCGCCTGATGCGCACGCTGGTGCTGTGCGGATACGTACGCCAGCAGCCCAACCGGCGCTACGCGCTGGGCCCCCGGCTGATCCGGCTCGGCGAGTCCGCGTCCCGGCTGCTGGGCACCTGGGCCCGCCCGTATCTCGCGCGCCTGGTCGAGGAGACCGGCGAGACCGCGAACATGGCGCTGCTCGACGGCGACGAGATCGTCTACGTCGCGCAGGTGCCGTCCAAGCACTCGATGCGGATGTTCACCGAGGTGGGCCGCCGGGTGCTCCCCCACTCCACCGGGGTCGGCAAGGCGCTGCTGGCGCACACGCCGCCGGAGGAGGTACGGGCGCTGCTCGCCCGTACCGGGATGCCGGCCGCCACCGAGAAGACGATCACCACCCCCGACGGCTTCCTCGACGCGCTGGAGCAGGTCCGCCGGGTCGGCTACGCGGTCGACGACAACGAGCAGGAGATCGGGGTGCGCTGCCTGGCGGTCTCCGTACCGAACTCGCCCACCTCGGCCGCGATCTCGATCTCCGGCCCGGCGGGACGGGTGACGGACGCGGCGACGGAGCGGATCGTGCCGATCCTCCAGCAGGCCGCCGAGGAACTCTCCGACGCGCTGGCGAGCAGCGGTTCCACCGGCTGAGGCGTCCCGGAGCGCGACGCGGTGGAGGGGGTGGCCGCGGGCCACCCCCTCCACCGGTTCTCAGACCGGTTCCGGCACCGTCAGGCGGCCGTCGTCCATCCGGACCGTGCGGTCCACCCGGTCCAGATGGGCCAGGTCGTGGGTGACCAGCACCGTCGCCGTCGACCGCTCCCGGGTCAGCGCGAGCAGCAGGTCGAGCACCGCGGCGCCCCGCTCGTGGTCGAGCGCGCTGGTCGGTTCGTCGACCAGCAGCACCGCAGGGTCGTTCATCAGGGCCCGCGCGATGTTGATCCGCTGCCGCTGCCCGCCCGACAGCTGGTGGGGCCTGCGTCCGGCCTGGTCCGCCAGGCCGACCGCGTCCAGCAGTTCCAGCGCCCGGCCGCGGGCCGCGCGCACGGCGCCGCCCGAGAGATGGGCCATCACCTGGAGCTGTTCGGCCGCCGTGAGCGACGGCAGCAGATTGGGCTGCTGGAAGACGATGCCGATGCGCTCCCGGCGCAGCCGCGCCTGCTCCTTTCGGCCGAGGCCGGCGGTCTCCGTACCGGCGACGGCCACCCGGCCGCTGTCCGGGGTGACCAGGGTCGCGGCCACCGCGAGCAGGCTGGACTTGCCGGAGCCGGACGGTCCCACGACCGCGGTGAGCGAGCCCGCAGGTACGTCCAGCGAGATCCGGTCGAGGGCGGTGAGCCGGCCGTCGCCGTCGGGGTAGGTGAGGCTGACGTCGGCGAGGGTGAGGGTCATCGGGCACTCCCGAGTGCGGTGAGCGGGTCGACGGCGGTGATCCGCCGGATGGACAGGGCCGCCCCGAGGGCACCGAGGACGATCATGACGGCCGCCGGGACCAGGACGGTCGCCGCGTCCAGGACGAACGGCACGGCCCCGCCGCTGATCAGGGCGCCGATGCCGGAGGCCAGCGCGGTGCCCGCGCCCGTCCCGACGGCGAGCATCACGACGGCCTGCCCGAGCGCGTCGCGCAGCAGGTACCGGGTGGAGGCACCGAGCGCCTTGAGGACGGCGACGTCGCCGCTGCGCTGGATCGTCCAGACGGTGAAGAAAGCGCCGATGACCAGGGCGGAGATGGCGAAGAGGAAGCCGCGCATCAGCTGGAGCGAGCCGTTCTCGGCCTGGTAGGAGCCGATGGCGGTGAGGGAGCCGTCGAGGGTGAGCGTGCTGGTGCCGGTCGCCTCGTCGCCCGCGGCGAGGTCGGCGCCGCCGGTGGTGGTCAGGGCGATCACCGTGGCGTGCCGGGCCGGGCCCGTACCGTCCGCTCCGAACCGCTGCCAGTCGTCGAGCGAGGTCCACACGACCGGCGTGTGGCTGTACGAGGCGTCCCCCGCCACGGCGGCGACGGTGACCTCGGTGGCGCCGAGCCGCAGCCGGTCACCGGCCCCCGCCGCCAGGTCGTCGGCGGCCTGCCGGGACAGCACCACCTTCCCCGCGCCGACCGGGGCTCCGCCGGTGGGCGCCAGGCCCCCGTCCGGCTCGATCCCGAACGCCGACACGGCGGCCGTGCGCTCCCCCCGGTCCGCGACGGCGTTGAGCGTGCGGATGCCGAGCGGCTCCGCGCCGCTCACCCCGGGCCGCTTCGCCCAGCTCCGCCAGGCGTCCTCCTTCACGACCGAGTCGGTGAAGGACACGGACCGGCCGTCGGGCGGGGCGGCGAACGCGAGGTGGTCGGCGTTCAGCCCGGTGACGGCCGAGGTGTTCTCCCGGGCCAGGCCGGCGGTGAGGCCGGACAACAGACCCACGAGCAGCGTGATCAGCACCACGACCGAGCCCATGAGCGCGAACCGGCCCTTGGCGAACCGGAGATCTCTCCATGCGACGAACATGCCCCCAGCCTCGGCCGCCGGACGCCCGGAAACATCGCTCGGCGGTGGGGCCCGACATCAACCTTTCGATTGACCGGCCCCCGGCACCCCGCGTCTACGCTGGACGAATCATGGATTCCCGCGCCCATCCCCCGGTCGCCGCCGCGCTGCGGCTGTGTCTGCACGCGCTGCTGGTGGGACTGCTGGCACTGGCGGCGGTACGGGCCGTCGCCGACGGCACACATCCCAGGGCCGTCGTCGTGGTGAGCGCTGTGACGGCCGCCCTGTACGCGGCGGGCGCACTCGCCCCCGCCGTACAGCCCCGCACCCGCGCGGGCGCGCTGTGGCTGGCGGCGCTGGGCGCCGCGTGGCTGGCGCTGCTCGTCCTGTCGCCGGAGGCCCTGTGGGTGGCCTTCCCGCTGTACTTCCTGCAACTGCATCTGCTGCCGACCCGCTGGGCGCTGCCCGCGGTCGCGGTCACCGCGGCCGCCGCCATCGCCTGCTTCGTGCTGCACGGCGAGCCCGTCTCACCGGGCACCTTCATCGGTCCGCTGCTCGGGGCGGCGGTCGCGGTGGCGACGGTCCTCGGGTACGAGGCGCTGTTCCGGGAGAGCGAGCGGCGCCGGGAGCTCATCGAGGAGCTGATGTCGACCCGGGCGGAGCTGGCCGAGGCGGAACGCACCGCGGGCACGCTCGCCGAACGTGAGCGGCTGGCCCGCGAGATTCACGACACCCTCGCCCAGGGCCTGTCCAGCATCCAGCTGCTGCTGCGCGCCGCCGAACGCACCCTGCCCGCCGACGCCCCCGCCACCCCGCACGTCCGCCGGGCCCGCGAGGCCGCCCAGGACAACCTCGCCGAGGCCCGCCGCTTCGTCCGCGCCCTGTCGCCGCCGGACCTGGAGAACGGCTCCCTGGCGGCCGCCCTGGAACGCCTCTCGTCCCGCACCACGGGCCCCGGCCTCACGGCGCAGTTCGCGGTGAGCGGCACACCGGTGGAGCTGCCCACCCCGTACGAGGTGGCGCTGCTGCGCACCGCCCAGTCGGCGCTGGCCAACACGGTGCGGCACGCCGGGGCCGGGCGTGCGGAGATCACCCTCAGCTTCATGGACACCTCGGTGTCGCTGGACGTCGTCGACGACGGCCGGGGGTTCGCCCCGGGCCGCGGCCCGGTCGTCGCGGACCAGGACACCGGGGGCTTCGGGCTGCCCGCGATGCGGGCGCGGGCCCGTTCCCTGGGCGGCACGCTCAGTGTCGAATCGGCCCCCGGTCAGGGCACCGCCGTCGCCCTCACCCTTCCGCTCCCGATCCCCGACGGCCGGCCAGGACAGGACGCCGCATGACCACCCCCGCCCCCATCAGGCTGCTGCTCGCCGACGACCACCCCGTGGTGCGGGCGGGGCTGCGCGCCGTACTCGACTCCGAACCGGGTTTCCGGGTGGTCGCCGAGGCGGCCACGGCCGAGCGGGCCGTCTCGCTCGCCGCGACCGGCGAGTTCGACGTCGTCCTCATGGACCTCCAGTTCGGCGCGGGCATGCACGGATCGCAGGCCACCGCGGCGATCACCGCACAGCGGGGCGCGCCCCGCGTCCTGATCCTCACCACGTACGACTCGGACGCCGACATCCTGGCCGCCGTCGAGGCGGGCGCCGCCGGCTATCTGCTGAAGGACGCCCCGCCGGAGGAGCTGGCGGCGGCGGTACGCACGGCCGCGGCGGGCCGGTCGGCGCTGGCGCCGGCCGTCGCACACCGCCTGATGGACCGCATGCGCACTCCCGCGGAGGCCCTGACCAAGCGGGAACTGGAGGTGCTGCAACTGGTCGGCGAGGGGCTGTCGAACCTGCAGATCAGCAAGCGGCTCTTCCTCAGCCAGGCGACGGTGAAATCCCATCTGGTGCACATCTACGCCAAGCTGGGCGTGGACTCGCGCACCTCGGCGGTCGCGGCGGCGACCGCCCGTAGGCTCATCCGCCGCTGACCCCGTCGCCCCGCCGCCGGGTCACCGGTCAGCCGCGCGGCGGCTCACCGAAGAGGTCGACGGCCACCCGTACGTCCCTGAGCGCCGACGCCAGTGCGCTCACCGAGCCGATCGCCCCGGCGATCAGCAGCAGCGAACGGCGCAGCCGCGGAATCTCGGGGACACCGCTCGCCGCCATCGCGTCCAGCGCGGCCAGTTCGTCCTCGGCGATACCCCGGTCCGGGAATTCGCGCGGATGCCCGGCCAGCTCGCGGCGGAGCCGGGAGACGGCCGTACGCAGCTCCGTCACCCTCGGGTCCTCGCTGCCGGTCACCCGCGTCTGCCCCACGCTTCGCAACAAAGCACTCCCCCTCGCACATCCTTGTGCCAGTGTTCCGACCGGTCCCCACACCGTTGGTCAAGTGTCCGGGCGTGCGCGCAAGTTAACGCCATGAAAGCTGTCGAGCGCCACTCCGCGGACGGAATTCGGGGTGTCCCGTATGGGTGATCCGGGTGGATCGCGGTGGACGGCTTTCCCGCCCGCGCCCGCCTCCGCCTGCCTGCGCGAAGGGTGTGCCAAGGGAGTGCGCGAGGTGCGAAGGGTGCACGTCCGGGGCGTGCTGGGGTATCCAGACCGCATGACTCCGACAACACCAACCCCGAAGGTCGCCGGGCTGCTGCTGGCCGCGGGCGGCGGGCGGCGGCTCGGCGGACGGCCCAAGGCGCTGCTCGAACACCATGGCCGGCCACTGGTCGAGCACGCGGTGCGGGTGCTGCGGGACGGCGGCTGCGGCCCCGTCCAGGTGGTGCTGGGCGCGGCGGCCGGGCGGGTCCGGGACCGGGCCGACCTCACCGGCTGCTCGGTGACCGTCAACCCCGGGTGGGCCGAGGGCATGGGCTCGTCGCTGCGGGCGGGGCTCGGGGCGCTGGCCGCCACGGGGGCGGACGCGGCGCTCGTCCTCCTGGTCGACCAGCCGGGGATCGGTGCGGACGCGGTGGGCCGGGTGCGTTCGGCGTACCGCTCGCGGACCGGGATCGCGGCCGCCGCGTACGGCGGGGAGCGTGGCCATCCGGTGCTGTTCGGGGCGGATCTGTGGGCGGAGATCGCGGCGGGGGCGGTGGGCGACCAGGGCGCTCGGGCGTATCTGCGGGCGCACCGCGATGCGATCACGCTCGTCGAGTGTTCGGATGTGGCTCAGGCGTACGACATCGACACGGTGGAGGACCTGAGACACCTCGGGTGACCGGACTGGCACGCCGCGCCATCCCGGGGCCACTTCTGTCGACCCAGAGAATCTCGACATCAACAAACCATTGAACTTCCACCATGAGGAAACTACTATCCACTGGTCAGAAGCTCTCTGCACCTCGGACGGCTTCCACGCCCGTATCCCGGAGCCCTGGCACGCCGTGCCATTTCAGGCGACCCGGCGGCCGTGAGACGCCGCCCGCACCGCCCGCTGAAGGAGTGACAGCTCATGTCCGCACCAGCGCCGTCCCCGCTGGCCATCGTCGATGCCGAGCCCCTGCCCCGGCAGGACGAGGTCCTGACCGAAGCGGCCCTCGCGTTCGTGGCCGAGCTGCACCGGCAGTTCACGCCGCGCCGTGACGAGCTGCTCGCCCGCCGCGGCGAGCGCCGCGCCGAGATCGCCCGCACCTCCACGCTGGACTTCCTGCCCGAGACGGCGGCGATCCGCGCGGACGACTCCTGGAAGGTCGCGCCGGCTCCGGCCGCGCTGAACGACCGCCGGGTGGAGATCACCGGTCCGACCGACCGCAAGATGACCATCAACGCCCTGAACTCGGGCGCGAGGATCTGGCTCGCCGACTTCGAGGACGCGTCCGCCCCCACGTGGGAGAACGTCGTCCTCGGCCAGCTCAACCTGATCGACGCGTACACCCGCTCCATCGACTTCACCGACCCGAGGTCCGGCAAGTCGTACGCCCTGAAGCCCGCCGACGAGCTCGCCACCGTCGTCACCCGCCCCCGCGGCTGGCACCTGAACGAGCGTCACCTCCAGCTCGACGGCGCCCCGGTGCCCGGCGCGCTGGTCGACTTCGGCCTCTACTTCTTCCACAACGCCCAGCGCCTTATCGACCTCGGCAAGGGCCCGTACTTCTATCTCCCGAAGACGGAGTCGCACCTGGAGGCCCGCCTCTGGAACGACATCTTCGTCTTCGCCCAGGACTACGTCGGCATCCCGCAGGGCACGGTCCGCGCGACCGTCCTGATCGAGACGATCACCGCCGCGTACGAGATGGAGGAGATCCTCTACGAGCTCCGCGACCACGCCTCCGGGCTGAACGCGGGACGTTGGGACTACCTCTTCTCCATCGTCAAGAACTTCCGCGACGGCGGCTCCAAGTTCGTCCTGCCGGACCGCAACGCGGTGACGATGACCGCCCCGTTCATGCGCGCGTACACCGAACTCCTGGTCCGCACCTGCCACCGGCGCGGCGCGCACGCCATCGGCGGCATGGCCGCCTTCATCCCGTCCCGCCGCGACGCCGAGGTCAACAAGGTCGCGTTCGAGAAGGTCAAGGCCGACAAGGACCGCGAGGCGCACGACGGCTTCGACGGCTCCTGGGTCGCCCACCCGGACCTGGTCCCGATCGCCATGGCCTCCTTCGACGCGGTCCTCGGCGAGAAGCCGAACCAGAAGGAGCGCCTGCGCGAGGACGTCGCGGTGGCCGCCGGTGACCTGATCGCCATCGACACCCTGGACGCCAGGCCCACCTACGAGGGCCTGCGCAACGCCGTCGCGGTCGGCATCCGCTACATCGAGGCCTGGCTGCGCGGCATGGGCGCGGTCGCCATCTTCAACCTGATGGAGGACGCCGCCACCGCGGAGATCTCCCGCTCGCAGATCTGGCAGTGGATCAACGCGGACGTGGTCTTCGAGAACGGCAAGCACGCCACGGCGGAGCTGGCCCGCGAGGTCGCCGCCGAGGAACTCGCCGCGATCCGCGCGGAGATCGGCGACGAGGCGTTCACCGCCGGCAGGTGGCAGCAGGCCCACGACCTCCTGCTCCAGGTCTCCCTGGACCAGGACTACGCGGACTTCCTGACGCTCCCCGCGTACGAGCAGCTGGGCTGAGCCCCGCACCGTTCGAACCGACACGGCTCCGCCCCCGGCACCGCACAGCGCCGGAGGCGGAGGTGTGCGGCCGTCAGGAGGTCGCCGCCGCCATGCCCGCCTTGACGGCCGACTCGTCGAGCGAGGTGAGCACGGACCGGGGGTCGCCGCCCTTCATCACCGCCTGGCCCACATCGGTGCGGATGGTGCCCCGGACTGCGGGCCAGGAACGCATGTTGACCGGTGCGAACTGGGCGTTCGACAGCTGCTCGATGAACGGTGAGAGCGGCTGCTCGGCGGGCTTCCCGGTCGCCGCGTCGGACGCGGAGTACGTCACGGGCAGCGCGGACTGGCTGCCGCCGTAGGTCAGGGCGGACTTCCCGCTGTAGAGGAACGAGAGGAAGGCGCCGCACTCCTTGCGGTGGTCGTTGCGCCGGAACGCCATCAGCCAGTCGCTGATCCCGACCGGAGGGGCGGCCCCGCCGTCCTTCTTGGGGAACGCGGCGTGCGCGTAAGGGAGTTTGGCCTGATCGGCCGCGCCCATCAGCATCGGGTGGCCGATCATCATGCCGATCTCGCCCCGCATGAACTGGGTGTACGCGTCGGTCCGGTTGAGTTTCATGGGGTCGGCACCGGCCAGCCCCTCGGTGACCAGCTCGTCCCGCAGCCAGGTCAGGGCCTCGACGTTCTCCGGCTTCACGAAGTCGTACTCCGCGAGCTCGCTCGTGTAGCCGCCGCCGGCCGCGAGCAGCCAGGACAGGGCCTCGTCCTCGGCCGCCTCGGGGCCGAGCTGGAGCCCGTACGGCGTCTTCACGCCGATCGCCTTCAGCGCCTGGGCGGACGCCCGCAATTCGTCCCACGACGTGGGGGCACCGCTGACGCGGGCCCGCCGGAAGAGCTCCTTGTTGTAGAAGAGCCGGGGTGTGCTGGCCAGGAACGGAATGCCGTAGGTGGCGTCGCGGACCGTGCCCGCGTCGGTGAAGGACCGGATGAAGTCGGCCTGAGTGGCGATGTCGAACAGCTGGCTCATGTTGTAGAGACGGCCGTCCTCGGCGTACGGCGCGAAGACGTTCGACTGCGCGATGTCGGGCGCCCGGCCCTCCTCGACCCGCTGGGCGAGCGTCTTGTCGATCCTGGTGTAGGAAACCCGCTCCAGCTCGATCCTGATCCCGGCGTGCTGCTTCTCGAATGCTGCGACGACGGCGTCCCACTGGTCGCCGAGCGAGGCGCCGATGCTCTTGTCGTAACTGGCCACGAGCAGATGGAGCTTCACGTCCTTGCTCGCCGAACAGCCGGTGAGCCCCAGCGCGGCCGTGGTGCCGGCGAGGCCGGCCGTCTGAAGAAGGAACTGCCGCCGACGCACCGCTCTTGCCACCTCTTGCTAGCCCAACACGTGCCCTTATGGCAGATTCTGCCACAAGGGCAATATCCGCCTTCTGGGCGCGCCAACTCCAGGGCATAACCTGATCCGCATGCAAGGTGGCTCATTGACGGAGCGGCGCAAGGCCGCGACCCGGATGGATATCGCCCGCACGGCGGCGGCGCTCTTCGTGGAACACGGCCTGCGGACCACCCGCGCCGAGGACATCGCGCGCGCCGCGGGTGTCGCCCCGCGCACCTTCTACCGCTATTTCGCGACCAAGGAGGAGGCCATCACACCTCTGCTCGCCGCCGGGGCCCGGCAGTGGGTGGAGGCGGTCCGGGACGCCCCGGCCGATCTGTCGCTGCCGGACGCGCTGCGGCACGCGGCGGCACGCGCGCTGACTCCGCCCCCCGGTGACACGGCGGCGGCGGAGTCCCTGGAGTGGGTGCGGTCGCTGCTGAGGATGGCGACGCGGAGCCCGGCCCTCCAGTCGGTGTGGAACGACGCGTGCCACGACGCGGACGTCACCCTGACCGGGGTCCTCGCGGCACGCGCCGGGCTCCCGGACGGAGCCGGTTCACTGGACACCCGGCTGACGGCCGGGGTGGCCGGCGCGGCGGTGCGGGCCGCGGTGGAGACCTGGGCGGCCGGCGACGCCCCGGCCGCCGGGCCGCAGGGCCCGGCGGCACTGGCACAGCACTGCCTGACCTCGGCGGAGGGCGCGCTGAAGGGCGTCTGACCGCGGGGGCCGTACCGCCCGGCCGACGAACGGCCCGGTCGCGGGCCCGCCCGGTTCGCGGGCCCGGTGGGGCTCCGCGGACCGGCGACCGGTGTGCCGCTCCGGCTACTTCAGACCGGTGTCCAGTGCGTTCATCAATGTGCCCTGTGACGTGTCACCGGACATCTCCCAGATCATCACCCCCAGCAGCCCCTTGGACTTCACGTAGTCGGTCTTCTTGCCGATGGACCAGGCGTCGTCGAAGGACCACCACTGACTGCCGGTGTAGCCGTACGTCGACACCGACTGCTCGTCGTGATGGACCGTCATCGTCGGGTACGCGCCGACGAGGTTGGCGTAGCCGCGGGTTCCGGCCTCCTCCGCGAACTGTCCGGGGGCCGCACCGCCGGCCGTCTGCCATTCGCCGGCCGCGCCGCCGTCGGCGACGTTCTGCCAGCCCCGGCCGTAGAACGGGATGCCGAGGGTCAGTTTGCGGGGCTCGACACCGGCGTCGGTGTAGGCCTTGACGGCGGCGTCGGCGCTGAAGTGGAAGTCGTAGGGGTCCTGGTCGTCCGTGTAGAGGTTGGCCTGGTGGCCGGTGCGGTTCGGCTCCCAGGAGTTGTCGCTGCCGGAGCCGTGGAAGTCGTAGCCCTGGACGTTCGCCACGTCGAGGGAGTCGAAGACCTTGCCCAGGTCCCAGCCCTCGCCGACCTTCTGCGGGTCGGCGGGGGTGAAGGCGGTGAGCAGGCGGTGTCCGCCGCCCAGGGCATCCAGCTGCTTGCGGAACTCGGCGAGCAGCAGGGTCAGATTGCCCTTGTCGTCGGGCGAGTAGTGGTTGCCGGGGTGCCCGGTTCCCGTACCCGGCCATTCCCAGTCGATGTCGAAGCCGTCGAAGATCCCGGCGGCGGTGCCGGGGCCGCCCGCACCGTTGTACTCGGGCAGGTTGCCCTTGATGTACATGTCGATGCAGGAGGAGACGAACTTCTTGCGGGCCGCGTCGGTGGCCGCCGCGTCGGAGAAGTACTTCGAGTACGTCCAGCCGCCGAGCGAGACCACGATCTTCAGGTCCGGGTGGAGCTTCTTCAGTTTCTTCAACTGGTTGAAGTTTCCGCGCAGTTTGCCCCAGCCGTCGTCCGCGACACCGTCGACGGACTGGGCGGCGCTGAACGGGCGCCCGTAGTCGGCGTCGGCGTCACCGGCCCCGGTGCCCTGCTCGGGGTCCTGGGGGTCGGCGGTGGTGCCCTTGGTGACACCGTTCAGACAGGTGAGGTTGTTGGGGTCGATGTTGGCGAAGGCGTAGTTGACGATGTCGAGCTTGTCCGCGGCTCCCGAGTCGTGGAGGTTCTTGACGAAGTACTGGCGGCCGTAGATGCCCCACTGGACGAAGTAGCCGACCTTGGCGTAGTTGCCCGCCCCGACGATGTCGTCGGTCTTCGCCGTGAGCGCGTTGCCGGCCGGTGAGGCGTTGTCCGCCGCGTCACGCGCCTTGACGGTGAAGGTGTACGAGGTCGAGGGAGAGAGCCCGCCGATGGTGGCGGTGGTCGTGGTGCCCGGGACCGTGGTGGCCAGCGCCCCGTCCCGGTAGATGTCGTACGCGGCGACGCGCTGGTTGTCCGTCGCGGCGGTCCAGGCGAGCGTGACGGACGAGGAATCGGTCGCCGTGGCGTGCAGCGCGCCCGGTGCGGTGGGCGGGGAGGTGTCGGTGGCCGGGTCGACGGTGGTGACGGCCAGCGGCGCGCTCTCGGCGGAGGTGTTGCCCCGGGTGTCCTTGGCCCGGACGGTGAAGGAGTAGGCGGTGGCCGGGGTCAGCCCGGTGACCGTGGCGGAGGTCGTCGCGGTGGCCGAGCCCACCACCTTGCCGCCCGCCAGGATGTCGTACGACGCCACCGGGAAGTCACCGGCCGTGGCCGCCGTCCAGGACAGCGACACGGTACGGGCGGTGACATCGGTCTGCTTCAGCCCGCCGGGCGCGCCCGGGGGCACGTCCGCGGAGCCGTCGCACTTGTCACCGTTGATCCGGCACCCGGCCGGCGCCGTGATCGGCCCGGTCGCGACGAACCAGAAGCTGTACGGCTCGCTGGTGCTGTGCGCGCCGACCGTGCCGTTGTAGTGGGCGTTGACCGCGGTGACATGGCTGCCCCGGGTGGTGACGGTGCCGTTGTACGAGGTGTCGATCGCGACCCCGGCCGGCAGGTCGAATTCGAGGCTCCATCCGGTCACGGCGGTGTCGGTGTCGTTGTGCAGTACGTAAGTCCCCTTCCACCACGACCCGTTGTCGGCCGAGGTGAAGGTGGCAGTCAGTTTGCCCGCCGCGTGCGCGGGTGCGGCCTGCAGGGACAGCAGCGCGAGGAGCAGTCCGAGAACGGCGACGAGGGCGGTCGCCGGTCTCCGTCTGAGTGTCATGTGCTCGAACATGGGGTTCTCCCTTGAGGCAGGGACCGGTGAGGCGGTCCTGAGGGGGAGCGGGATGCTTGGTGCCATGGAGCACAGGGGAAACTAAGAGGTCTGGACCACTACGTCAATAGGTACAGACCAAAGACATGGCCGCACCACAACGGGATCCGGCCGGAACGGACCTCGGATCTCGGATCTCGGACCTCGGATCTCGGACCTCGGATCTCAGACCCCAGGCCTCAGGCCTCAGGCCTCAGGCCTCGACGGCGGGTGGCAACTCCTCGTGGCGCTCCCACTGGAAAGTCCGGTCGATCTCCAACCGCGCTTCGCCCCAGTGGATCTGGTGGATGCCGTCCTGCGTGTCGCTGGTGAAGAAGACCGACACGAGACGTGTCTGCGAACCGAGTTCTTCGAATGCCTCACGGAGCCTCAGATATGCCTCCGTTTCCAGCTGTTCCCCTTCGACGTCGAACAGGGTGCCGGCGCTCCACCCGTCCGGACCGTGCGCGTTGTACAGCCTCTTGCGCCGCTCCGAGACTCCTGACCGAAATCGCGCCTTCTGAAGCGGCACCTTCCGGTTTGCGTACCGGTACGGAAAGAGTGCGTGATCCGCAATGATCGCGTAGGGCCTGCCGCCGAGAAGGCGTACCTCGCCGCCGAGCGACTCGGCTTCCTCGGCGAGTTCCTCAAGAGCCGCTTCCGCGAGGATCTGGCCGTACTTGGCATTGCGCTTCAGCCTCGATGCCGCATGACCCGCGAGTGCGCGGACATGAGCATTCCGCAGCCGTTGCGGAACGGCACGCGTCAATTGCCCGGCGTGCGCCCCGAAACACTTGATCGCCCAGTCCGACGGCTCCATCGTGCCGCTCCCCTCGGTGCCGCGCTTCCCGCCCTCACCTGCCTCATGACTTGATCCCATGTGTATTCCGGTGGGACAAGGGCGCGATCACGCCACCGGTCGGCGCCCCCTGGACAAGCGTCCCCCGCGGATCCGATCATGCTCATTCGACGAAAGTGGGGATCCGCACGTGCCGCGATGGCTGGACGAAATGACGCAAGCGGTCGCGGCCCTGTGCGGGACCCGAGCAGCCGAGCGTTCTTCCGAATCAATGAAGGACCGGCAATTCAAATACTTCGGCGATGTCGTCCATCTGGAGGACGGGTGGTACGCGCTGAGTACCTACGCACGCCAGGTCGGCCCGGACGATCTCACCGAAATGTGTCTGGCGCCGCGCAGTGGCCCCTCGGCCGCGGGCGACTCGACCTATCGCGTCATCTCCCACGTCGCGGAGACCGAACGACTGCGCCTCCAGGTGGGAGCGCACGCACCCGTTCACGGCCTCGGCCTGTGGGCCATGGGCCGGCCCGACGACTTTCTGGAGAAGAGCCTCCACGAGGCGCTCTGCGCCATCGATGACCCCGGCCTCGCCGAACAACTGGTCTCCGACCGGCTCAGCCCCGTGGCGCCGCTCACCAGCACGGCGTGCGCCGGCGTGCTCCAGGGAGCACAGGCACAGACCTATCTCGCCTGTACCACGCCGGGCATCCGGCTCGTGTGGGGGCCGCCCGGCACGGGGAAGACAACGGTGCTCAAACGCGCCATCGACCATCTCGCCTCCCGCAACAAGCGCGTGCTCCTCGTGTCCGGCACGAACATCGCGGTGGACAACGCGCTCGAAGGCGCTGTCAAGACGCGTACGGGACTGCTGCCCGGCGAGCTGGTCCGGGTCGGTACGCCCCACCTCGCCTCGGTCGCCGACGACCCCCGGGTCTGTCTCGCGCTGCTCGTGCAGGAACGGATCCGGGAGACGGAGGACCGCCGGGAACAGACGGAGAGCGAGCTTCTGGCCCTTCGCGACTCCCCGGTACTCACACGGCTCCGCAGCCTGGACGACGCCCTGTCGGGCTACGACCCCGAGGCGTACCGGCAGGCACACGACCGCCTCGCCCACGGCAGCCGCCTCGCAGCCCTGGCGGCCGACGTCGCCGACGCGGACACCGAGGTCAAGGAAGCGACCGGTCGCCGCGACCACGCTGCCGAAACGGTTCGGCGATGCGTCGCGGCCGAACGGGCGGTGGACGATCAGCGCGCCCAACTGACTGAAGTGGTCCGTCTGCGGGCGGTGCTCGACTCCATGGAGCAGGAACTGCTCCCCGCGCAGTCGGCGGCCCGCAAGGCGCGGCTCCCGCTGGAGAAGGCCCGGCAGGAGCTGGACACACTCGATCTGGAACAAGGCGTCAGGGCTCGCCTGCGCAACCGGAAACGACGTGCTGAACTCACGCAGGCGCTTCCGTCCCTGGTCGCCCGCCAGGTGAATCTCGCCGAGGCGGCCTCCCGGGCCGCCTCGGCGTTCGACCGTCAGCGTGAGCTCCTTGAGCCGCGCATCGGCGAACTGACACGTCTGGCCCACCCGGTCGACGCCGCCGAGCTGACGCGGCTCGCCGAGGCCACCGCACGGGCCCGCTCGTGTCTCGACGACACGGAGGACTCGCTCTCCGAAGCACGGCAGACGCATGACGGGCTGCGTGCGCGGTTCTCCTCCGCACAACAGCGGCAACCGGGGCCACTCCCCGACGACCGCACCACGGTGGACGCGGCGGACCGGGCCGACCTCCCGGCCATGGAGGCGAAGCGGACCGCCCTGCGCGGCAAGGCCGCGACGTCGCTGAAGCGCTGCCGGGACCTGGAGCAGCAACACGAGCAGCTGCTCAAGGAGATCAGCCGGCTCCGTGCCCGGGCGGAGCCCGACATCATCCGCAATGCGAAGGTCGTGGCGACGACCCTTGCCCGGATGCGGATCAACAAGGCGGTCGCGGCGGGCCCTTATGACGTCGTGCTGGTGGACGAGGCCGCCGCCGCTGCACTGCCGGAGCTGATCGTCGCAGTGGCCAAGGCCGGTGAAACCGCCGTCCTGCTCGGCGACTTCTGCCAACTCGGCCCGATCGAACACAGACGCACCCCGTCCGACACCAAGCTGTCGCGCTGGCTCACCCGCGACTGCTTCGCCGTGGCTGGCATAGGTACGCCGGACGAGGCCATGGCACACCCCGGCTGTGCCGCGCTGCTCACCACTCACCGCTTCGGGCCCGATCTCACCGAGCTGGTCAACCGCATCGCATACGGCAGCACGCTCCCCGACGGCCCGAGGCTCGATTCCGCCGTGGTGGAACGGAACCGGGAGGAGGATCCCGAGATCGTACTGATCACCACCGACCAACTCGGCGATGAGGGACTCGGCGTCGCCCACACCCCCAGGAAGGGCAGGGGGCGTTGGTGGACGGCAGGCAGTGTGGTCGCCCAAGCGCTCGCTGAACACCATCGTGACCAGGGGGAATCAGTCGGCATCGTGACCCCGTACAACGCCCAGGCCGACCTCACCCACGACTGGCTCGCCGATCAGGGCAGCCTGCACCGGTCACCGCCGGTCGAGGTCGGCACGGCGCATCGTTTCCAGGGCCGGGAGTTCGATGTCGTGGTGCTCGACCTCGTCGAGGACGGCAGGACACTCGGTTGGACCGGACTCGGAGATCTGGGCAGCAGCTCGGATTTCGCGCGCACGGGGGCACGGCTGTTCAACGTCGGAGCGACACGTGCCCGTCGGCGGGTCTACATCGTCGCAGCGTGGTCGGCCGTGTACCGGGCCGCGGCCGGAACCGTACTCGCGCACGTCCGGGAGATGGCCACACCCGGCCCGGACCGCCGCATTCTGGGTGTGCGGGCCGCGCATCTGCTCGGCATGGACGAGTCCGAGCTCTCCGCGGAGGATTCCACCGCGATTCAACGCGAGATCTGGCAGGCGTTCGACGGACATGTGCGGTGGGATGCCGTCTATGACGAGCACGACTACTTCCCCGCCGCGTTGGACGCCATCGACGCCGCCGAGGAGTCGATCTGGCTCTGGGCGCCCTGGTACTACACCCGGCTGTGGGATGTCCTGCCCCATCTGAACGCGGCCCGGCTGCGCGGTGTGCGCGTCGTCGTCTTCGTCGTCGAGGAATCGGACGAGGGTCTGCAACGGCAGCTGCGCCACCGCAATGCCGCCACCGCCGCCGACGCCGCCCGGCGACTTCCCGAACTGCGGGCGGGAGTGGGTCAGGTGGTGCACATCAGAACCATGCACCAGAAGATCCTCGTCGTGGACGAGCGGACGACCTTCCTGGGCAGCCTCAACACGCTGTCCCACAGTCCCCGGGGCAGCGGGGCCCGCCGCGAGATCATGGTCCGGTTCCGTGGCAGCCGCTTCGCCCGGACGCTGCTGGAACACGAACACGCCTCGGCCCTCTCCCGCCCGGCCGTATGCACACGATGCGGTTCCGAGATGGAAGCCGGGAAGTACAAGATCAGTCAGAAGAAGGCGCCACGGAGTCACTACTGGGTGTGGACCTGCCCCACGAAAGCCACCGACCCGCAGACCGGAAAGCTCCGTCCGTGCGGAGCGATGCGTGAAGTCCACCCGGAGGACGCCATGTTCGTACCGAAGCAGCGCCGGATCTGATCACCGGGCCTCACCGGCGCCCCCGCGTCCGAGCACCCGTCAGTCGCCGAGCACGACCGTGCGCTGGGCGGAGAAGTCGCCCCACTTCCCGTCGGGCAGCTTGGCGCGGAGCTTCATCGAGTAGCGGGTGCCGCGCGGCTCGGTGACGGTGAGGCGGTAGTGCGCCCGGCCCTTGGGCGGTGTGGCGCCCCAGACGATCGTGGTGGTCAGGCGGCCGCCGATGAAGAGCTGGTACGAGGGGATCTCGCCGCCCGTCTCCGGCTGCTGCCAGTCCAGGTCGATGGCGTACTCCTTGCCCTGGACACGGTTGCCGATCCGCAGGTCGGTGGGGGCGGTGCTCGCGGGTGCGCCCGGGGCGGCGGCGGTGGTGAGGTCGATGGCGTTGCTGTCCGGGGAAGAGGTGTCGGCGGCGTCGCGGGCGCGGACGGTGAAGGTGTAGACGGTGCCGGGGCGCAGACCGGTCAGATGTGCGGTGGTCCGGGCACCGGGCACGCTGTGGATCCGGGAGTCCTCCTGGTAGATGTCGTAGGAGGTGACACCGATGTCGTCCGTGGAGCCGCCCCAGGAGAGGTTCACCGCCCGGCTGCCGTCCACCGTTCCGCGCAGCTTCACCGGGCGGGTCGGCGGTTCGTGGTCGGCGGGGGTGGGCGCGGGTGTGGTGGCGCGTGCGGCGGTGCTCGGCGCGGAGAGGTTGCCGGCGGCGTCCCGGGCCCGGACGGTGAAGGTGTACGCGGTCGACGCGGTCAGCCCGTCGACGTCGATCATCACCTTGGCGGCGGGGACCGATTCGACCCGCCTGCCCTCGCGGTAGATCTCGTAGCCGGTGACCGCCCTGTCGTCGGAGGCCCGCTCCCACATGACATGCACGGAGGTGGCGCTGCTCGCCTGCGCCGTCACATGGCCCGGCACCGTCGGCTTGTGGGTGTCGGCCTCGGGGGCGGAGTCGCAGGCGGTGAGCGCGGCGAGGAGCAGGGCGGCGGAGCAGGCCGACGCGGCGGTTGCGTGGGGGCGTTGCACGGTCGTGCCTTCCGTCCGGAAGCAATGGTCCAGACCTGTATCGCATGGCGCGGGGGTCGCCGACAAGAGGGTGGAGCGGAAGCTTCCGCAATGTGGCGATGTGTACGGGCAGCCGATACGCATCGGTCGCACGTCGGTGTGTGGCCCATGTGCCGTACGGTCGGACGATGTTGTGCATACGCGGTGTTGTGCTGCCCGAGCGCGAGGAGCGCACGTTCTGGATCGACGGCGAGGTGCTCCGCGCGGGCGGTCCGCCCGGCGGGCTCGCCGGCCGGGACGCGGAGACGATCGTCGACGGCGGCTGGCTGCTGCCCGGGCTCGTCGATGTGCACACGCACCCGGGTGCGCTGGAGACGGACTCGCCGTTCGACGAGGAGTTGCTGCGCAGGCAGTTGGTCGAGCACCGGGACGCCGGGGTGCTCGCGGTGCGCACCCCGGGCACCGCGCGGCGGATGCCCGCGTGGGTGGCGGAGGACCCGGAGCTGCCGCAGGTGACGTCGGCGGGGCGGTGGCTGGCCACGCCCGGTCGGTTCTTCCCCGGCTTCGGACGCGATGTGAGCGAGGCCGGTCTGGCACGGGCGGCCGTGGAGGAGGCGGCGGCCTCGGGCGGCTGGTGCAAGGTCATCGGTGACTGGGCCGCCGACGAACCGGCCGTGCCGCTGCCGCTGCTGACCTCGGTGGTGGAGGCGGTGCACGCGGCCGGCGGCAAGGTGGCGGTGCACTGCCAGACCGCCGAGGGCACCCGCAACGCCGTACTGGCGGGCGCCGACAGCCTGGAGCACGGCATGCATCTCGACCCGGCGCTGCTGGACCGGATGGCCGCGCAGGGCACGGCGTTCGTGCCGACGCTGAGCGTGTTCGGCGCGAGGGAGGACGCGATGCGGGCCCGGGAGCCGAGCGTGCGCCGGGATCTGTGGCTGGCCGGCTGGGACACCATGCTCGGCAATGTGCGCGCGGCCCACGAGGCGAAGGTGACGGTGCTGGCCGGGACGGACTCCTTCCCGTGCGGGACGGTCGCGGGCGAGGTGGAGTGGCTGGTACGGGCCGGACTGCCGGCCCACGCGGCACTCGGCGCCGCGTCCTGGACCGCACGGACCTGGCTCGGGCTGCCCGGCCTGGTGGACGGCGCACCCGCCGATGTCGTCGCGTACGCCACCGACCCGACGCGCGACCCCGGTGCGCTGAACCACCCGAGCCGGATCGTGCTCCGTGGACGCGTCGTGCGATGAGCGATGAGTTCCGGGAACGGGTGGAGTCAGCACTGTATGGACACGCACCCGGAGACAACTCCCACGATCGACCTGGAGCCCGCCGCGCGGCAGATCGCCTCGCTGCTCCACGGCATCGACGAGCAGCAGCTCGACGGTCCGACTCCCTGTCCCGACTACGCCGTGCGCGAGCTGCTCGCCCATCTGGTCAGGCTGGCCACGGCGTTCCGTGACGCGGCGCGGAAGGACTTCGGCCCGACGACCGACACCGCTCCGGACGCGAGCGTTCCGGTCCTCGGTGACGACTGGCGCGAGGCGCTGCCGCCGCTGCTGGACGAGTTGGTGAGCGCCTGGCGGGATCCTGCCGCCCTGCGGGGCATGACCAGGGCGGGCAGCGTGGACCTGCCGGGTGAGGTGGCCCTGCTGGTCGCGCTGGACGAGCTGGTGATCCATGGCTGGGACCTCGCCCGGTCGACCGGGCAGAAGTACGAGGGGGACGAGGCGAGCCTTCGCGTCTCGCTGGCCATGCTGACGCCCGGCGACGACAACCCCCGGCCGGAGAGCATCTTCGGCCCGCCGGTCCCGGTCCCGGCCGACGCACCGCTTGTCGACCGGGCCGTCGCGATGAGCGGCCGCCGCCCGGACTGGGAGCCCGGCGACTGAGCGACGAGCGGGGAGGCCGCACCACCCGGAGGCCCCGGGCCGGCGGCGTGGACCGCGCGGATACGGTCAGGCTCCGGCCAGTGTCCGGGCCACCGCGCGTGCCTGTTCCCGCAGCCGTTCGTCGGCCGGGGCCATCCCCGACTCCAGGCCCGAGGCCCGCACCCGCAGGTCCCGTTCGGCCAGAGCGGTGAGGCGGCGGCGACCGTCCTCGGTGAGGGCGGCGGGTCCGAGTACGACCAGCGCCTCCAGCGCGGTCTCCGCATCGGCGTCCCGCTCCGCCGCGTCCAGGAGCAGCCCGGCCGTGCGGGGGCCGTCCAGGGACTCGGGCGCGATCGCGTGCAGGGCGAGCACCGCCGACGGAATCAGCATCGGCTCGATGAGCAGGCCCTCCAGCGCGGGGAGCAGCGTCCGGGCCGCGCCGCCGATGCCGGCGGCAGCCCGCACGGCACGGCCGAACGTCCGGCGCAGCCACATCGGCGCGGTCTCCGCCAGCACACCGGCGAGCACCGGCACCGCTTCCTCCGGGTCGCCGGTTATCCGCCACAGGGCCGCGGCGATCTCGACGTCGGCGTCCAGCTGCGGGATGTTGCGGTCGCCCGCCCGGTCGCTGAGCGCGGACCGGAGCGCGGGGACCAGGCCGGCCGCCTCCGGCCCCAGCCCGGCGGCGAGGCTCGCTGCCTCCCGCACCGCCGGACCGCCGGGGGTGAGCCGTGCGGCGACGGCCGCCCGCAGCGGGCCGGACTCCCCCGTCAGCTCGCGCACCGCCGTCGCCGCGGCGAGCCGGCCCTCCTCCGGGCCGGTGCGTGCCGCGGCGGTCAGGGCCTCCGCGGTCGCCTCCCGGTGCTCCGGCGGGCAGATCGCGGCCAGCGCCTTCGGTGCCGCCCCCGGGCAGAGCGGCAGCACGGCCAGCAGCTCGGGCAGGGCAGCCGATGCCCGGCTCCCCCACGCGCCGAGCAGGGAGACCAGCCGGATGGCCTCATCCGAGTGGGGACCGTCCGCCGCGGCCAGCCGGGTGCGGATCGCGTCCAGCAATTCCGGGTCGTACGGGAAGGAGGCCCCGGCCGCACCTGCGAACAGGAACCCGCATGCCGCGCGCAGCGCCCGTGGGCGCCGCTCCAGGTCACGGGCGAGGAGCGGGGCGGCCCGGTCGGGGTCCACGACGACGAGCGCCTCCAGCGCGCAGTCCGCCGGATCGCCCTCCCCCGCGGCGATCCGGGCCAGCACCGGAGCGGCCGCCGCGGCCCGGACGCCCAGCTTCGCGAGCAGCGAGTACGCCGGGGGCGCGTCCGCCGGGTCGGCGATCAGCGCCTCCACGGCACCGGACAGCCGCTCCGGCGCGCTGCGCGAGTACAGGCACGCCGTCTCGGCGGCCCACAGCGCCTCCTCCCGCGTCTCGGGGACCGCGCTGCGCAGGGCGGCGTCGAGCAGGGTGTACGCGGAGTCACGGTCGGCGTCGGTGTCGCGGCGCAGCAGCTCTTCGACGACGTACTGAAGTGGTTCGTTGCGCTCCAGGTCCAGCCGGTCCTCGACGAAGCCGTTCACCGGCAGGAGGGAGAGCATCGCCCCGTGGTGCGCGGACCCCCACGGCTGTCCGCCGTCCACGCAGGCCAGCAGAGCCGCGATCCGTACCTCGCCGGGCTGGTCCACGCCGATGGCCGCGGTCGCCGCGGCGGCTGTGCCCGCCGGGTCCAGATGCGCCATGGCGCCCAGGAGCTCGGCCCGTACCAGGGGGTCCGTCTCGGTGTCCCAGCACCGGTGGAGCACCGGCAGTACCCGCTCCGCCGCGCCGGTCATCGCGGCGGCCCACACCGCCGCGCGCCGGAGCCCCGGGTCCTCGGCGTCGACCGTCGAGAGGATCAGCGCCAGCTCACCGACGACGGCCGCCCGGCAGGCGGCTTCGTCGCTGTCACCGTCGTCCGCCCCGCCCTCGGCTATCCCGCCGAGCAGCACCAGCAGGTCCTCCGTGCGGCACCCGGCCCCGGCGAGCCGGGCGAGGTACGGAACGGCGCGGGCGGTGGCCTCGTAGACCGAACCCTGGTGCAGGATGCTGCCGTACAGCTCGGAGACCGCCTCGGACGCGGCCTCCTCGCTCTCCCCGGCGAGCGCCCGCAGATGACCGGGAACGTCCGCCGCGCTCCCGTAGGCATGCTGGAGATCCGCCCAGGGCTGGGCGTCGACGTCGGCGAGGAACGGTACGAGATCCATGAAGCGGATCCTGTCACCCGGCACTGACAACACCTGGCGGCCGGTTCCCGGTTGCCCGGGACTACGGCCCGACACTCCCGTCCCGCACGCCGGCCCGACACCCCCGCCCCGCGCGCCGTTTCGACGACGTCTTCCCCGGCCGACGCTCCTCAGCTGGTGAAGAACTCCGTGATCTGCTGGGCGACCTGGTCGGGGTGGACCTCGTGCACCCGGTGGCCACCCCCGATCGTGATCAGCCGGCAGTCCGGGATCAGCGCGGCCATGTCCTGCAGCCGCCCCTGGGGCATGGTGGACTCCGGGCCGCCCGAGATCATCAGCGTCGGCGCGACGATCTCACCGAGGCCGGCCGCCCACTCGGGGTCGGGATCGGCCACCTCGGCCCGGATCGGAGCGACGACGGCCGAGTCGTAGTCCACCGGCCCTTCCGGCTCCGCGGCCGGCTTCCGCTCGCTCGGGAACGGCGGCGGGGTCTCCACCAGTACCAGCCGCTCCACCCGGTCCGCGTGCTCCTGAGCGAGCAGATGGGCGACGACGCCGCCCATGGAGTGGCCGACCAGACCGACCCGGTCGAGCTCGCACTCGTCCAGGAAACCGAGGACGTCGTCCCGCATCAGCTCGAAGGAGTACTCGTCCGGCCAGTCGCTCTCGCCGTGACCGCGCAGGTCCAGGGCGTACACCCGCCACTGTTCGCCGAGCAGGCTGCCGGCCGCCTCCCAGCTCGCGGCGGAGGCGCCGAGGCCGTGCAGCAGGACCACGGGCGAGCCGAAGGGGTCGCCCCAGGTCCGGTACGCGAGCCGTACGTCGCCGACATCCACTACAGACTGATCTTCCATGCCCATGACGCTACAGGCGCACGGGCGAAGATCGTTCCGCCGCCTCCGCGATGGCCCCGGCCGGACGGTGTGTGGCGGCGTTTTCCGGATTCGGTGCCGCTCAAACCCGTGATCGGCGGGCGCGGGAAGCGTCCGCCCGGTACCTGCGCACGCCGGGGCACCGGCTGCATGACCTGCGCCTTCGCTCCTGCCCGAAGTCCGGTCCGGAGCCGTGACCGGCCGGCGGGCGGCGCCGTTGGGCTGATGGACGGCTCACGCCGACGTGGGCCGGAATACGGAGGAGAGAACCACATGATGAAGAAGTTGATGCTGGCCGCGGCGGTGCTGACCGCCGGCCTCGGGCTGGCCGTGAGCCCCGCCGCCCAGGCCGCGCAGAGCACCGCCGCCGTGCAGGCCGTGAAGGCACCGGCCGCGGTCTGCACCGTCAACGACAACGGGGTGAACTTCCGCGGCGGACCGGGCACCGACTACCCGGTCCTGGGTTCGGTGAACCGGGGCCAGAACCTCAACTACCGCGGCCAGCAGGGCAACTGGGTCATGGGTGACCTGTGGGGCGGCCCGACCGGCGTCTGGATCCACGTGGCCTACCTCGACTGCTGAGGCCGCCTCGGCACCCCGGCCCGCAGGCCGGACCGTCTCTCGGCCCCGCATCGCGCCTGCCGCGCGGTGCGGGGCCTCCCGCATCCCGGGAGAAGCCGCCCAGCCACCACACCGCCGGTCCCGGTCGGCCGACGCCCCGAAGCCGTTCCCCGAAGACCCGCTATCGTCACCTCGGTGATCATCGAGGACGACTTGAACCCGATGACGCTCGTCGCCGGGCTGCTTCGGCCGGCCTGGCGTCACGACCTGTACCGGACATTGGACACCCCGGACGACAACACGGCACTGCGGAACGCGATCGACCGCGCGGCGTCCGGGGCGGAGACATCCGCCGCGCAGCTGCGTCAGATCGTCGAGACCTTGGTCGCCGAGGGGCAGGAGTGGCTCGGGAAGGGGTTTGTCCACAACCCGAACATGTCCGAGGAGTACCTCCTCGAACTGTGTGACCGTGGCGTGCTCACCGGCGTATTGGGGCACTGCGCCGGGCCGCGCAGCCTTCTGGTCCGTATGTGCGAGGTCCACCGGTACCCGGAGTCGGTTCTGACGCTCGGGCTGGGGTTCTACCGCGATCCCGACATCCGGCCCGACGAGTTCGCCGCCTTCGTCCGTCGGTACCGCGATGTGTCCGGCGGCTGGCTGCTGCGGGCGCTCGCCGAGGTCGATCCGGACTCGACGGTCAAACTGGCCGCGTACGAGGCCGCCCTCGACGGGGCGCCGGCAGTGGGAGATGCCGGGCGGAAGGCGATCGCCTTCCACGCCCGGCATCTGGCGAACGCCGCGAGCAGCGACGCCGGCCGGCTCGCGCGGTTCCTCGACCGGCACACCGACGCGCAGGTCCTCACCCTCCTGCTGGAGTCGTGCGTCCCGGACCCGGTCCGCGGCGAACTGCTCGAATCCCGCGCCCGGGACTCGACCGACCCGAGCGTTTCCGACGCGCTCCGGCGCCGGAAGCACCGCAGGGAGGCGTCCAGTCCGTCCCTGGCTCCCGAGGCCGCTGCCGTACTCGCCGCGACCGGTGCCCCGGACGTCCTCGTCCTGCTGGCCGCGAACCCGCGTACCCCGCCTCCGATCCTGCGCGAGTTGAGCGCCATGCGGGCGTCGCACGGCGCCCGCGCCATCCGCGACGCCGCCACGCGCACCCTCCACCTCGCCCGCCGGGCCGCGGGCCGGCCGGAGTTCTGACATCGGGCCGGCACCGGCCCGACTTCTCAACTCCCCTGTGCCAGAGGGGTGTACGGCCGCCCCACACTCTGATAGGAAAGCTTCCTAACAGACCGTCGGAACGAAGAACTCCCTTTGGAGGACTGGTGCACGCTCCCCCTAAGCGCGCCGCACGTCGCAACAGCCGCCCCGTGCGCATCACGGTCATCGCGGTCGGACTGGCCCTCACGGCCATTCCCGTCACCGCCTACGCCGGTGGCCTCTCACACCAGGCGGCCCCCACGGCAGCGGCGGCTCCGAAGGCCGCCGCCGCGACCGGGCTGGACGATCCGGCGAAGAAGGAGATCGCCATGCAACTGGTCTCCAGCGCCGAGAACTCCTCCCTCAACTGGAAGTCCCAGTACAAGTACATCGAGGACATCGACGACGACCGCGGCTACACCGCGGGCATCATCGGCTTCTGCTCCGGTACCGGCGACATGCTCGACCTCGTCGAGCTGTACACCGAACGCAAGCCGGACAACGTCCTCGCCAAGTACCTCCCCGCGCTGCGGAAGGTCAACGGCACCCCCTCGCACAGCGGTCTCGACCCGAACTTCACCAAGGACTGGGCGAAGGCCGCCTCCGACTCCGCGTTCAAGAAGGCTCAGGACGACGAGCGGGACCGGGTCTACTTCAACCCTGCCGTCAAGCAGGGCAAGGCCGACGGCATCGGCACGCTGGGCCAGTTCGCGTACTACGACGCCATCGTCATGCACGGCGACGGCGGCGACAGCACCGGCTTCAGCTCCATCCGCAAGCGGGCCCTCTCGAAGGCGAAGCCGCCGTCCCAGGGCGGCAACGAGGTCACCTACCTCAACGCCTTCCTCGACGCCCGCGTCTGGGCGATGAAGCAGGAGGAAGCCCACGAGGACACCAGCCGGGTGGACACCGCCCAGCGGGTCTTCCTGAAGAAGGGCAACCTGAACCTGGACCCGCCGCTCGACTGGAAGGTGTACGGCGACAGCTTCCACATCGGCTGACGCACCCCGCGGAACACGGCCGTGGCGCGTACGGCGGCACCCGCGAGGGTGTCCGTACGCGCCACGGCGCTCCGCCGGCCGATCCGGCCGATCCGGCCTGCACTGATCCGATCCGCCCGGTACCGGCCGGGGCGGATCAGTGTGCGGCCACCGGGTCCGCCGCTGCCGGGCCCTGCTCCCGCTCCGACGGTTCCGGATCCGGATCCGGCTTCCTGCCGAGGTGGTTGAAGGCCAGGTTGAGCACGATCGCCACCACGCAGCCGGTCGAGATCCCGGAGTCGAGCACCCCCAGCAGGTCCTTCGGGAACGAGTGGTAGAACTCCGGCGCGGCGATCGGGATCAGGCCGATGCCCACGGCCGCGGCCACGATCAGCGCGTTCTCGCCCTTCTCCAGCGCGGCGGTCGCCAGGGTCTGGATGCCGCTCGCGGCGACCGAGCCGAAGAGCACGATGCCCGCACCGCCGAGGACCGGCAGCGGTACGAGCGCGATGACGGACGCCGCGACGGGGACCAGGCCGAGCACGATCAGGATGCCGCCGCCGGCCGCCACCACGAAGCGGCTGCGGACCTTGGTCATCGCGACGAGCCCGATGTTCTGGGCGAAGGCACTGCACATGAAGCCGTTGAAGAGCGGGCTGACGGCGCTGCCCAGGGTGTCGGCGCGCAGTCCGCCCTCGATGGTCCGCTCGTCCGCCGGCCGGCCGACGATCCTGCCGAGCGCGAGCATGTCCGCGGTGGACTCGGTCATGCAGACCAGCATCACGATGCTCATGGAGACGATCGCGGCGATCTCGAACTGCGGCGCCCCGAAGTGGAAGGGCGTCGGGAAGCCGATCGGGTCGGCGTCCTTGATGGCGCCGAAGTCGGTGATGCCGACCGGGATCGCGATCAGGGTGCCGACGATCAGTCCGAGCAGGATGGCGATCTGCTGGAGGAAGCCGCGCAGCAGTTTGCGCAGGGCCAGAACGATCACCAGGGTGACGGCGGCCATGGTGATGTTGGTCGTGGAGCCGTAGTCCGCCGCCGTGGCGTTGCCGCCCTGGGACCAGTTGAAGGCGACCGGCAGCAGCGAGACACCGATCAGGGTGATCACGGTGCCGGTGACCACGGGCGGGAAGAAGCGGACCAGTTTGCAGAAGTACGGGGCCAGCAGGAAGCCCAGCAGGCTGGCGACGATGATCGCGCCGAAGATGACGGCGATGCCGTCGTGCCCACGGTCCTTGCCGATCGCCACCATCGGGGTGACCCCGGCGAACGAGACGCCGTTGACGAACGGCAGCCGGGCGCCTATCCGCCAGAAGCCGAGGGTCTGGAGCAGGGTGGCGATGCCCGCGGTGAACAGGCTCGCCCCCATCAGGAAGGCGGTCTCCTTGGCGGTGAGGCCCACGGCGGGCCCCACGATCATCGGCGGGGCCACCACACCCGCGTACATCGCGGCCACGTGCTGGAGGCCGCTGGTGAACATCTTCAGTGGGGGGAGCGTCTCGTCGACCGGGTGCTTCCGGTCCGGCGGGGCCGGATCGGGGGCGGCGTCGAGATGCGGTTGTCCATCGGATCCTGCGACTGCGTCGTTGCGAAACCTGGGCTTTGCTGCCACGGCGGTTCCTCCGGTCGGGTACACGTCTGCGGTGACGTGGGTGTCAGGGAGGTGGTGCAAGTGGTGCGTTGGAGCAGGTGGGGCAGGTCGTGCAGCTGGTGCGGGCAGCTTTGGTCACCGGTGCGGGGGCGCGTGCGTCACAGGCACGCGCCCCCGCACCGGCTGCCATGGACCCCGCTCGGGTCCACGGCGGCCGGTCGAGGGCCGTCCCCCTCGGCCGGCCGGTATCGGGGGTGCCGCGGAGGGTCAGGCTCCGGCGGCGATCTGCGCGAGGCGGCGGGCCTCGTCACGGGTGGCCCGGGCGATGGCGTCCTCGTCCGCGGTGATCAGGTGGTTGTCCTCGACGACCGGCTTGCCGTCGACGAGGGAGAGCGTGACGGGGGCCGCCGCGCCGAAGACGAGCGCGGTCACCGGGTCGGCGATGGAGGCGTGGGCGAGGGTGTCGAGCTTCCAGAGCACCAGGTCGGCGAGCTTTCCGGGCTCCAGTGAGCCGATCTGGCCGGCGCGGCCGAGTACCTGGGCGCCGCCGTACGTTCCCAGGCGCAGCGCCTGGCGCGCATTGAGGGCCTTCTCGCGGTGGGCGCCGAGGCGGTTGATGAGCAGGGCGTTGCGCAGCTCGGTGTGGAGTTCGCCGGACTCGTTGGAGGCGGTGCCGTCGACGCCGAGACCGACCGGGACGCCGGCCGCGAGCATGTCGGGGACGCGGGCGATGCCCGCGGCGAGCCGGGCGTTGGACGAGGGGCAGTGCGCGACGCCGGTTTTGGTGCGGGCGAAGGCGGCGATGTCGGAGTCGTTCATGTGGACGCAGTGCGCCATCCACACGTCCTCGCCGAGCCAGCCGGTGGACTCGAAGTAGTCGGTCGGCCCCATCCCGAACAGCTCGTGGCAGAATTTCTCCTCCTCCACGGTCTCCGAGCCGTGGGTGTGCATGCGCACTCCCTTGCGGCGGGCCAGTTCGGCGCCCTGGCGCAGCAGTTCGGTGGAGATGGAGAACGGGGAGCAGGGTGCGGCCGCGACCTGGGTCATCGCGTCGAACGAGGCGTCGTGGTGCGCGTCGATGGTCGCCTCGGTGCCGGCCAGCGCGCCTTCGAGGGTCTCCACGGCGAAGTCCGGCGGCAGCCCGCCGTCCTTGACGCTGCGGTCCATGGACCCGCGGGCGAGGGTGAACCGTACGCCCATGTCACGGGCGGCCCCGATGATGGCGCCGGACAGGTCGCCGGACCCCCGCGGGTAGACGTAGTGGTGGTCCATGGCAGTGGTGACGCCGCCGCGGGCCATCATGGCCAGCGAGCCCTGGGCGGCGGCGCGGACCATCGGCTCGTCGATGCGTGCCCAGGTGGGGTAGAGGGCGACCAGCCAGTCGAACAGGTTGTGGTCGGTGGCCAGGCCCCTGGTGATCCACTGGTAGAAGTGGTGGTGCGTGTTGATCAGGCCGGGGGTGACCAGGTGTCCGGTGCCGTCGATGCGGCGTACGACGTTCGCCAGGTTCTCGGGGGCCCGGCCGGCGCCGACGGATTCGATGCGGTTGCCCGCGACGACGACATGGCCCGAGGCGTACTCGGTGTCGTCGGCGTCGACGGTCGCGATCGAACAGTTCTCGATGACGATGCGTTCCACATGCTCAGGGGCTGCCGATGCTGCCATGGTGCTTCCTTCTCTTTCCGGCGGTGTGGGCACGGCAGGACCCTAGGAGGATTTGAGTGCCACGGCCTGGCGGCCGTGGGTGCCGAGATGGTGGAAGAACAGGTTGAGCAGGACCGCGACGAGCGCTCCGGCGCTGATGCCGGAGCCCAGTACGGTCTGCGCCCAGGACGGGAATCCGGCGTAGAAGCCGGGCGCGGCGAGCGGGATGATGCCCGCGCCGAGTGCCACGGCGACCAGGATGATGTTGGAGCTGTCGTCGAGTCCGGCCTCGGAGAGGGTACGGATGCCGCTCACCGCGATCGAGCCGAACAGTACGATGCCGGCGCCGCCGAGCACGGGCATCGGCACCGTGGAGACCACCGCGCCCAGCACCGGGAAGACGCCGAGGACCAGCAGTGCGCCGCCGGCCGCGGCGACGACGTAGCGGCTGCGGACCTTGGTCAGTGAGACGACGCCGACGTTCTGGGCGAAGGCGGAGGTGGGGAAGCCGCCGAAGACGGGGCCGAGGAGGGTGGCGATGCCGTCGGTGCGCAGGCCCCGGGTGATGGTCCTGCCGTCGGTCTCGCGGTCGCAGATCTCGCCGATGGCGAGCATTCCGGCGCTGGACTCCGTCATCAGGACGAGCGTCACCAGGCAGAGCGAGATGATCGCGGCGGGCTGGAACTCGGGGGCGCCGAACGCGAAGGGTGTGGGCAGCGCGGCGACGGGGGCCGAGCGGAACGCGCCGAAGTCCGCCATGCCGAACGGGATCGCGGCCAGGGTTCCGGTCAACAGGCCGAGCAGCAGGGCGACTTGCTTGACGAAGCCGCGGCCGAAGCGCTGGATCAGCAGGATGACGAGGAGTGTGAAGGCGGCGAGTGCCAGGTATTTCATGTCTCCGAAGCCGACGGCGGTCTTGTCGCCGCCCTGGGCCCAGGCGACCGGCACCGGCATCAGGGTCACTCCGATGAGGGTGATGACGACGCCTGTGACGAGCGGCGGGAAGAAGCGCAGGAGCCTGCCGAAGAAGGGCCCGATGGCGAGACAGAAGATGCCGGCGACCATCACCGCGCCGTAGATGGGGGGGAGTTGGTCCCCCGTGGCGTTGGTCTCGGCGATGGCGAGCATCGGCGCGATGCCGGCCGAGGAGGCGGCGTTGACGAAGGGCAGCCGGTTGCCGACGAGGCCCTTGACCCCGAGGGTCTGCAGGAGGGTGGCCACACCGGCGATGAGCAGACTCGCGGCGATGAGCCGGGTCTGGCCCGCGGTGTCGAGGCAGACGGCCTGGCCGATGATGAGCGGGGGCGTGACCACTCCCGCGTACATGGCGGCGATGTGCTGGAGCGCGGCGGGGACGAGCCGCGAGGGGTGGAGCTTCTGGTCGACCGGGTGGACCTCGGGTCCTTCCGGTCGGGTGGAACACGGGCCTTCTGCCGGCCCTTTTGCAGGCGTTGCCATGGCTGGTTGTTCCCTCCGGTGTGGCGCATCCCCGCCGACTGCGGGCGGCGGGGATGCGCGCCCCGCGTCAGAGGTTGGTCATGTCGACCGGGATGTGCGGCTCGCAGCCGTCGCGCAGGATGGTGGCCTCGATCAGGCCGTAGGGGCGGTCGGCGGCGTAGTACACGGCGCCGTCCTTGGCTTCGTTCTCCAGCCCGAAGGCGGAGAGGTCCTGCCGGAAGTGGTGCTTGTTGGGGGCGGAGAAGCGGATCTCGTCGATCTCGCTGCGGCTGTTGATGACCCGCGAACCCATCTGGTACAGCGTCTGCTGGAGCGAGAGCGAGTACGTCTCCACGAACGCCTGGAGGATGTGCTTCCTGGCCTGTTCGTAGGACTTCTCCCACTGCGGCATGCGCTGCTCGTCAGAGGTCCAGTTGTGCCGCCACCACGTCGACAGGGAGGTGGCGAGGATGCGGTCGTAGTCCTCCTGGAGCGTCGTGTACTTGTCCTTGATGTAGCCCCAGAACTCGGAGTTCGTGGTGTTCATCACGGTCAGGTCCTTGAGCCCGGACAGGACTTCGAACTTCGCCTCCCCGTCGCCTCCGGCGGAGTAGGTGATCTGCGCGAGGCGGGTCTCCTGGCCCTTGCGTACGAAGGAGTGCTTGACCTCGTCGGCGCCGATGAACCTGGAGTTGCCGTCGGAGCCGGCGATGCGCTCCCAGGCGTACTCCTCGATGCGGATGCGCGCGCGGTGGATCGAGGGCTGGCTGTCCACGAAGTGCCGGGCGAGGTGGATGCCGTACTGCTCGGCCGACTCGATGCCGTGTTCCTTGGCGAACGCGAAGCAGGTGTTCTTCGTGGTGTCCGTCGGAAGGCAGTTGGCGTTCGAACCGTTGTAGTGGACGTCGGCCAGGTCGCCGGAGAGGGCGACGGAGACGTTCAGGTCCTTGATGTGGTGGGTGTCGCCGTCCCTGGTGATCTTGACGACGCGGTTCTCTGCTTTGCCGTACTGGTTCTGGCCGAGAATCGTGGGCATGTCTGCTAGCTCCCTCGGTAAACGGAGTAGCCGAACGGGTTGAGCAGCAGCGGTACGTGGTAGTGCTCGCCCGGTACGACGGCGAAGGTGATCGCCACTTCCGGGAAGAAGGCACCGCTGTCCCTTACGCGGGGGGCGTCCTGCTGCGCCTCGGCTTGCTTCTTGGCTGCGAAGTACGCCTCGGTCTCGAAGCCGAGACGTACGTGGGTGGTGCCCTCCGGCAGCGCCGGCAGGTCCTTGCATCGCCCGTCCGCGTCGGTCGCGGATCCGCCGAGCGTCGCCCATGGTGCGCCGCCGCCGCTGCGGGCGGCGAGCGTGACGGCGACGGCCGCGGCGGGGCGGCCGATGCTGGTGTCCAGGATGTGGGTGGACACCGATGCGGTGGTGTCGGTGCTCAAGACCGTCACTCTCCTTCGGTTACGAGACGGGTCAGCCGGATGCGGTTGATCTTGCCCAGCTCGGTGCGCACAATCCCGCGCTCCTGCTCGGGCGAGTTCCCGATCCGGGACTTCACCGCGTCGCGCATCTGCTCACCGGTGGCTCCGGTGGCGCAGATCAGGAAGACATGTCCGAACCGCTCCTGGTAGGCCAGGTTCAGTTCGAGCATCTCGGCCCTGAGTTCCTCGGTGGCGCCGGCCATCCCCCGCTGTTCGCGGGAGGAGGTCGGGTCTCCGGGCTTCGGGCGGCCGATCGGCGGATGACCGGCCATCGCGTCGGCCAGCTCCTCGGTGGTCAGTGCGTCCGTGGCGGCGTCGCCGGCGCGGAGGAGGGCTTCGGCGGTGGCGTACGGGCGTCGGGAGAGGATCGCTCTTCCCCATGCCGCGCTGGCGCACACCTCGTGCAATGCGGTGGTGGCCTCGCCGTCCGCCAGGGTGTTGAACCGGGCGAGGCCCGGCGTGGAGCTCGAAGTCACGGGAGCCTCCGTGGCTGTTTTCGCTGTGCGTTTTCCGCTTCGCGTCGGTCGGGCTGCGGATAGCTAACGCCCTCCACAACACCACGTCAACACTTTGTTGAAATTACGCGAATGTAAAAAGCCGTCGCCCGGTACTCCGGACGACGGCCCTCCGCGGCCTTGCACGGCCTTCGCTCACCTACCGCCTCAACTACTCGCCTTTGGCTGCATTTTCCCTGTTCAGGTAGTTGTAGATGGTGAAGCGGCTGACCCCCAGCGCGCCCGCCACCGTCTCCACGCCGTGCCGCACGGAGAAGGCACCACGTGCCTCCAGGGTCCGCACCACCGACTGCTTGGTCCTGCGGTCCAGCTCGGCGAGCGGCGTGCCGTACCGGCGTTCCATGGCGGCCAGGATGTGCCCGAGCGACTCCGAGAGCTGAGGCAGCCGGACGGCTATGACGTCCTCGCCCTCCCAGGCCAGTACGACGTCGTCGGGCTCGGCCAGCTCGGGTCCGAGCAGTTCGGCGCCCATGGCGTCGACGAGCGGCTTGACCGCGGTGACGAGCGGGTGGTCGGCCGGTTCGGTCACTGGGAGTCCTCCCCGACCACGTTCACCTGGAGGGACACCCGGGTGGCACCCGATGCCAGGGCGCGGCGCAGCAGCGAGTCCACCGCGGTGAGCACTTCGTCCGCGCCGCCCTCCGCGGTGTTGCCGAAGGGGCCGACGTCCACGGCGTCCAGATCGGCCGACTGGATGACCTCGCGGGCCACGACCGCGTGGGCGGGCGCCTCGTCGAGATCGAAGGGCTCGGTGGTGAACTCCACTCTCAAGCGCACTGTGCCTCCCTCATGCGTTCGCCGCGTCGCTGTGAAGCCCCGCGGCTCGCGCCCGACCCTAACGGACCCGCGCCGGGGCCGTGGGGCGATCGATCCGCCCTCGGCGACCGGCCGGTCGCACGCCCGCGTACGGCAGTATGCAGACGGCGACCGGGGCGGCGAACGCCTCACCCGTGCGGGTCAGGCCGCCGTCGCGGGAACCGACCCGGAAGACCGTCACCGTGCCGGACCTCTGGTTGGCCGCGAAGAGCAGCTTCCCGTCGGGCGAGAAGGCGATCTGCCGGGGGAAGTCGCCGCCGACGGGCACGGTGCCGAGCAGCCGGAGCACGGCCCCGTCGTCCTCCACGGCGTAGCGGGTGAGGCTGTTGTGCCCCCGGTTGGCGAGGTAGGCGAACCGGCCGTCGCCGGTGACCAGGAACTGCGCGGGGTAGCTGGTGCCCGGCCCGGTCCCGGTGGGCTGCGGGGTGCCCGGGGAGAGGGTGCCGGTGGCCGGGTCGTAGCCGCAGACGACCGCCGTGTTGTCGACCTCGCAGGCCAGGTAGGCGTGGCGGCCGCCGGGGTGGAACGTGAGGTGCCGGGGTCCGGCGCCGGGGCGCAGCGCCGCGCGGGAGACCTGGTCCAGGGTGCCGCGCCGTTCGTCCAGCCGGTACGTGTACACGGTGTCGTTGCCGAGGTCGACGGCGAGGACGTGGCCGCCGTCGGGGGTGGTGACGATCTGGTGGGCGTGCGGCCCGTCCTGGCCGGGGCCGGGCGGCGGGCTGTCGTGGGCGACCAGGTCGGTACGCTCCCCCAGCGATCCGTCGCCCCCGATGGGGTGCACCGCGACGCTGCCCGAGGTGTAGTTCGCGCTGAGCAGCCACTTTCCCGTGGGGTGGACGGACAGATGGGTGGGTCCGGCCCCGCCCGTGGCGCGTGTGCCCAGCACCCGGTGGCCGCCGTCCGGCGACAGGGCCACGGCGGTCACACCGCCCTGTTCCTGTTCGTCGACCGCGTAGACGGTGCTGCCCGAGGGGTGCATGGCCAGGTACGAGGGGTTGGCGACGCCCGCGATCACCGGTCCCGCGGTGATCGCCCCGGTGGCGGCGTCGTAGCCCGCCGTCCCGATTCCGGTACCGCCGCCCTCGGCGGAGGTGTAGGTGCCGATCAGCAGGCGCGGGGTGGTGCGCGGGCGCGGGCCGACCGCGGTGGCGGGATCCGGCGCGGGGAGCGGGGAGCGGGGCGGCACGGGAGCCGCCGACAGGGCCGCGCCCGCGAGGAGCGCTCCGAGGACGGCGCGCCGGCTGGTGGCGTGGTTCATGCGAGGCACCTCGTGTGGGGGTCGGCTGCATCGGATCGCACCGCAACCCTGGCGCGCCCCGGACCCCGTCGGCAACCGGCGCAATTGGGGGCCCACCTTGCGCAACCCGCACGAAGCACCTGACGAAGGACCTCGGCCCGAATTCCGGGCGCCCCCTTGACAGTCTCCGCAGCTCCGAGGCAATCTTCCGTAACGTAGAAACTAACTTCCGCAATACGGAAGGAGCGCCGAACCCTCATGGGCTACCCGGACCAGCGCTTCGATGTGAACCTTTCGATCCTCTTCACGGAACTCCCGCTCCTGGAGCGTCCCGCGGCCGCCGCCGCGGCCGGCTTCACGGCGGTCGAGCTGTGGTGGCCCTGGATCGAGACCCCCACCCCTCCGCAGGCCGAGCTCGACGCCCTCAAGAAGGCACTCGACGACGCGGGCACGCAGTTGGTGGGACTGAACTTCTACGCCGGACAGCTGCCCGGCCCCGACCGCGGCGCGCTCTCCGTGCCCGGCACGGAGTCGGACCGCTTCCGCGCCAATATCGACGTGGCGGCCGGCTTCGCCGCCTCGGTCGGCTGCAAGGCGCTGAACGCGCTGTACGGCAACCGCGTAGACGGCGTGGACCCGGCGGTACAGGACGAACTCGCCCTGGAGAACCTGGTGTCCGCCGCCCGTGCGGCCGACCGGATCGGGGCGGTACTCCTGATCGAGACCCTCAACGAGCCGGAGTCGCCGCGCTACCCCCTGGTGAGCGCACCGGCCGGGATCGAGATCGTCGACAGGGTCAACGCGGCGACGGGTCTCGGGAACGCGAAGTTCCTGCTGGACCTCTACCACCTGTCGATGAACGGCGAGGACCTGAGCCGGGTCGTCGCGGCGTACGCCGGGAAGACCGGCCACGTCCAGATCGCCGACAACCCGGGGCGCGGCGCGCCGGGCACCGGCTCGCTCCCGCTGGAGCAGCTCCTGGACGAGCTGACGAAGGCCGGTTACGACGGCTGGGTCGGCCTGGAGTACAAGCCGGGCGACCGGCCGAGCGCCGAGGCCTTCGAGTGGCTCCCGGCCACCGCGCGGGCCGCCCGCTGAGGGCGGCGGACTCCCCCTCGTACACACGCTTATCGGAAGGCACCCTCATGAGCAACAACCTCCCCAAGGTTGCGTGGATCGGACTCGGCATCATGGGCTCCCCCATGTCCGAGAACCTGATCAAGGCCGGGTACGACGTCACCGGTCACACCCTGGAGCAGGCGAAGACCGACCGGCTGGTCGCGGCCGGCGGCACCGGCGCGGGTTCGGTCGCCGAGGCGGTCCGGGACGCCGATGTCGTCATCACGATGGTGCCCGCCTCCCCGCAGGTCGAGGCCATCGCCTACGGCCCCGACGGCATCCTGGAGAACGCGAAGCGCGGCGCGCTGCTGATCGACATGTCGTCGATCACCCCGCAGACCTCCGTGGACCTCGCGAAGAGCGCGAAGGACAAGGGAATCCGGGCGCTCGACGCCCCGGTCTCCGGCGGCGAGGCCGGTGCCGTCGAGGCGGCGCTGTCGATCATGGTCGGCGGCGAGCAGACCGACTTCGACGAGGCCCGGCCGATCTTCCAGGCGCTCGGCAGGACCATTGTGCTGTGCGGTCCGCACGGCTCCGGCCAGACGGTGAAGGCCGCCAACCAGCTGATCGTCGCGGTCAACATCCAGGCCTGCGCCGAGGCCGTGGTCTTCCTGGAGAAGTCCGGCGTCGACCTCGCCGCCGCGCTGGACGTGCTGGGCGGCGGACTGGCCGGCTCGACCGTCCTGACCCGCAAGAAGGACAACTTCCTGAAGCGGGACTTCGCACCGGGCTTCCGGATCGACCTGCACCACAAGGACATGGGCATCGTCACGGACGCCGCCCGCAATGTCGGTGCCGCGCTGCCCGTCGGCGCCGTGGTCGCCCAGCTCGTCGCCTCGCTGCGCGCGCAGGGCGACGGCGGCCTGGACCACTCGGCGCTGCTGCGCTCGGTCGAGCGCCTGTCGGGCCGGCCCGTCCAGGCCTGACCGGCCCGGCACCCCCAGAGACTTCCGGACGGCGTCGCCGCCGACACCTGTCCTGTCGCGCCCAGGCGTCGGCGCCGTCCGGAACACCAGCCACCAAATTCAACAAACTGTTGACGTCGGGTTCGGGGCGTACTTACGCTCCTGGAGCCCCGAGCCGTCGCAGTTCAGCAGCTCCCGTACGGAAGGTCGCCCCGACACCATGACGCAGCGTGTGCTTACGACCGAGTCAGGCGCCCCGGTCGCCGACAACCAGAACTCCGCCACCGCCGGTGTCGGTGGCCCGATCCTCCTCCAGGACCAGCACCTGCTGGAGAAGCTGGCCCGCTTCAACCGGGAGCGCATCCCGGAGCGCGTGGTCCACGCCCGCGGCTCCGGCGCGTACGGCTACTTCGAAGTGACCGACGACGTCACCGGCTTCACCCGCGCCGACTTCCTCTCCGCCGTCGGCAGGCGCACCGAGACGTTCATCCGCTTCTCCACCGTCGCCGACTCGCTGGGCGGCGCGGACGCGGTGCGCGACCCGCGCGGCTTCGCCCTCAAGTTCTATACGGAGGAGGGCAATTACGACCTGGTCGGCAACAACACCCCGGTGTTCTTCATCAAGGACCCGATCAAGTTCCCCGACTTCATCCACTCGCAGAAGCGCGACCCGTTCACGGGCCGTCAGGAGCCGGACAACGTCTGGGACTTCTGGGCCCACGCGCCCGAGGCCACGCACCAGGTCACCTGGCTGATGGGCGACCGCGGCATCCCCGCCTCGTACCGCCACATGAACGGCTACGGCTCGCACACCTACCAGTGGACGAACGCCGAGGGCGAGGCCTTCTTCGTCAAGTACCACTTCAAGACGAACCAGGGCGTGCGGTCCCTCTCCAGCGAGCAGGCCGCCGAACTCGCGGGCAAGGACGGCAGTTCGCACCAGACGGACCTGCTCCAGTCCATCGAGCGCGGGATGAACCCGTCCTGGACGCTGTACGTGCAGATCATGCCGGCCGCCGAGGCCGCGGACTACCGGTTCAACCCGTTCGACCTGACCAAGGTGTGGCCGCACAGCGACTACCCGCTCCAGCGGGTGGGCCGGCTGGTGCTGGACCGCAACCCGGACAATGTCTTCGCCGAGGTCGAGCAGGCCGCGTTCTCCCCGAACAACTTCGTGCCCGGCATCGGCCCCTCGCCGGACAAGATGCTCCAGGGCCGGCTGTTCGCCTACGCGGACGCGCACCGCTACCGGCTGGGCGTCAACCACACCCAGCTCCCGGTGAACGCGCCGCGCACCGCCGTCGTCGACCACTACGGCCGCGACGGGCTGCACGCCACCCGCAACGGCGCCCGCCACGACAAGAACTACGAGCCCAACTCGTACGCGGGCCCGGCCCAGACCGGCGCCGCGCTCTCCGCCCCGCTCGCGATCCACGGCTGGACCGGCACCCATGCGGCCCCCGCCCACCCCAAGGACGACGACTTCTTCCAGGCGGGTGAGCTGTACCGGCTCATGTCCGAGGACGAGAAGGGCCGTCTGGTCGCGAACATCGCCGGGGGCCTGTCCCAGGTCACCCGCGACGACGTGATCGAGAAGAACCTCGCCCACTTCCACGCCGCCGACGCCGACTACGGCAGGCGCGTGGAGGAGGCGGTCCGCGCGCTGCGCGAGGACTGAGCCTCCCACCGAGCCCTGCTCGTGCCGCGCACCCGGATGAGGGGTGCCGCGCGGCGCGGGCAGGACGAGGGGGTGTCTGGCGGATCCGCGCAGGAGAAGGAGCGGTGTCTGGTGCGTGCGATCGCAAGGCGCCGGGAAGTCCTCGTAGCGGAGCTACTAGGGCTTTTCGGCAACGCCGCGAGCGTGCGTGCCGGACACCGCGACGCTGCGGGGAGCTGTCAGACACCCCCTTGGGCCGCGGCGGTTGTGCGATGCCAGTGCGGTGGTACGTGGGCGGGCGGCCCGGTCACCTGACCTGAAGGCCCCGGACGGCCCCCCCTTCGCGCCTCCGCCGCGGCCCCTGTTTTCCCTGAACCAGGGCGTGGAGTACGGATACGGTCCCGTACTCCACGCCCTTTTCTGTGCCGTGGTGCATGGTGACCCTTGTACGTCTGCACGGCCGTCTCCCGTTCTCGACGCCCGGGTGACCGAGGCGAACGTGGCGGGCAGAGCGCACCTCCCCGCAGATGATCTCGCCGAGCTGATCCGGGCGTACGGCCTCAACGAAGTACTGAACCGACACCACCTCGCCGATGACCTCATGAACGTGAACTGGCGGCTGGACACCCGCACAGTGAGGTTCGCCCTCAAGCGCGCCACGGACGTGCCGCTGAATCGACTGCGCCGCACCCTCGCGGTCCTTCCTCTCCTGGCTTCGTACGGCGTTCCCGTATGTACCCCGCTCCTCACCGCCCACGGCGACGTGATCGCCGAGGTCCGCGGCGGCGCCTACTGCCTCTTCCCCTGGTCAGCCGGCGAGCACATGCACGGAACCGACCTGTCGCTGACGCAGACGTTCAAGCTCGGCACACACCTCGCGGAACTCCATACGGCACTCGGCCGTGCTGCCGATGAGACGGGGATGCCTGCGGTACCGGCCTCGGTCACCGCCGAGGTGACCGAGGCCGGCCTGGCCGTCCGGAAGGCTGACCGGCTTGCGGGAGCGGTGCTGGCCCAGGGCGCGGGCGACGCTTTCGACAGGGCAGCAGGTACTGCCCTCGCGGAGCGCAAGGTCCTCCTCGACAAGCACGCCCACCTACGCCCCGAGAGGGGCATCCCTGCAGGCCCGCATGGCTGGACGCACGGTGACTTCCAGTACCTTCACTAGGCAAGTGGGTTGTCGGGATGACACCTGTCGGGGCTTGGGTCAGCCGCTCGGGCTCGACGAGCCACGGTGGGGAGGTTGGGTTCCACCCCAGGGTGAGCCTGAAACCCGCTACCAGATGACCTTGAAGCCCTGACGAGGAGGCCGCGCGGCCTGGCCCGCCCCCACGTCCGGCTGTCATCGGTGTGATGCGAGAACTCGGCCTTCAGGTGATACGAACCGGATCACAGGACACTAGCCCTGCCGTTCCAGCCATTCCGAAATCACCTGGTTGGTTTCTTCTGGCATTTCCTCCTGGATCCAGTGACCGCAGTCCAGGCCGACCACTTCCACGTTGGGCACGAACTCTGCCAGTCTTTCGAATCTCGGGATCGCGAAGTCCTGGTCGCCGTAGATCATGAGGGCGGGCTGCTTGATGATCGGGTCCGCGTCCGCCAGCTGGTGCCAGTTGCGGTCGAGGTTCCTGTACCAGTTGATGCCGCCCGTGAATCCAAACGTCTCGAACGCGGAGACGTAGACGGCCAGATCACTGTCGCTCATGATGGGCTCACCGAGTGGTGTTTCCGCCTTGGCGAGGTTGATAAATGCCATGCCCGGCTCAGGGGGTGCGGGGGGCACGTTCTTCCGGTAGAGGTTGCGGAGGAACTGGGAGGTGTTGGCATCAAATGCGGCGTCCGCGACGCCCGGCTGCCGGTTGAAGTGGACGAAGTAGAAGTCGCCGCCGAGGAAGGTTTCCATGACCTCGATCCACGGCGTTCCTCCGCGCTCCTGGTAAGGCAGGCTCAGGTTGATCAGCTTGTTCACCCGGTCGGGGTGCAACAGGGTCAGTCCCCAGACGACGAACGCACCCCAGTCATGGCCGACGAAGGTGGCGTCCTCGTAGCCATAGTGGTCCAGGAGCGCGACGAGGTCACCCGTCAGGTGTTCGATGTCGTAGTCCGTCACCTCGGTCGGGCGGGATGAGTTGCCATAACCCCGCTGGTTCGGTGCGATGACGTGGTAGCCAGCCGCTGCGAGGACGGGCATCAGGTGACGCCAGGAGAAGGCGTGCTCCGGCCAGCCGTGGCAGAGCACGATGGGCTTGCCCTTGTTTTCTCGGCCTGCCTCGAAGACTTCGAGCTCCACACCGTTGACCTGGATGAGGGTGGGCTCGGGAAACTCTGCTTGATTGAACACTGCATTTCCTCTCTGGGGGCGTTCGCTGGCGGTCGACCTCCTCGATGAGGCCATGTCGCCATCTTGCTCCCCAAACCGGTCACCCCATGACCGGTTTTTATGAGAGTTTTGTCAGTATGCGATCCGATCGGCTGGTGGCCATACTCCTCTTGCTCCAACGGCGCGAGCAGGTGACAGCCGCAGAGGTCTCCCGAGAGCTGGACGTCTCCGAGCGCACCGCCCGCCGTGACCTCGACGCCCTGGCCATGGCCGGGGTGCCCGTGTACTCCGTACAGGGCCGAGGTGGCGGCTGGCGCCTGGTGGGCGGTGCTCGTACCGACCTGTCCGGGTTGACCGCCAGTGAGGCACGCGCCCTGTTCCTGGCTGTCGGTCCGGCCTCGGATGCGACGCCGGCGATGAAGGCAGCTCTGCGCAAGCTCGTCCATGCTCTACCGAAGCCTTTCCAGGTGCAGGCCGAGGCAGCGGCGGCGTCGCTGGTCGTAGACCCGCAGCGATGGGGGGCGAGCCGGATCGAGCACCGGCCGCCTCGCTTCCTCGACGAACTCCAGGACGCGGTGATCAGCGGCGTCCAGGTGTCGCTCGGCTACGTCGACAGCAAAGGCGTCGAAACCCGGAGAACCGTCCACCCGCTGGGCATCGTCGCCAAAGGTCCTGTGTGGTACCTCGTCTCCAACACCGAGACCGGCCGACGGGTCTTCCGGATCGACCGCGTGTCGTCCGCCGACCCGACCGGCGACCCTGTGCACCGACCCGGGGACTTCGACCTTGCCGAGAGCTGGAATGAGATCGCCAAAGAGGTCGATCGCAAACGAACGCCGCTGGAGGTCCAGGCGGTATGCACACCCGACGGGATAGGCATACTCCGGATGGCGCTCGGCGACCGGCTCGACGTGGGAGGTTCCACGACCGATGGCCGCATCGAGGTCGTGATCCGCGGCCCCAATGAGTCCATCCTCGCCGGCGAGCTCTCCGGGCTGGTCGAATGGGTCGAGGTGACCGGCCCTCCGGAGGTCCGAGACCACCTGGCCTCGATCGGCAACGCCCTCGTCGAACGATACGGCCGGCCGCGCACCAGCGGAGACCTTCACCCGTCTTGAAGCGGACTAGGCAGGGCTTCGAGAACAGTTCCGCTCAATAGGGTGGGTTTATCCGTTCCGGCAGTCGCCTGGTCACGAGTCGGCGGGTCTGCCGGCCTGGCTCGCTGCGGGTGGACCGTCTCGTACCGGGCCAGCATCGCCACGCACTCGGCGCGCTTCCGGGGTCGAGGTCGCGACGGGCGATGCAGGTTGTGGCGGCGGCTGGCGCCTCGTAGGCGGCGCTGTCGATCACGGGCCGTGGGCCATGGGCGGCTAAGGCCAGCCCGAGGGGTTCCTGGAACGGCAGGTCCCGCACTGGACGGCCGAGCTGGAGGGCTACGCGATCGCGCTCGGCCTGTTGCAGCGGGCCCTCAGGTTCCAGGTCGCCGGAACGGCTTGAGCCGCACCCCCTCCAGGCTGTCGGCGATCAGCTGGTCCAACCGCCGCTCCCGAGTCTCGTCCCGCTTGGCACTGATCACATGGTGGATGGCCGACTTGCGGTAGGACGGCGCCTGCCCGCTGAACCACTCCCACGCCCGCGGTTCCGCTTGGAAGCGAGCCAGCTGCGCCGCCTCGAACTCCCAGACCGGCTTCTCCTCGCGGTCCCGGTCACGGGCTTCGAACACCGCGATGCCGGCCGGCCGCATGAGCCCCTGCGCAGTCAGCTCCTCGATCTTGCGGAGGTTGACCTGGCTCCAGTTGCTGCGCGGCCTGCGCGGGGTGAACCGGATCGTCCAGGAGAAGTCGTCGATCGGGCTCTGCCAGCCGTCGATCCAGCCGTAGCACAGGGCCTGGTCGACCGCCTCCGACCAACTCAGGGTGGGCTTGCCCGTTCCCTTCTTCCACATGCCCACCCGGCATTCGGAGGCAGTCGCGTGGTGCTCCTCCAGCCAGTCCCGGAACTCCTCAGGACTTGAGAAGAAGGTTGACTCCATGCGCGGTGCTCCCGTCGGTCGTCTCGTCGGTTCCATTGAACCTGTCGGGTACGACAATCCGAGAGTTTCACCGCGCCGCCCGGGCTCTGCGCCGGGGTGTCATCACCATGACGGGCAGGCAGCCACAGGAGCCGAGCGGGGACGGATCGGCCGCAGGCCCCTCGTTCGAGGGAGCGGGAGAGGCGTGGGCCTCGCCAACGCGAGTGGACAGCTCAGCTCAAAGTGCGCTGACGATATCTTCCTCGTCCTCCGGGATCGGCGCGTTCGGATCGCGAGACGGGCTGTGGATCAACTTAGCTTGACTCTGTCGGGGATCTTGGAGTTACCGAGGTCAGCTGCCCAGGGTTCGCCAGGACCTCGGCCGGGGGATCTCGTGCTGATCGAGGTAGTTCTGGAAGGCGGTCGGCCGGCGGCGCGGGGGTGCTTCCGCGGTCGGTCGCAGGCTGCTGAGGCGCTCGATGTTGACGGCGATGGCGGTCAGGACGTGTTGGAGGTGGGCCTTGTCCTGTCCTCTGTAGCGGCAGCGGCGCATGCCGTGGCCGTGGGCGAACTCGTTGACCGTGCCCTCTACTCCTGAGCGGACCGCGTAGCGGGTCTTCCACTCGGGCGTTTGTTGCTCGGTTCGGACGCGGAGTTGAAGGTCGCGGAGCTCGCGTGGAGGAAACCCGACGTTGCGGGCGCCTTCGCGGGAGGTGGTGCACTGGGCGCGGGCCGGGCAGGGGTGGCACTGGCCCTTGGTGAACCGTGCCACGATCAGCGGGGCCGCGGTGGGTGAGGAGGTCGGGTAGGGGCCGTGCCAGCCCCGACTGACCTGGCCCTGGGGGCAGGTGACCTGTCGGCGGTCGTAGTCGATGTGGAAGTCGTCCCGGCCGAAGCCTTCATTCTGGCGGTGCTGGCGGGTGGGGTTGCCCGGCAGCGGTCCGGTGACGGTGACCTGATGTTGTCGGGCGGCCTGGTCCAGGTGGACCAGGGAGGTGTAGCCGCTGTCGACCAGGTGCTCGGCGGGTAGCAGGCCGCGGCGGTGCAGGCGGGTGTGGATGCCAGGCAGGACCTTGCTGTCATGTGTGGTGGCCGCGGTGGTGGCCACGTCCGTGATCACGTTGGGGCCGTCCGGAGCACACGTCTCCGTCAGGTGAGCGGAGAACCCCTTCCAGCTGATGATGTGTCCGTGACGAGCGTAGCGGGCCGAAATGTCGTAGGGAGAGACGATCGCCCGGGACGAGGGCGGCAGCCCGGGCCCGCCTTCCGCCTCGGCACTCCGCCAGCGCAGGTGTCCTGCGGCGTCGCGGTGGTAGTTCTGCACCATGATCTGGCGCAGGGCCTGGATACGGGGGCTGAACGCGCGGTCTGCTCCGTGCTGGTAGAGGTGTTCCAGGAGCCGGACGGCATCGTTTCCGGTGGCGAGGATCCTGGTCCTGGGCTTGGTGGGGTTCTTGCCCAGGCGGACCGGTCGGCCGTAGCGGCGTCCCCATTGCTCGTCGACCAGCTCGTCCAGAAGGTGAGGGGCGGTGCCGGCGACTTCTTCCAGTACGGCGCGTACCGCTTCGGTGATCAGCTCCAGGCGGGTCAGGTCGCGCACCGCGGCCAGGACATGGGTGGAGTCGGTGCGCTGTGTGGTGCGCTCCCGCACCAGGCCGTACTCCTTGAGGCGGGCCAGCGCGAGGTCGAGGAGGCGGTCAGCGCGGTCGCCTTCGGCCAGACGGTCGCGGAAGCCGGCCAGCACGCTGTGGTGGAAGCCGGGGTCGTCCAGCTCCATCGCCATGGCGTACTTGAAGTCGATGCGGCAGCGGACCGCCTCGGCAGCCTGCCGGTCCGACAGGCCGAGCAGGAACTGCAGCACACAGACGGTGGCCAGTTGAGCGGGCGAGAGACCCGGACGCCCGTCACGTGGGTACCAGTCAGCGAAGTCCTCGTCGCACCACAGCCCATCCAGCCGATCACGCACCCATATCGCGGTCGTACCGTTCGGGTTGCTCGCCCGCGCGACCTGCGCAGTCAGAGGCGGGACTTGCTCACCGGAACGGGGGCGGAGGGACAACGGGCACCTCGACAGCTGCATCGGTCATCGGAACTACACGAGCATGCCCGTTGACCATGCTGCCGCACCCGAAAATCCAAGATCCCCGACAGAGTCAAGCTAAGAGGCCACGCGGATAGGCGCGGTTGGGGACACCAACAGCGGAACGGGCGCAAGTCCCGGTGATCATGGAGTTGCGACGCTCTGTGATTACTGAGGAGACCTGTGCCTGTGCTGCCGTCGTGGCTCACCGAACCGCTCTGGGACCAGTTCGCGGTCCTGCTGCCCGTGCGGCCGGAGTACCATCCGGATCATCCGCTGGGCTGCCACCGTCGGCGCATCAGTGACCGGATCGTCTTCGACAAGCTGCTGCAACTGCTGCGCTTCGGCTGCTCCTACGAGGCGATCGCCGACACGACCTGCTCGGCCACCACGATCCGCAGCCGCCGCGATGAGTGGATACGACTGGGCGTCTTCGCCGAGTTCAAGCAGATCGCGCTGGACGCCTACGACCGCATCGTCGGCCTCGTCCTCGACCGGATCGCCGTGGACGGCTCCATCACCAAGGCTCCCGGAGGCGGCGAGGCGGCCGGGCGTTCCCCGGTTGACCGCGGCAAACAGGGCCTGAAACGCTCCGGCATGACCGACGGTTACGGCATTCCGCTGGGTCGTGTCCTGGCCGGAGCCAACCGACACGACTCCCCGCTGCTCGCCCCGACCCTGGACCTCCTGGAGGGCCTCGGGCCGCTGCCCGACGACGTGACCGTGCACCTGGATGCCGGCTACGACTCCGACAAGACCCGCGCCGTGCTTGCCGGACGCGGCCTGCGCGGCCGGATCGCGCACAAGGGCGAGAAGGCACCCGTCCAGGCCAGCCGCAGGTGGCAGGTGGAGCGCACACATGCCGGGCAGAACGCCTTCCAGCGCCTGGCCCGCTGCTACGAGCGCCGGGCCGTCGTCATCGACGCGTTCTTCGACCTCGCCGACACCGTCATCACCGTCCGCAGCGTGATCCGCCGGGCGTGGATGACCCACCGCTGGGACGGACGACCGCACCGCCGCCCATGACTGCACACCGGCGGTGGCAGGTGATCGTGGTCGCGGTGGGCCGGTGGCTGCGGCTGACCGGCCCCGCCACGGGCCGCCGTATCGGTCCCCTGCTGTCCGGCCGCCCCCGACCGGTCACCACGGTCGCGACAGCCGTGACGGACGGCCGCCCCGTCGCCGTCGTCGGCAGCGGCAGCGGCAGCGGCAGCGGCAGCGGCAGCGACGACGGAACAGTACGCGTATGGGACCTGGCCACCCACCGGCAGTTCACACGTCCACAATGGCCCGCCATAACTCGTTTACAGCTGCATCTTGCACACGGTGATGTGATACGCCTGGGCTCTGGGTGAGCTCGGCGCGACGCCGGACCCTGCAGTACGTCTCCCCTCCTCCTCAGCCGAAGGACTTCCGGAACGTCTCCTTGAAGGCGGCCTGTACAACGGTTTCAACGGTTTCCCACCGCAGGCTGCGCTCCTCGGCCTGGCCCGCTAGCTCTTCCTTCACTTCATCCCAATGCCACTCATACCAAAAGTCGACATTATTTGCGACTGATTCCCAGCCTCCCGATTCCCGGTACGCAAAGTCGCCAGCCCGCCCTTCCGCCTCCTCGCGTGCCTCGCTGACCAGTTCTGCTATGGCCGCCGACGCGGCGTTCGACTCGCTCATTCTGTGCTCTCTTCCATGGCTCCACGCTGGTTCTGTAGGTCGCAGGTCGGATACTTCACGCACGCCAAGATCCGCCCCGCGGTCCAATGAGGCGGAAGTTAGCAGGTCACAGGCTCCAGGGCATCAGTGAAACTACGTAGAAGCTTGCTGAAAACCCCGGCTACAGGGCCGGCACTGGCCTTCCCCGCACCCGTAGGACCGGCCCGGGGCGGTTCGTTCTGGTCCTGCTCGTGGCCCTGCGTGCGATTCGACGGCGCCGGGGTCGGTATGCGCCCCGGGGCGGTTCCACACGGGGGTCTGTACAGCGAACGGTGGGACTCGGTTGATTGTTTCTACCGGCGTCCGGCGGTGAGTCGGCCGTCGAAGGTGATGTCGAAGGCGTTGA
>NZ_JBEYFB010000028.1:0-114145 GCF_040634135.1 Streptomyces sp. NPDC007164
ACAGGATCAGACGAAGGCCGCCCTCATGTCCGGCGAATGCCCAGGTGAGTGACCTCGTTCGGGACACCGTTCGAGCCTGGAAGAAAAAGAACAAGCTCAGATCCGGCAGTTTCACTGTTGACGCGCGCATGTCAGTCGGTATACGGTCCGCCGAATTGGCACGAAACCCCCCACGCAAACGGCTTCCGCTTCGGCAGCATGAGGCGGGATCCGGAAGGAGACATTTCAATGTCCAGCCTGCCCAAAAATTTGAGATTATGGCTCCCCAGGACATTCACGCGTGCAGCGTTTGGCCTGGCAGCGGCAGTTCTGCTCGCGGGAAACGTGACTGCTGGCGCCGCATTCGCAGACACCGCCAAGGCTCCCCGCCACCACGCCAACGCCGAGATCCTGGGTTCCCGTTGCGCCGTCCCAGCGGACCGTGACCTGGACATCACCCAGACCGTGTACCGGATAGCGGTCGAGCGCGGCGTCACCGACAAGGTGCTGCTCGCCGCGTTCGAGACGGGCTGGGTGGAGTCCCACATGAACAATCTGAACTGTGGAGACCGCGACTCTCTCGGCGTCTTCCAGCAGCGCCCCAGTCAGGGCTGGGGTACCCCGGAAGAGTGCATGGACCCGGTGCACGCCACCAACGCGTTCCTGGACCAGGCCATTCCGAACGACGCCCACAACCCGGACTTCACGGCGGGCGAACTGGCGCAGAGCGTGCAGCGATCGGCGTTTCCGGACCGGTACGACGAGAGCGCGGCCAAAGCCCTCTCTCTGATCGCGGAAGTCCAGGGCTGACGCTCCTCGAACACTCCAACCGGTTGGAGTCCTGCGTGGGCGGGGGCGCCGAGCCACATGGACGGCGCATCGTGCCAGGGCCGCCCTGGGGAACGCCCCCGTTCCGCACGCGGCCGGCTCCAACTCCCGCTTTCGCAGCACCACCCGCTCTGGGCCTGCTCCAGCAGGTCTTCCAACACCCTCACACACTCCAGGAGCGAAGCATGCGCTCGTTAACCCGCGGACGCCTCGCGTCCCTTTCCCTCGCGGTGGCTGCCGTCTGCCTCGCGGTCCCGGCTGCCCCGAGTGCCTACGCCACGGACGTCGAGCCGGCGGCCGCCGGCAAGTATGTTGCACTCGGCGACTCGTACGCCGTGGCGCCCGGCACACGCGAATACGACAACCCTGACGACCCGTGCCGTCGTGGCCCGTCGACGTACTCCCGGCTGTGGGCCCAACAGCACTCCTCATACTCCTTCGTGGAGGCGTCGTGCTCCGGGGCGACCACCGCGGAACTGACGAGCCAGCAGGTGCCGCAGCTCACCGCGGACACCACGCTGGTGACGGTGCACGTGGGCGGCAATGATGTCGGATTCGTCGACGTGTTGAAGAACTGCATTCTCACCATCGACGACAAGGACTGCATCGCCGGGGTGGAGGCCGCGAAAACCGCCGCGACCACCAGTCTGCCGGGCGCTCTGGCAAGCACCTACGCGGCGGTTCGGGCCAAGGCGCCGAACGCCAAGGTCGTGGTGGTGGGCTACCCCCGGCTGTACACGATCGGCGGCAGTTGCGGCATCCTCGGGCTGAGCGACCGAGAACGGACAGCACTCAACTCGGCCGCCGACACCCTCGCCTCGGTCATGGCGGACCAGGCCGCGAAGGCCGGGTTCACCTTCCTCGACCCGCGTGCCGCGTTCGACCCGCACACCATCTGCTCCGACGGCAAGGTCTGGGTGACGAGCCTGGAGTGGGACAAGATCAACGAGTCCTACCACCCCAACAAGGCCGGGCACGGCGAAGGGTACCTGCCCTTGCTGAACGCGATTACGGGCTGATCGGGGCAGGCTGTGTGACGGTTGCGTGCACCCCGCCGCATTCATGAGTCCGACAGGAGCAGCGCCATGACCGCCGAGGCCAACAGCAACCCCCGCATCGCCATTGTGGGGGCTGGCCTAGGCGGTCTGGCCTGTGCCCGCACCCTGCAGAAGCACCACCGTGCTGTCACCGTCTTCGAACGTAAGAGGTCCGCCGACGTCCGCTCACCAAGCGGCACCTTCAGTGTGCAGCCCGGCATGGGCCAGGACGCCCTGCGCGCGACAGGCCTGCTCGACAGCACCGCCCTGGCCCGCCCTGATGGCCGGGAGGTGCGCATGTTTGGCAGCGATGCCATGCTGTTGCATCGACTGCCGCCTGTCGGCGGGAGGACCGGGGCGCCGGACATGGACTGCGACCGGCTTCGTCAACTGCTCCTCGATGCTCTCACCGAGGGCACTGTCTTGTGGGGAACCTCCGTGGACCGGGTCGTGCCGCTCCCTGACGGCACCAGCCGCGTCCACTTCGACGACCGCACGACCGAGGACTTCGACTTGGTCATCGGCGCCGATGGCGCTTGGTCGAGCACCCGACGGGCCCTGTCCGAGGCGGTTCCCGCCTATCTCGGGCGGACGTTCGTCGAGACGTACATCAACGATCCGGAGGCTCGTCATCACGGCGTCGTGCACCTGATCGGCAGCGGCAGCATGGTGGCAATGGCGGGCGGCAAGGCCATGATGGCCCGGCGCCTCAGCAACGGCCGCGTGCGCCTCCGCGCTGCGTTTCGGGCGCCGGAGGATTGGCACATCGGTCTCGACTTGTCAGACGCCGGGGTGGTACTTGCCCGTCTGGTGGAGATGTACGACGGCTGGGACGAGAGGCTCCTCGACCTCCTGCGTGTCAACAACGGCGGCTTCGTCAACCGGCCCCTGTACGCCCTGCCCGTCCACATGTGGGCTCACGTCCCGGGCGTGACCCTGCTGGGGGACGCCGCCCATCTCATGCCGTCGTTCGATATCGGCGCAAATTCGGCCCTGCTGGACGGCGCGGACCTCGCCGAAGCGCTCGTCACCGAAGGCGGCGTCGACGAAGCTGTGCGTGCCTACGAGGACGCGATGTCGGTGCGCTGGGCCGCCAACGCCGAGCTCGCCACATCGCGCTTCTGATCACAGCTGTCCGCGAGCCGGCTGAACCGCCCCGGGTGCCTTCCCGACGCAGGAAGGGCGAAGGTTGGCCGGGCCCGCGCCCTGGCCTGTCGGGTGTCGGCGCGGGGCCGGATGCGCCGGTGGCCAACGGGCCGCAGCCGGCGCTGGTTCGGCCCGGTACGGACGCAGCGATCACAGGCCCCAGCGGCAACTACATCCGTTTCGCCGAGGTGTGCTGACCTATGCCTGGCCGTCGGCCACCGGCAAAGCCTTCGACCATGCGCTCAAGGCGGTCGAGCCGACGCTCGACTCGCATTTGAGTGACCAGGAATACCGGACCATGCGCCGAACTCTGCGCCTGGCAAGGCGCCGACGGTGACCGCGCAGCATAGCTGCTGCAGACCTTGCAGGTGTTGCAACAGCGTGCAACCGGGGCCAGTCGGTGGTGCGGGACGTCTCTTCCTCGTCGAAGCCCTCCCCCTGGTTCTCAGTTCGGGGAGCCACCCGCCGAGGCCGACGATGACGACCGGGACGTCTGCGACCTGCTGGTCGTCGGAGGCGGCCCGGGCGGCCTGGCGGCGGCGGTGTACGGCGCGTCGGAGGGGCTGCAGACGGCCCTGCTCGACGCGGCGGCCTTCGGGGACCAGGCCGGCACCTCCTCGCGGATCGAGAACTACCTCGGGTTCCCGGCAGGTCTCTCCGGCGCCGAGCTCGCCGCCCGCGGCACCGTGCAGGCGGCCAAGTTCGGCGTCCGGTTGCACCGCAACGCCCGCGTTGCCGCCTTTGCCGGCCGCACCGGCAGGTACTGCGTAACCTGCGACGACGGGCGCGTGTTCAGGGCCCAGGACGTCATCATCGCGACCGGCGCCGAGTACCGGCGCCTGACCGTGCCTGGAGCCGAGTCATGGGAGGGAAACAGCGTTCACTACGCCGCCACCGTCGCCGAGGCACAGTCCTGCCTCGGCAAGCCGGTCGCTGTCATCGGCGGGGGAAACTCGGCGGGACAGGCCGCGATGTTCCTGTCGCGGACGTCCGATCCAGTACATCTGCTGGTCCGGGGCGAGGATCTGGAACATTCGATATCGCGCTACCTCATCGAGGCGATCGCGGCCAACCCAAAGACCCGGGTGTGGCTTCGGACGGAGACGGTCGCCCTCGTGGCGGACTCGGAGATCACCGCAATCGACGTCGTCGACCGGAAGGCCGGCCGGCGTTCGCGCCTGGAGGCCGGCGCCGTGTTCGTCTTCATCGGCGCAACGCCCTGCACCAGCTGGCTCGGCGGCCGACTGGCGACGGATCGCAACGGCTTCCTGCTCACCGGACACGATCTCGACAGCGCCTGGGAAGCCGACCGGGCACCGCTGCCCTTCGAAACGAGCGAGCCGGGCGTGTTCTGCGTCGGCGACGCACGCAGTGGCAGCGTGAAGCGGGTCGCCACCGCCGTCGGCGAGGGATCCGCCGCCGTCATGCTCGTCTTCGAACGCCGACGCCTGGACGGCGATCGTCACCTGCTCATGTGAGGGACGAACACGCACGGAATCGGCACCATGGAACCCGACGGGGATCTCCGGGACGCAGGATTCACGCCTGCATCCACGACCGAGGAGCCCGGAACGCCGATGAGCGTCCGAGAGGAATGGCCACCGACGGGTCCAGTACAGCACCACGGCGGTGTGACAGAGCCAGGCGGAGGCGACTCTCCAGATTGTGCAGGAGGGAGGAGCCGTAGGTTGCCGGGCGTCAGTCGACACGCGGTTGGGAACCGCCATGGCGGGCTGAGCGCCCCGGGCCGCGAAGCGGTCGCGATGGCCGCCTGGCGGGAGCCGCAACCCCGACGCCGGAAGCTGACTACCCATCAGAATAGTCAGCATTGGGTCAGCATTGATCCGAGCAGACCCTGCCACAGATGGCCACACCCACGACTCTCGGGGACGCCTGCCGACCACCGGCGGCCGGTTCATTCGATTCCGCTCGGGCGAGGTGCCTCGACCAGCGCCGGCTCACAGACTCAAGAGCCGACGCGAGCCACAAAAGGCCACGTCAACGCACCCGACCACGCGCCTTGAGGGGCCCGGCCGGGAGTGCAGGTGCAGTCAGTCGGTCACCGTCGTAACCGTGGACCTCACCGAATCGGGCGCCTTCCATCCAATCACGTCGGGCCTGTACGATCTCAGCGTTGTCCCGGCCGATGAAGTTCCACCACATGACGATCTCCTCCTCGAAGGGCTCGCCGCCGAGGAGCATGAGGCCCGCGTCGCTGTCCGCGCGCAGCGGGAGTTCGGAGCGGCCGCAGCCGAGGTAGAGCATGGAGCCGGGCTGCACGGGCACGCCGTCGACCTCGGCCCGGCCGGACATGGAGAGCACCGCGTACTCGAAGTCGGGGTCCAGCGGCAGCCGGGCCTCGGCGCCGGCGGTCAGGGCGAGGTCGGCGCCGACGATCGGGGTGTACGCGGTACCGGGCGAGATGGTGCCGTCGAGCTCGCCCAGGATCAGGGTGGCGGTGAGGCCCGGGGCGGAGACGGTCGGCAGGTCGGCGTGGTGCTGGAAGTGGGGCTCGACGTGGCGGTGGGCGGACGGCAGTGCGACCCAGAGCTGGGCGCCGTGCAGGAACCTCGCGTGGGACTTCGGGCTCTCCTCGGAGTGGCTGATGGCCCGGCCGGAGGTCATCAGCCCCAGTTCGCGCGGGCGGATCGTGCGCAGACTGCCGACACTGTCCCGGTGCAGAACCTCGCCGTCGTGCAGCCAGCTGACTGTCTGCAGGCCCATGTGGGGGTGCGGCGGCACCTGCATCCCGGGTTCGTCCGCGATGTCGTCGGGACCGTAATGATCGACGAAGGCCCAGGCGCCGACCATCCGGCGGCCCAGGTTGGGCAGCAGTCTGCGGACCTCGGTGGACTCGCCCAGCCGGACGTGGCGGGGGGTGAGAAGTTCACGCACGGGCTCGGCGACGACAAAACCCCGTCCTCCACAGACGGAGAGTGCGGCCTGGCGATCGAGATTGCTCATGGCGCTCAACCTATTCCTGAGCGGGTCCGGGAGTGCCGGTACCCACGCCGATAATTTAGTGGAATATTCAATCATCATGCGCCGTTGGGGCAGTCACAGGGTGGTTGAGCAGCGGCTCGGCCACCGGTTGGACGGAGCGGGGCAGACCCCGGCACGGTCCGTGACTGAGGAGGTCAAGTGAGCGACACCTACTACGAGTTCGGCACAACTGCCGACCGCTGGGACCGTGCGCAGATGTTCTTCGAGGCCAAGGAGTACATGAGCGCGGCCCGGATCCTGGAGGGGCTGGTCGAGGAGGTCCCGGAGCAGGTGTCGCCGCGTCTGCTGCTGGCCCGTACCTACTACCACTCGGCGCGGCTCGGCAGGGCCGAGACGGAGCTGCGGGCGGTGCTGGAGCGCGACCCGGTCGAGCACTACGCGCGGCTGATGCTCGGCCGCACCCTTGAGCGCCAGGGGCGGAGCGCGGAGGCGGCCGGTCATCTGCGGATGGCCGCGGCGTTCTCCGGGGACTTCGACTTCGCTCCGGACGGGGCGGGCACTCAGGGGCCGTCGGGCACATGAGTCCGGAAGGGGCACGGTGCGGGCGGCCGCTGCGGCGTCGTATGCACATCGGCATCGACGCCGTCGGCTGCCGCCCGGCCGATTTTCGGATGCCGTGCGCCCGTCCCGCGTGATAGTTCACTCGCTCATGACCGACCTTGAGACCCCTCGCCTCCTGCTCCGCCCGATGAACGGCTCCGACGCCCTGCGGTTGATCTCCGGCACGCCCGGTGACGGGGCCCGCTGGTCGCCCGGCTATCCGTCACCCGGGGAGACCGCCGCGGCCCGGCGCTTCCTGGAGACCTGTGCGACGACCGGAGATCCGAGCCCCTTCTGTTCGTACGAGATACGTCGCCGCACGGACGGACTCGTGATCGGCGGGATGGGATTCCACGGCGCGCCGGACGAGGACGGGGACGTCACGATCGGCTACGGCCTCGTCCCCTCGGCGCAGGGGATGGGTTACGCCTCCGAGGCGTTGCGCGCCCTGCTGCTGTTCGCCCGTGAGCAGGGGGTGCGTCGTGTGCACGGTGACACCGACCTGGACAACATCGCGTCCCAGCGCGTCATGGAAGCCGTCGGCATGCGTCTGGAGAAGCAGGACGAGCGGCTGAAGTACTACCGGACCGACTGGGGCCCGCAGCCCGAGGAGTGAGCCGGTGCCGACGACCGGAACCCCGCCGGGAGGTCCCGGCGGGGTTCCGGTCGTCGGCCCGCGTGTCGGGTGCCGGTCAGCCGGCCGCGGTGGCCGGGCGCTTCGCGCCGCCGCTTCCGGTGGTGACCGTTCCGGTCCTCGGTACGAGCAGCCGGTCCGTCAGATGGCCGAAGAGGAGCCCGAAGGTCACCCAGAGGGTGGTCTGCACGGCGAGGGTGCTCAGCCGGAACTCCCAGAGCAGGGAGGCCGGGAAGTCCTTGCCGACTTCGTTGTACGAGGGCAGGAACGCGTAGGCGAGCCCGATCACCAGGACGTACGCGGCGGATGCCGTGATCGTCGCGTTCCAGTTGCCCAGTCGGGGAGCCAGCCGTTTGCCGAGGATGACGGCGGCGACGGCCAGCAGCACGCTGAGGGCGACCATCAGGAAGAAGAGTCCGGTACGCGAGCCGATGGTGTCGGGGTTGCCGACGGCCGGCGGGTTGGCCGGGTACTTCAGGAACGGGACGACGTACACCGTCAGCAGTGCCGCACCCGCGATCAGCGCGGCCGTGGCCCGGGGGCCGAACCTGCCGATCCGGCCGAGGGCGTAGCAGAAGACGAGGGCGGCGATGCCGCCGATGGCGACGCCGAAGACCAGTACACCGGTGGCGAGGCCGGCCGTGGACTGCATGGTGCGGCTGACCAGTTCCTCGCCGCCGTCATGGTGGTGGCTGTGCGCTTCCTCCAGGGCGATGGCCGCGTCCACACGCGACTCACCGAGGAAGTAGGCGACCAGCAGTGCGAGTACGCCCGCGGCGAGGCCGGCCAGCATGCCGCGGACGAGCAGGGCTCTGACAGATATGGAGTTCATGAGGTTTCCCCAGGATCGGACGGTACGTCAGTGGCAGGGGAAACCGAGGAGGTGGCGGCCGTCGTGGACCCACTCGTGGACACCTTCGCCGGAGATGACCGCGGTGGCGCCCTGCTCGGCGCCGACGAAGTACAGCAGTACGAGCATGAGGATGCCGAAGAAGACCGCCCAGGGGGCGATGGCCTTCAGGGAGATGGGGGTGATCGCCGGAATGGCGGTGGCGGGGGCAGCAGTCTGTGCCATGACAGAACCTCCTGGGGAACACGCGTCCCGATCGTGGTGCCTGAGACGTGGGTGCTGGGTCTGACTTCCCGCACAGGTGCGGGTTCACAGTGGCGCGACCGTGCCGGATTCTCACCGGACTTCCGTCACACCTACGTCATGTTCGCCGTGACCATACCGCTTGGGGACAAGTGCCGCCATGGTGCCGGTGACCGGGCCCGACCGGTCGGATGCCATGGTGGGCGCACCAAGGGGCCGGAGTTCAGGGAGTTGACCGGGTCATGACGGTTCAGGTGATGTTGATCTCACCGGCGATCAACGCCGCGCTGCGCGAGGCCCGTTTCGACGGTGACGCGCCACTGGACGCGGCAGGAATCCGCCGAGCGGGGGCCGTCGCGGCAGGGGTGCCCGACGCCGACCGGTATCTGCGCGGGCCGTCCGGACGATGCGCCGGGACGGCCGACGCGCTGGGGCTGCGGGCCGGGCCCGAACCGGCCGTCCGCGACTGGGACATGGGCCGGTGGAGCGGCCGGCGGCTGGCGGCGGTGAGCGCGGCCGAGCCGGCGGCTGTTTCGGCCTGGCTGACCGACCCTTCGGCGGCTCCGCACGGCGGCGAGTCCCTGCTCGAACTCCGCGCCCGGACCGGACGCTGGCTGGCGGCGCTGGAATCAGCCGAGGACGGCGGGGGCCGCCGCGTGCTGGCGGTCGTCGAGCCGGCGGTGGTCCGGGCGGTGGTCGTCGGGGCACTCGCACTGCCGGTGGAGGCGTTCTGGCGGCTGGACGTCGCCCCGCTGACACTGACCGCGCTCAGCGGCCGTTCCGGCCGGTGGAACCTGCGGTGCGGGCAGCAGTTGTCCCCCGCGCCCGGCCCCGCCGTCTGATCCGGCCGATCCGGTCCGCTCCGATACGGCCGGCCGGCCCGCCGATGCCATCCTGCCCGCCTTGCCGATCCTGCCGATCCGAATTCACTGTCCAGGATCCGGAGCGGACCCCCTATGGTGGTGGGTGCAGCTGGTTCGCCCTGTCAGTCAGGCAGGCGCGTCGCAAGAGGGAACCCGGTGGGAATCCGGGACTGCCCCGCAGCGGTGAGTGGGAACGACCGCCGTCATCGAGCACTGGACCCGACGGGTCCGGGAAGCGACGGCCAGTAGGTGTCTCGTACGCGAGACGCGCCCGCGAGTCCGAAGACCTGCCACTGCCCGTGCGCGTCGGACGCGCACGGTGATCCCGGTGACCTCGTGGGCGGGTCGGCGTACATATCGGGCAGGTCACGCGCGTCGGCACGACGCCGCGGATCCGCCCGGTCCGTCATCCCTTCGCGCCTGCGATCCGTCCCGGGGTCGCACCAGGACACGCTCGCGAAGGAGAGTCACGTGACCACCGAGTCCGCAGCCGCGGCAGCCCGGGCCACCGTGTACGGCTACCCCCGCCAAGGGGGCGACCGGGAGCTGAAGAAGGCCGTCGAGGGGTACTGGAAGGGCCGCGTCACCGCCGCCGCCCTCCGGGAGACCGCCGAGGAACTGCGCCGCGCCAACTGGCAACGGCTCGCCGAGGACGGCATCCACGAGGTCCCGACCGGCGATTTCTCGTACTACGACCATGTGCTGGACACCAGCGTGATGGTCGGTGCCGTGCCCGTCCGGCACCGTGAAGCCGTCGCGACCGACGCGCTGGACGGCTATTTCGCGATGGCGCGCGGTACGCAGGACGTGGCGCCCCTCGAAATGACCAAATGGTTCGACACGAATTACCACTACCTGGTGCCGGAGCTCGGCCCCGACACCGTCTTCGCCGCCGACTCCACCAAGCAGGTCCAGGAGTTCGGGGAGGCGCTGGCGCTCGGGCACGACGCCAGGCCGGTGCTGGTGGGTCCGGTGACCTATCTGCTGCTGGCCAAGCCCGCTCCCGGTGTCGCCGCCGACTTCGAACCGCTGACCCTGCTCGACCGGCTGCTGCCGGTGTACGCCGAGGTGCTGGCCGATCTGCGTGCGGCCGGTGCCCGGTGGGTTCAGCTCGACGAGCCCGCGCTGGTGCAGGACCGTTCCCCCGCGGAGCTGAACGCCGTCGCCCGCGCCTACCGCGATCTCGGTGCGCTCGCCGACCGGCCGCGGCTTCTGGTCGCCTCGTACTTCGACCGGCTCGGTGACGCACTCGCCGTACTGGCGAAGTCTCCGGTCGAGGGTCTCGCGATGGACTTCACCGGTCCGGCAGCCGCCAATCTGCGGGATCTCGCCGGGGTCGGCGGTCTGCCGGGCAGGCGGCTGGTCGCCGGGGTCGTCGACGGCCGCAACGTGTGGATCAACGACCTCCAGCAGTCCCTGGCCACCCTCGGCACCCTGCTCGGTCTGGCCGGACGGGTCGATGTGGCGGCCTCCTGCTCACTGCTGCATGTGCCCCTCGACCTGGCCGCCGAGCGCGACATCGACCCACAGGTGGGGCGCTGGCTGGCCTTCGCCCGGCAGAAGTCGGCCGAGATCGCCACCCTCGCCAGGGGGCTCGCCCGGGGCACCGCCTCGATCGCCGCCGAACTCGCCGCCAACCGGGCCGATCTGGCTTCCCGGGCAGGCTCCGCGATCACCCATGATCCGGCGGTACGGGCCCGCACCGCGGCCGTCACGGAGGCCGACGCGCGCCGTGAACTGCCCTATCCGCAGCGGGCGGTGGCCCAGCGCGACCGCCTCCGGCTTCCGCCGCTGCCGACGACCACGATCGGGTCGTTCCCGCAGACGCCCCAACTGCGCACCGCACGAGCCGATCTGACGGCAGGACACATCGACGCGGCCGCGTACGACAAACGCATCGAGGCCGAGATCCAGGAAGTGATCACCTTCCAGGAGGCGGCGGGCATCGATGTACTGGTGCACGGCGAGCCGGAACGCAACGACATGGTGCAGTACTTCGCCGAGCGGCTCACCGGCTGCCTCACCACCCGGCACGGCTGGGTCCAGTCGTACGGCACTCGGTATGTGCGGCCGCCGATCCTGACCGGGGACATCTCGCGCCCGGAGCCGATGACGGTCCGCTGGACGACGTACGCGCAGTCGCTCACCGGCCGGCCGGTCAAGGGCATGCTCACCGGCCCCGTCACCATGCTCGCCTGGTCCTTCGTCCGCGACGACCAGCCGCTCGGCGACACCGCGCGTCAGATCGCCCTCGCGCTGCGGGACGAGGTGAACGACCTTGAATCGGCGGGCAGTTCGGTGATCCAGGTGGACGAGCCCGCCCTGCGCGAGACGCTGCCGCTGCGGTCTGCCGACCGCGCCGGTCATCTGGCCTGGGCCACCGAGGCGTTCCGGCTGGCCACCGGCGGCGTACGCCCGGACACCCAGATCCACACACACATGTGCTACGCGGAATTCGGCGACATCATCCGGGCGATCGACGATCTGGACGCGGATGTGATCAGCCTGGAGGCGGCCCGCTCGCACATGCGGGTGGCCGACGAGCTGGCGTCGGCGGGCTACCCGAGGGAGGTCGGCCCCGGCGTGTACGACATCCACTCGCCCCGGGTGCCGGGCGGCGAGGAGGTGGCCGCCCTGCTGCGCAAGGGCCTCGAAGCGATTCCCGCCGAGCGGCTGTGGGTCAATCCCGACTGCGGCCTGAAGACCCGGGGCTGGCCGGAGGTGCGTGCCTCGTTGGAGCACCTCGTCTCGGCGGCCGCCGAGGTGCGGGCGACTCTGTCCGGCACCGCCGGGCGACGGTTGCGCTGACGGCTCCGCGGCCCGGGGCGGGTGCCCGTTCGGCGCCCGCCCCGGGCCGTGCCGTGCCGCGCGATGCCGGGCCGCGCCCGACCGGACCGGCCACGGCTGGGTGCAAGAAGTGTGGTCCGTACCAAGGTATTGACAGCACCTTGGTTCACTTCTTAAATCGCATGGAGAACCAAGACCTCTCCCTGCTCCCCCACAACGGGCTTTTGTCATAGCCATGACATGTACTCAATCGCCCCACTCCGCACGGGAAGGACCCCCCATGACCTCTCCCCGCCGCCTGCTGGCGGCCGCGCTCTCCGCGCTCGCTCTCGTCTCCGCCTCGTCCGCCCTCGCGTCCGGAGCGCCCGCACCCGGGCCCCGCACCACTGCGGCCACCTTCACCGACGACTTCGACGGCCCGGCGGGCTCCGCCGTGGACGGCGCCAAGTGGCAGATCGAGACCGGCGACAACGTCAACAACCATGAACGGCAGTACTACACGGCCGGCAACAGCAACGCGGCACTCGACGGCCAGGGCCGTCTGGTCATCACCGCGCGCCGCGAGAGCCCGAACAACTACCAGTGCTGGTACGGGACTTGCGAGTACACCTCGGCACGGCTGAACACCTCCGGAAGGTTCACCCAGACGTACGGTCACGTCGAGGCGAGAATGAAGGTGCCGCGCGGTCAGGGCATGTGGCCGGCCTTCTGGATGCTGGGCGACGACATCGGCCAGGTCGGCTGGCCGAACTCGGGCGAGATCGACATCATGGAGAACGTCGGCTTCGAACCGTCCACGGTCCACGGCACGTTGCACGGCCCGGGCTACTCCGGCTCCGGCGGCATCGGCGCCGCGTACACCCTGCCCGGCGGCCAGGCGTTCGCCGACGACTTCCACACCTTCGCCATCGACTGGGCGCCCGGCTCGGTGACCTGGTCGGTGGACGGAAACATCTACCAGCGCCGTACGCCCGCCGACCTCGGCGGCAACAGCTGGGTGTTCGACAAGCCGTTCTTCCTGATCCTCAACCTCGCGGTGGGCGGCTACTGGCCGGGCGACCCCGACGGCAGCACCTCCTTCCCGCAGCAGCTCGTCGTCGACCACGTGCGGGTCACCACCAGCGATCTCCGGCCACCGGCCTGACCGCACGGCCCGCCCCGGGGGCGGCCGGTCCCGGATCTGCTCGACGACGCCCGACCCCGCCCGGGAACGGTGCTGTTGTTCGTCCCGCACGATCTGCCGGTGGTCCGTCGGACCACCGGTGACGGGGGTGCCGCCGGACCCGTCGCACGGGCCTACACGTCGCGGTAGGCCTCCAGCAGCCGCAGCCAGACCTCGCTGATCGTCGGGTACGCGGGAACGGCGTGCCACAGCCGGTCGACGGGAACCTCGCCCGCGACCGCGATCGTCGCCGAGTGCAGCAGCTCGCCGATGCCCGGACCCACGAAGGTGACGCCGAGCAGGGTCTCCCGGTCGAGGTCCACGATCATGCGGGCGCGGCCCCGGTACCCGTCCGCGTACAGGCCGGAGCCGGCCACCGCGGCGAGGTCCTGGTCGACGGCCCGGACCCGGTGGCCGGCCCGCTCGGCCTCGGCGAGGGTGAGGCCGACCGAGGCGGCCTCCGGGTCGGTGAAGACGACCTGCGGGACGGCGGCGTGGTCGGCGGTGGCCGCGTGGGCGCCCCAGCGGTCGGTCTCCAGCAGCGGTACGCCGGCGGCGCGGGCGGCGATCGCGGCGCCCGCGATGCGCGCCTGGTACTTGCCCTGGTGGGTGAGGAGCGCCCGGTGGTTGACGTCACCGACCGCGTAGAGCCAGGTGGTGCCGTCCACGCGGCAGCTGTCGTCGACGGTGAGCCAGGTGCCGGGCTCCAGGCCCACCGTCTCCAGTCCGATGTCCTCGGTGCGCGGGGCCCGGCCGGTGGCGAAGAGGATCTCGTCGGCCTCGACCTGTTCGCCGCCGTCCAGTTCCACGGTGACCGGGCCGTCCGGGACCGCGCGCCGCACGGCGGCGACCGAGACCCCGGTGCGGATGTCGGCGCCCGCCTCGGTGAGCGCCTGCCCGACCAGTTCGCCGGCGAAGGGCTCCATCTTCGGCAGCAGGCCCTTGCCGCGGATCAGCATCGTGACCCGGGCACCGAGGGCCTGCCAGACGGTGGCCATCTCCACGCCGACCACGCCGCCGCCGACGATCACGAGGCGGCCGGGCACCTTCTTGGCGCTCGTCGCCTCCCGGCTGGTCCAGGGGCGGGCCCCGTCGATGCCGGGCAGGTCGGGCACGACGGCGCGGCTGCCGGTGCAGACGGCTACGGCGTGGCGGGCGGTGAGCCGGTGCCCGGTGCCGTCGGGCGCGGTGACGGAGACCGTCTTCGTACCGGTGAGCCTGCCCCGGCCGCGGTAGATGTCCGCGCCGACGCCCTCCAGCCAGGCGACCTGTCCGTCGTCCTTCCAGTGCGATGCGTACTTGTCACGGTGAGCGAGAACCGCCGCGGTGTCCAGCGGCCCCTGCACGGCGTCGCTGAGGCCCGGGACGCGGCGGGCGTCGGCACGGGCGACCACCGGGCGCAGCAGGGCCTTGCTGGGCATGCACGCCCAGTAGGAGCATTCGCCGCCGATGAGCTCCGCCTCGACGACCGCGGTGCTGAGCCCGGCCGCGCGGGCCCGGTCGGCGACGTTCTCGCCCACCGGACCCGCTCCGATGACCACGACGTCGTATTCGGCGTTCACTGAAGGATCTGTCATGGGGACAGTCTGGTCGTGGGTGTGCGCTGCGGCCACATGGGCAGGCGGAATAGCGCAAGTACAGGCACCGTTGTTCGGACATCCGAGCGGGCACAGGAAGAGGTACAGACAATGAGCACCGTTGAGCTCACCAAGGAAAACTTCGATCAGGTCGTCAGCGACAACGACTTCGTCCTGATCGACTTCTGGGCTTCCTGGTGCGGCCCGTGCCGGCAGTTCGCGCCGGTCTACGACGCGGCTTCGGAGCGCCACGACGACCTGGTCTTCGCCAAGGTCGACACGGAGGCGCAGCAGGAGCTGGCGGCGGCCTTCGAGATCCGTTCCATCCCCACGCTGATGATCGTCCGGGAGAACGTGGCGGTGTTCGCGCAGCCCGGAGCGCTGCCGGAGGCGACGTTGGAGGATCTGATCGGGCAGGCGCGGAAGCTGGACATGGACGAGGTCCGCAAGTCCGTCGAGGAGCAGCAGAAGGGCGAGCAGTAGGCGCCTTACGCCGGCGGAGCTTCTTGGGCTCCCTGCGCTTCCCGCGTTTCCGCGCTCACCGCGCTCACCGCGTCTTCCGCGCGGGTGAGGGGCCCGGCCGGTCAGGCCGGGTCCTTCGTCGTGTCCCCGGGTCCGCCCGGGTCCCGGAGTGCCGGTGCGGTCTCAGCGGTCCGCGTCGGCTCCGGCGTCAGCGTCCCTCTCCCGGATCCGGGCCGAGAGGCCGTAGGACAGCTCGGCGCCGTCGACCAGCAGGGCCTCCACCGTGTGCGTCTCGGGGTCGATGTCCGCGACGATGCCGTCGCCGGAGTACCGGGGGTAACCCGACGCCCCCGTCTCACCGGTCGCCGACACGACGGCCGAGCGGACGGCCCCGCCGGGCTCGACATCATCGGGCTCGACGGCATCGGACTCGACATCGTCGGGCTCAGCGTCATCGGACTCGGCGGCGTCGCGCTCGGCGTCCTCGGCGGTGGTGTCCTCGGCAGTGGCGTCGTCGGCGAAGCTCGGGACCAGCAGGATCTCGTAACTCTGCGGATGGCTCATGGTCATGACGCTAGGCATGCGGCGGGTGGTGCGCACGTTGCCGCGCGGGCGCACAGTGCGGTCCGGCCCGCCGTGCCCGTCCCCGGCGCCTCAGGCGGATTCGCGCCCGACCGCCCCGACCCGCAGCAGGTCGTGGTGTTCGGGGGCGCCGCCGGGATGCCGCACCAGCCGGTCGACGAGGTCCGCCAGCGGCTGGGCCGTGGCCAGCTCCATCCGTACGGTGCTGAGCCGGGGCCGCAGCAGCCTGCCCAGCATCAGATCGTCGGCGCCGACCACGGCGGTCTCGCGGGGCACGTCGATGCCCGCGTCCTGAAGGGCCCGCATCAGGAGCATCGCGTATTCGTCGTTGTAGGCGAACACCGCGTCGAGGCCCAGGGTGCGCCAGCGGTCCGCGAGACGGGCGGCCGACTCCTCCTCGTACCGCAGCGGCAGTGGTTCGATCCGGGCCCCGTGGAGCTGTGCGGCCTGCCGGGCCCCGGTCAGCCGGGGTTCGGAGAACAGGGCGAGGCCGTTCTCCTCGGGCATGACCACACCGATCCGGCGCCGGCCGCGCTCCAGCAGCAGGCCCACCGCGCAGCTGCCGACCTCCCGCTGGTCCATCACCAGTGCGTGGGCGCCGGGCACCGGACGGGGGCCGAGGGTGATCACGGCCTTGGCCCCGGATCGTCTGAGCAGGCTCGTCCCCTGCGGGGTGAGGGGGATGGTGCCGGGGGCGATCACAGCGACGGGTCGCAGTTCGGCCCAGACGCGGGGTGCGTCGTCGGGGTCCAGGCCGGTGCTGCCGTACTGGACGACGGTGTAGTCGAGGCGGCGCAGCCCCGATTCCAGTTCGTGGAAGAACCGGTGGTGGAGCGGGCCGGTCGGGAAGGCCACGGTGGGCAGCAGCACCATCCGGGTGTGTCCGGCGCGCAGGCTGCGGGCCGCGGCGTGCGGCACGTAGCCCAGTTCGGTGGCTGCTTCCCTGACCCGGCGGCGGGTGGATTCGCTGATCCGCACGGTGGGGCTGTTGTTCAGCACGTACGAGACGGTGGCCCTGGAAACCCCGGCGAGCGCTGCGACGTCGGCGCTGGTGGGGACGGGGCGTTGGGCGGGCTGGTTCGGTAACTGGCTCATGGCGTCGGGCAGTCTTCCAGACCCGTTGTGCATGGGTACGCTCCGGGGCATGGATGAATCCTCGATGGTGGGGCTGGTCGGCCGGGTGACCGGCACGGTGGGGCCGGGACTGGTCGGCGAGGTGATGGTACGGATCCGGGGCGGCGCCGAGCACTTTCTCGCGCATCCGGCCTCCGCGAAGGAGCGCATCGAAGTGGGCACGGTGGTGACGGTGATCGAGCATCTGCCGCCGCGCACGGTCTATGTGGCTCCCGCGTACGGGAGTTGATGCCCGAACGGGGGCCTCTTGACGGCTTTCGTCGTCAAGAATTCGGCAAGGATCCGCATGCGTCTTCTGCGCCGTGGCGAGCAGGAGAAGACTCCCCGGTGTTCAGCGGTGCCGACGGGGTGCCGCGATAAGGGGGCGCATGCCGATGGTCATCGGCGTCACGGCGGGTCTCGCACTCGCCGCCATCATGGTGTTGTTCGGCCTGTTCAAACTGATGTGGCGAGTGGCCGAGCCGAACGAAGCACTGGTCATCTCGGGTTCCAAGCACAGGACCGAGGGCCTGGGGCAGGGCATGGGGTTCCGGATCGTCACCGGTCACGGCACTCTGGTCCTGCCCGGGGTCCAGGCCGTGCGGAAGATGTCCCTGGATCTCAACGAGACCGAGCTGTCGGTCGATTGCGTCACGCATCAGGGGATTCCGCTGCGGGTGCGGGGCGTTGTCATCTTCAAGGTGGGTGACGACTTCGTGTCGATCGCCAACGCGGCCCGGCGTTTCCTCCATCAGCAGAAGTTGATGTCGGAGCGGGTGCACAACGTGTTCGCCGGACATCTGCGGTCCATCGTGGGCGGGTTGACGGTCGAGGACATGATCCGGGACCGGGAGAAGCTCACCGGGCAGACCCGGGCCGCGTGCGGCACCGAGATGGAGAAGCTCGGGCTCATCGTCGATTCGCTCCAGATCCATGAGATCGAGGACCCGACGGGCTACATCAAGAACCTGGCGATGCCGCACGCGGCGGCCGTGCAGCGGGACGCCCGGATCGCGCAGGCCGAGGCCAACAGACTGGCCACCGAGGCGGAGCAGCAGGCCGCCGCCCGGATGTCCGAGGCGACCCGGGACAGCGAGATCCTCCAGGCCGGGTACCAGGCCGAGCGCGACAAGGCGGCGGCCAGTTCCCGGCAGGCGGGCCCGCTGGCCGACGCGGCGGCCCGGCAGGAGGTGGTGGTCCAGGAGACCCGGGTCGCCGAGCTGGAGGCCCAGCGGCGTGAACAGCAGCTCCAGGCCGATGTCCGCAAACCCGCCGATGCCCAGGCGTACGAGAAGCGCACCCTGGCCGAGGGTGAGCGGGACGCCCGGATCTCGGCCGCCGAGGCGCAGGCGCGGGAGACCGAGCTCGCCGCGGTCGCGGAGGCCAACCGTGTGAAGACGGCGGCGCTCGCGGAGGCCGAGGCGACGAAGGCGCGCGGCGCGGCGTCCGCGACGGCGACCAGGGCGACGGGTGAGGCGGAGGCCGCCGCCGACCGGGCCAAGGGGCTCGCGCTGGCGGAGGCGGCCCGCGCCAGGGGCCTCGCCGAGGCCGAGGCGATCAAGGCGCGGGCCGCGGCCCTGGCGGAGAACCAGGAGGCGGTCGTCGCGCAGCAGTTGGCCGAGAAGTGGCCGGAGATCGTCCAGGCGGGCGCGAGTGCCTTCGGCAGTGTGGACCACATGGTGCTGCTGAACGGGGCCGACGGCATGTCGGACATGTTCGCCAAGGCGCTGACCATGGGCGGCACGGGCCTGGGGCTGGCCCGGCAGTTGCTCGCGGCAATGGGCCAGAGCGACCCGGCCGAACCTGCGCCGCGGGTGAACGGGGTGGCTCCGGCCACTGGGCCCTCGCCGCGTGAGCAGCGGATTCCGGTGACGGGTGATCAGGAGGACGGCTCGCCTTCCTGACTGACCTGACCTGACCGGCCGGCCGTGGCCGGTGTGCCCCCGATCCGGGCGCGCACCGGCCCCGCTCCACGGAATCGGCCACACAGGTCCTACGGTGTGGGGATGACCATCCAGCACCGTGACGACAGCATCGACACCTCGGCGGACTTCCCCGGCCGCACCGGCACGACCGCCACCTCGGAGGCCGACCCGCGCGACGTGGGGCCGGTCCGCACCTCGTACGCCCCCGACCGGGACGGCGACCCCGACCCCGGCGAGATCGTCTGGACATTCGTGCCGTTCGAGGAGAACGACGGGCGCGGCAAGGACCGTCCGGTCCTGGTGGTGGCCCGCGAGGCGGCGGGAACGCTGCTCGCCGTGCAGCTCTCCAGCAAGCGGCACGACCAGGACCGCGAGTGGGTGGCGCTCGGGGCCGGCCCCTGGGACAGCTCCGGCCGCCAGTCGTGGGTCGATCTGGACCGGGTCCTGCGGGTGCACGAGGACGGGATGCGGCGCGAGGCGTGCGCGCTGGACCGGGACAGGTTCGACCTGGTCGCCGGCCGGCTGCGGGAGCGCTACGGCTGGAAGTAGGGCCCCGGGCCCTGGCCGAACGTCCGCTCGAAGGCGGTCCGGGTGGTGGCTCGGGGGCTGCGGTCGAGGATGCCGAAGACGATCTGCTCGAAGTGCCCGGCGAACCTGCCGCCGTCCAGGAGCAGCGCCCGGAACGCCCCGGCCACCTGTGCCGGATCGTTGCGGAACACTCCGCAGCCCCAGGCGCCCAGCACCAGCCGGCGGTACCCGCGCACCGCCGCGACCTCCAGCACCCGCTCCGCCCGGGACGCGAGCGCGGCGGGGATGCGGTGGGCCTCCTCGGGGGTGCGGCTGCTGATGACTCCGGCGTTGGGCGCCGGGGAGGTGAGGAAACCCGCGGTGTACGGGGTGTCGAGCAGCCGCCCGCGGTCGTCGCGGAACACCGGCACGCCTGGTGAGTGAATCACCCGGTCGGTGTAGAAGGCGCTGGGTTCCGCGCGGTGGTGGGCGTAGTAGTCGGGGGCGCGCAGCAGGGTGGCGTACAGGGCGGAGCCCCGGCACAGCGCCTCTTCCTGGGCCTGGGCGCCGTTGAGGTATCCGCCGCCGGGATTGCGGGCGGAGGCGTAGTTCAGGACGGCGACCTTGCCGGGGCCCTCGCCGGTCATCCGGTGTGCCGCCCGCAGGCTGCTCTCGCCGGTGACCTCGACGGCCGTGGTGCGGTCGGAGTCGAGCGCCGCGACCGGCACCGGCTCGGGGCCGTACAGCCTGGTTCCCGAGAGTGCGGTGGTCAGGGCGCGCTCGATGCTCACCTCGCGCCCGTCCGGTGTGCGGTAGCGGCCGGCCTCGACGATGGCCTCGGTCTCACGCGCGATGCCGCGCAGTCGTGCGCTCATCGGTACTCCCCCGTGTGGTGCATACGGGGCATGCTCGGCGCTCCGGCGGCATGGCCGCAACCGGATTTCCGATCCGCAGGGGCACTCTTGTGCGATCCATCCGCAGGGGTTTGGGTGGTGGGGAGGCACCGAGAGAAGGAGGCCCGGCATGTCGTCCGACACCCCCTGGGAACACGGCCCGCCCGGCCAGCCCCCGCCGCTCGGCGAGGGTGAGGCCGAGGATTTACTGCGCTGCATCTGTTTCAAGACGGGACCGCCCCGCAAGGTCGGTGTGGAACTCGAATGGCTCATCCACGACCGGGACCGGCCTCACGTCCCGGTCCCGCACCACCGTCTCGACGCGGCCGCCGGCATCGTCCGGGGCCTGCCCCTGAGCGCGGGGCTCACCTTCGAGCCCGGCGGCCAGCTGGAGCTCAGCTCGCGCCCGGCCGACTCCCTGATGGCATGCATCGATGCCACCGCCACCGATCTCACCGCGGTACGCGACGCCCTGGATGAGGCGGGTCTCGTGCCGGTGGGGTTCGGCGTCGACCCGTGGCACCCGCCACGCCGTCTGCTGCGCGAACCCCGCTACGACGCCATGGAGGTCTCCTTCGACCGGTCGGGACCGGCCGGTCGCGCCATGATGTGCACCACCGCGTCCGTCCAGGTGTGTCTGGACGCCGGGGAGGAGGAACCGGGTCCGCTCGGCTACGGGCGGCGCTGGCAGCTGTCCCACCTGCTGGGCGCGGTCCTGGTGGCGGCGTTCGCGAACTCCTCCTTCCGGCTCGGCCGCCCGACCCCCTGGCGGTCCGCCCGGCAGTCGCTGTGGGCCGACCTCGATCCGTGGCGGCCCCTGGCACCGCCCGGCCTGCTGCCGCCGCGCGACGCCTGGACGGCACATGTGCTGGACACCCCGGTGATGTGCGTCCGGGAGGAGGCCGGCCCCTGGTCCGTGCCGGAGCGGCTGACATTTCGCGAGTGGATCCGTACCGGCGCGCCGAGACCACCGGTGCGCGCCGATCTCGACTACCACATCAGCACGCTCTTCCCGCCCGTGCGGCCGCGCGGTCACCTGGAGCTTCGCATGATCGACGCACAGCGCGGTGCGGACGGGTGGCTGGTGCCGCTCGCCGTCACCACTGCCCTGTTCGACGATCCGGAGGCCGCCGAGACCGTGTACCGCGCTGTGAAACCGCTGGCCGAGACGGCCGGGGCGGAGCCGGCGCCGCGCAATCCGCTCTGGGTCGGCGCCGCCCGCGACGGCCTGGCCGATCCCGAACTGCGGGCGGCGGCGGTCACCTGCTTCGGGGCCGCGCTGGAGGCGCTGCCCCGGTTGGGCGCCACCACCGCCGTACAGGACGCCGTGGCCGGCTTCAACGACCGTTTCGTCGCCCGGGGCCGATGTCCGGCCGACGATCTTCCCGAACTGCTCGCGCCGGGCTCGCCCGGCGGTCCGGGCCGCCCCTGGGAGGGGTCCCGCTCATGACCGATTCCGCCACACCCACCGGCTCCGCACCCGAGGGGGCGGACCCCGAGGCGCTGCGGCAGCGCGCCCTCGCCGCCCTGCTCACCGCCCGGGAACGCACCGCGCTGCTCACCGACAGTGTGGACGACCATGAACTGACCGCCCAGCACTCGCCGTTGATGTCCCCGCTGGTCTGGGACCTCGCGCACATCGGCAACCAGGAGGAGCTGTGGCTGCTGCGCGCGGTGGCCGGGCGGGAGGCGATGCGTCCGGAGATCGACGGGCTGTACGACGCCTTCGAGCATCCCCGGGCGACCCGCCCCTCGCTGCCGCTGCTGGCCCCCGCCGAGGCACGTACGTATGCCGCGGAGGTACGTGGCCGGGCCCTGGACGTCCTCGACGGTGCCGCGCTGGACGGCGGCGGTCCGCTGGTGCGTTCCGGGTTCGCCTTCGGCATGATCGCCCAGCATGAACAGCAGCACGATGAAACGATGCTGATCACCCATCAGCTGCGGTCGGGGACGGCCGTGCTGACCGCTCCCGTGCCGCCCGCCGCCACTGACGCCGCGGGCCTTCCGGCCGAAGTCCTCGTCCCGGGCGGCCCGTTCACCATGGGGACGTCCACCGAGCCATGGGCCCTGGACAACGAACGCCCGGCGCATGTGCGCGACGTCCCGGGTTTCTTCATCGACACGACCCCGGTCACCTGCGGTGCGTACCAGGCGTTCATCGAGGACGGCGGCTACACCGAGCGGCGCTGGTGGGAGCCCGGGGGGTGGGCGATGGTCCGTGAGCACGAACTGTCCGCTCCCCTGTTCTGGCACCGGGACGCCGGTCAGTGGCTGCGCCGCCGCTTCGGGATCACCGAGCAGGTGCCCGCGAACGAGCCGGTGCTCCATGTCAGCTGGTACGAGGCCGATGCGTACGCCCGCTGGGCCGGGCGACGGCTGCCCACGGAAGCGGAGTGGGAGAAGGCCGCGCGCCACGACCCGGCGTCGGGGCGTTCCCGGCGCTACCCCTGGGGCGACGAGGACCCGTCCCCGGAGCTGGCGAACCTGGGGCAGCGCCATCTGCGGCCCGCACCGGCCGGTGCGTACCCGCAGGGACAGTCCCCTTGCGGCGCACGGCAGTTGATCGGTGATGTGTGGGAGTGGACGTCGAGCGGCTTCCTCCCCCATCCCGGCTTCTCGCCGTTCCCGTACCGCGAGTACTCCGAGGTGTTCTTCGGGCCGGACCACAAGGTGCTGCGCGGCGGTTCCTTCGCCGTGGACCCGGTGGCGTGCCGGGGGACGTTCCGCAACTGGGACCTGCCGGTGCGAAGGCAGATCTTCTCCGGTTTCCGCACCGCCAGGGATCTGTGATGTGCCGTCATATCGCCTATCTGGGGCCGTCGGTGCCCCTGTGCGAACTGCTGACCTCGCCGCCGCACTCACTGGTACGCCAGTCCTGGGAACCGAGAAGCCAGCGGCACGGGACCGTCAATGCCGACGGTTTCGGTGTCGGCTGGTACGCGGACGGCGATCCGGTGCCCGGACGCTACCGGCGCCCGGGACCGGTCTGGGGCGACCAGACCTTCGCCGACCTGACCAGGGTGGTGCGCAGCGCGGCGCTGCTCGCCGCCGTCCGTGATGCCACCGGGGCGGACGCCGACGGCGAGGCGGCGGCCGCGCCGTTCGCCGCCGGGCCGCTGCTGTTCAGCCACAACGGTGCGGTGAAGGGCTGGCCGCACTCCGTGGCCCCGCTCGCCGCGGCGCTGCCACCGGCCGAACTGCTCTCCCTCACCGCCCGCTGCGACTCGGCCCTCGTCTGGGCCCTCGTACGGCACCGTCTGGCCGGGGGCGACCCGCTGCCGCAGGCCGTCGCCGACACCGTGGTCGACGTGGCGGTCGCGGCGCCGGAATCCCGGCTGAACCTGCTGCTCACCGACGGCGCGACGATCGTGGCGACGGCCTGGGGCGACACCCTGTCGTACCTCGCCGAGCCCGGTCTTCGCACGGTGGTGGCCTCGGAGCCCTACGACGACGATCCGCGCTGGCGCACGGTCCCCGACCGCACGTTGCTGACGGCTACCCGTGCCGACGTTCTGCTGACCCCGCTCAAGGAGCCCACTGCGTGAGTCCCTTTCTGCTGACCCGCACCCTGCCGGTGGACGCGACGGACGCGGCGCTGCGCGCCGATGTGCTGCACGGTCTGACCCGGCACCCGAAGACACTGCCGCCCAAGTGGTTCTACGACGCGCACGGCAGTGACCTGTTCGAGGAGATCACCCGGCTGCCCGAGTACTACCCGACCCGTGCCGAGCGGGAGATCCTGATCGACCGCGCCGACGAGATCGCCCGGGTGTCCGGGGCGCGGACCCTGATCGAGCTGGGTTCCGGCTCGTCCGAGAAGACCCGGCACCTGCTGGACGCGCTGGACGCGCTGCACAGTTACGTACCGGTCGATGTGAGCGAGAGCGCGCTGCGCGGGGCCACCGAGGCGCTGCTCGCGCAACGGCCCGAGCTGTCCGTGCACGCGTTGATCGCCGATTTCACGGGTGGTCTGGCGCTGCCGGGCACGCCGGGGCCCAGGCTGATCGCGTTCCTGGGCGGCACGGTCGGCAATCTGCTGCCCGACGAGCGTGCGGTGTTCCTGAAGTCGGTACGGTCGCTGCTCTCCCCCGGCGACGCGCTGCTGCTCGGCACGGATCTGGTGAAGGAGGAGAAGGTGCTGGTCGCCGCGTACGACGATGCGGCGGGGGTCACCGCGGAGTTCGACCGGAACGTGCTGCGGGTCGTGAACCGGGAGCTGGGGGCGGACTTCGACCCCGCCGGTTTCGACCATGTGGCGCTCTGGAATCCGGAGCACGAGTGGATCGAGATGCGGCTGCGGGCCCGTCGGGCACACACCGTGAAGATCCCGGAGCTGGATCTGGTGGTGCCCTTCGAGGCCGGCGAGGAGCTGCGTACGGAGGTCTCGGCGAAGTTCCGCAAGGAGGGTGTCCGGGCGGAGCTGGACGCGGCCGGGCTGCGGCTGGATCAGTGGTGGACGGATTCCGGCGGCCGGTTCGCGCTCTCGTTGGCGATGGCGGTCTGAGCCCGGCGGGCCAGGTCGCGGCGGTCCGGCCGGCCGGCCGCCGGGATCTGCGGAAGTACGCGGATCTCGGCGGTCAGGCCCGCCGCCGTCACCACCCGCCACAGTGAGGCGATGAGCGGATCGTCGCCGACGAAAGCGGCCGCACCGGCCGGGGCGGTGCTCTCGTGGCCGGCCGGGCGGCAGCCCCTCTCGGGCCCCGTCCGGCCGGTCGTCGCGGTGGTCCGCGGCGGCTCGACGCGGTAGCTGAGGCGTATCGGCAGGACCGTGGCACCCGCGTCGATCGCTGCCTGGAAGGCGGCCGGTGCGAAGCGGCCGCCGGAGCCGCGCCCGCACCGGGTGGTGCCCTCCGGGAAGACGACCACGCGTGAACCGCCGCGCAGCGCCGAGCCGATGGTGCGCACGGTCGTGGGCAGTGCGCGCAGTCGGTCGCGTTCGACGAAGAGCGTGCCGCCCCGGGCGGCGAGCGGGCCGAGCAGCGGCCAGCCCCGTATCTCGCTCTTGGCGAGCATCCGGCCGGGGAACACGGCCGCGACCAGCGGGATGTCCAGCCAGGAGATGTGGTTCGCGACGACGAGCGTGCCCGCCGCCCCGGGTGCCGCGCCGGGCTCGGCCGGTGTGCCGACGGTCCGGACCCGCACCCCGAAGGCGCGCACGACGCCGTACGCCCAGCGCCTGATCAGCCGTTCCCGCCGTGCCGCGCCGAGCACCGCCACGAACGGTGCGCCCAGCGCCCCGGCCATGATGCACAGGCACCCGGCGAGCAGCAGGGCCGCGGCGGCCGGGCGGCCCCGCACGGGGCCCTCGTGGCCGGCGCAGGTGTCCGGGGTGCAGGGTGCGGTGGGCAGCCAGGGGTTCATCGCAGCGGGGCGAGGGCGAGGAAGTGGCGCAGGTAGCGCGGGTCGGTGCGGCGCAGTGACAGCAGTACGTACAGGTCGGCGACGTTGAAGTCGGGGTCGTGGGCGGGTGCCCCGCACACCCGGGCGCCGAGGCGCAGATAGCCGCGGAGCAGCGGAGGGAGCGTGGCGAGACCGGTGGGCGGGGCGGCCTGGGCGGCCGGGGTGGGCTGCCAGAGGCGGTGCGGGGTGACCCAGTGGTCCTCGGGTGCCAGGTACTTCGTCCGTACGGTCTCCCAGGCGCCGGCCGCGGCGGTGCCGCCGTCGGCGAGCGGGATGGAGCAGCAGCCGGCCAGCCAGTTGTGGCCGGTGCGCTCCATGTAGCGGGCGAGTCCGGCCCAGATCAGCGCGATGACGGCGCCGTCGCGGTGGGCCGGGTGGACGCAGGACCGTCCGACCTCGACCAGGTCGTCACGGATCGGGCCGAGCCTGCCGAGGTCGAACTCGCTCTCCGCGTAGAGGCGCCCGGCGATCCGCGCCCGGTCGGGCGGCAGCACGCGGTAGGTGGCGACGACGTCGCCGGTGGCCTGTTCCCGGACCAGCAGATGGTCGCAGTACGCGTCGAACGCGTCGCTGTCCAGGCCGGGTTCGGGCCCTTCCAGCCTGGCGCCCAGCTCACCGGCGAAGACCAGATGGCGCAGCCGTTGGGCGGCCCGGATCTCGTCCTGGTCGGCGGCGAGGGACACCCGGTAGCGCGGCGGGGCGGGGGCGACGGGCTGCGCGGGAACGACGGGAGCGGTGGGGAGGGAGGTGACGGGCAGCGCGTTCATGACGGTCTCCGGGGACGGATCGGCAAGGGCGGCCGCCAGGCCGTCGCACTGGGTGCGACGGCCCGGCCCCTTACTTCTTCCGTGACCGGCTGGATTCGACATGACCGCTCGGGAGAGCCGAAATGTGCGAAGGCTGAATCCCGGGGGTGGCCGACGGCTGGACACTGCGCCGCCGCCGTCGGACCACGACACCCGGCAGTGACCGGCACCGGACCACAACACCGGAAACGGTCTGCGCCGGACCACAACAGCCGGGTGCGGTCCGGTGGGCCGTGCGGGTCAGCCCCCGGCGAGCTTGGAGGTGATCTTCGCCGAGGCGGACTTCGCCTCCTGCTGCGGGTCGCCGCCCTCCAGCACCGCCGTCATGTAGGGCTTGATCGGGTTGTCGGCCTCGACGTCGGCCCACTGCGGCGAGTTGGGGGTCGCACGGCCCTGGGTGGCGCCGCGGGCCATCGCCGCGGTGCCTTCCTGTCCCAGGATGACACGTGCGAGTGCGGGCTTGTTGGGCACGTAGCTCATCGTTCTGGCGAGCTCCTCCTGCCACTTCCGGCCCGCCAGCGCCTTGATCACTTCGATGCCCTCGGCGCGCTGGTCCGCCTTGTCCGGGACGATCAGGTCGGATCCGCCGGTGAAGACGGAGCCGGGCACCTTGGCGGTCTTGCCCGGAATCGGGAAGTAGCCGAGTTTTCCCTTGAGTTCGGGATTCTTCTTCTCGATCTGCGCGACGGTACCGGGCACCGAAATGATCTGTGCGACATTCCCCTCGGCGAACACATCGGCCTGCGGGGGCTTTTCCTCGTCCGCGTCCCTGGGACCGTCACCGAGCGCCTGGAGTTCCTTGTAGAAGCCCATGCCGCGCAGCGCGGCGGGGCTGTCCAGGGCGCCTTCCCACTGCCCGCCCTTCTCATCGGCGAGTTCGCCGCCCTCGTCCCAGATGAATCCGGCCAGGACGTACCAGTTCTGGCCCGCGAGGTAGATCCCCTGATTTCCGTTGTGGTTCAGCAGTTGACTGTCCGCGATCCACTCGTCCCGGGTCTTCGGCGGGTTCTTTATGCCTGCCTGCTCGAAGAGTTCCTTGTTGTAGATCACCACTCGGTTGGCCGCGTACCAGGGAATGCCGTACTGCATGCCGTCGATGCTGCCCGGGTCGGCGAGGCCCGGCAGCCACTCCTCGCTGCCGAGGTCACGCACGGACTCCAGGGTCAGATCGCGCAGGCCGCCGCTTTCCGCGTACTGGGCCACCTGAGTGTTTCCGACCTCGATGACGTCCGGGGTGTCCTTGCCCTTGAGGGCGCCGATGACCTTGGGGCCGATTCCGCTCCAGCTCTGGAACTTGAAGTCGAGCTCGATGGACGGGTGTTCGTCCTTATAGGCCTTTGTGAACCGCTTCAGGAAATCGGCGGAGACGCTGTCCTTCATCAGCCAGATCGTGACCTTCTTGCTTCCGGACGCCTCCGAGCCGGAGCCCAGGCCGCATCCCCCCAGCGCAAAGGTGGAAACGAGCGCGACGGCTCCGACGAGTATGCGGTTCTTCACCAGGTTCACCTTCTGCGAAACGGCACGACTTAATTCAGGACCCGGTGTGGGGGACTGCGGGCGGCGCTCGCACGGGCGTGGCTGGATTTTGGTATGGACCATTGATTTGGTCAAGGCCCGTTCACGGCACATTCTGCACTTCGATCCCTCGCGGACTCGGTCCGGGTGGGGCACCGTGGTAGGGACGAGAGGAGACATAAGATGTCAAATCACACCTATCGGGTCACCGAAATCGTCGGAACCTCGCACGAGGGCGTCGACGATGCCATCCGCAGAGGCGTCGCAAGAGCTTCGGAAACGTTGCACAATCTCGACTGGTTCGAGATCACACAGGTGCGCGGCGAGATCAAGGACGGCCGGGTGGAGCACTACCAGGTCGGCCTGAAAGTGGGCTTCCGGCTCGACGAGACGAGCTGATTCCGGCGACCGGCACCGGATCCGGCGCCGACGCCGAGTCCCCGCGCCGACGGGGACGCCGGCAGCGCGGCGCGGCCGGACCGAGGCGGTGTCCGGCAGGTCGCATCCGCCGGGTTCAGGTACGGCCCTCGCGCTCCTGCGCGTCCTTGAGCGCGGCCGAGGCCTGCGCCCAGCGGGCCCGCACCACGGTGAATCCGGCCCGCTCCGCCGCGTCGCAGACGAGTTCGTCGTCGTCGACCAGCATCCGGATCTCACGCTCCCGGCCCAGCCGCTTCAGAATTTCCAGCTTGGTGTACCGGGCCGGCCTGCGGTCGTCGTCGCGGCGCATGTACACCTGCCCCTCGGGCAGTCCGTGCTCCGCCAGCCAGGCCACGGTGTCCCGGCGGCACCGCTCGGGCCGCCCGGTGAGGTACCTGAGCTCGCAGCTCCCGGCGCTGTCGAGTGCCAGTCGTACGCCTTCGGGCAGCGGCGGGTCGTCGACGGCCGCTGAGAAGAAGCCGTTCCAGTCGCGCCGGCGGCCCTCCAGGTAGTGCTGCCGGTGGCCGCTGTCCGCGAGCGTGCCGTCCAAGTCGAATACGGCCAGGGGCCGGTGATCGCTTCTCATGCCACCAGCAAATCAGACCAGCGCGGCCACCAGGAGCAGCACGACCACGACCCCGGCCACCACCGCGGCGACCCGCAGGGACCTGCGCCTCGACCAGATCGGGAGCACCTCGGGACCGTCGGGCCCGGGGAAGACGTGGAAGACGTGGTCGGGGTCGTCCGGGACCGTGACCGCCACCAGTTGCAGCCACTCGATCTCGGCCCGTCTGGCCACCTCGTCCGGGCGGGGCGCGAGCGCCGTTTCGACGGCCTTGGCATGGGCGGGGTCCAGAGCCTCGGGTATCGGCTCGTCGGCCGAGGTCAGCGTGGCCCGCTGCCACGCACCGGTGCGTCCGGTCTGCCGGCGGACCCGCAGCGGCGGCGCCGGGTCCGGCAGTTTCACCGTGCTCCGCCGCGGCGCGTGGCCGACCGATCCGCCCGTCCACCGGGTGACCAGCCCGGTGCCCTCGCAAGGGGTGTGCTCCGTGGACCGCTCACCCTCGCAGACCGGGCAGTCCCGGAAGCCGGTGTCGTCACACTTCGGGCACTTCTCGGTGCCCCGTCCCTGGCACTGCGGGCAGGCGGTGCGCGGCTTGCGGCACTTCAGGCAGGTGGTCCGTCCGGCAACGTTGCGTTCCGGCGACGAACCGGCCGGCACACGGTCCTTGCGGCGTCGGCCCGTGCCGTCGCACCAGGTACACGGTTCGACACCCTTGCATGCCGGACACAACGGGCCGGTCTCGCAGCTCAGCTTCCCCTTGGCCCGGCAGCGCGAGCACGGCTGCCGGCCCTCGTCGCAGCCACAGGCCACCGTCCGTACCGAACCGTGGAGCACCAACTCCACCTTCCGTGACCGGGCCGGGTCCTTCGGCGGCTCGACCGGATGGTCGCGAAGTTCGCCTTCGTACGTCACCCGTTCCGATATGTCGTACTTGCCGGGTCTGGACTCCGGTCGCGTGCTGCGGGTCTCCATGGAGCGGACGATGCGCAGTTCGAGCATCGGGAGCCGGGAGATGTCGGCACCGTCCTGCCGCAACCGCGGCCCCTGCCCAGGACGGCCGATGTGCCGGGCGACCGCTTCCAGGATTTCGTCGTCGGACAGTGAGTCGGCCATGATGGCGCTTCCACCTCCCCGGTAGGCGCGCCGGCGCGCACGAGGCAGCGTACGGGCGGGGCCGCCGGGGGCTCAAGAGGGCCGCACGGGGAAGGTCGTGGGCGCCGCACCGGGCACCTGTCACTACTCCACCGCGCGCACGCCCGCTTGCGCGCGGATGGGCGATCCGCCCGGCGCGTTCCGGACCGATCGCAAAAGGTTGTACAGGATCCACATGGATCGACAGGCGTTTGTAAAGCTATATTCAGGTTTGTGGCATCCACCGTTAATGATGTGAAGCGAATACTCCTGCGTTCAGGGAAGAGCCCCTACGACGTCGTCCCTGTCGAGCGCGCTCTCCATGAGGACGTGTTCGCCACCAACTCGGGCAACCTGATCTTCAGCGATGCCACTCACAAGATCCTTGAGACGCCGCGCGCCAAGGTGGTGTCGAACGGCATCACCACGCGGGTCGCCGACGCCGACCGGATCAACAGCGAGTACGACGTCTTCGTCATCCCGCTCGCCAACGCCTTCCGGCCCTCCTTCGAACGGCAGCTGGAGCGGCTGACCCAGCTCATCTCGAAGCTGAAGATACCGGTGGTGGTCCCGGGCGTCGGCGCCCAGACCGGCATCAACTACTCCGCGGACCGGCTGAAGCCTATGCAGCCCACGGTCTACGCCTTCGTCTCCGCCGTACTCGACCACAGCGCCTCCATCGGTGTGCGCGGGGAGTTCACCGAGCGGTATCTGAGGGACATGGGATTCCGCGACGTGGACGTCATCGGCTGCCCCTCGATGTTCCTGGGCGGCAGCCGGCTCGTCGTCCGGGAGGACGGCCGGGAGCTCGGGCCCGAGTCCCGCATAGCCGTCAACGGATCGCACGACGCGGTGCGCAAGCACAAGCTCGGGCAGATCATCGACCGCACCCACGCGCGCTACCCGCACCTGCGGTTCATCGGCCAGAACCTCTCCGACGCCCGTCAGCTGCACTGGCGCGACCTGTCCCACCAGAACGCCGCGGTGACCGGCATCCCCACCCACCCCGACCACCCCATGTACGGGGAGGGCAAGGTGCGGGTCTACATCGACCCGGTCACCTGGATGGACGACCTGCGGGGCTTCGATTTCTCCTTCGGCTCCCGGATCCACGGCAACATCGCGGCGCTGCTCGCCGGAACGCCGGCCACGGTGCTCTGCGGCGACTCCCGGACGCTGGAGCTGTGCCGCTACTTCGACATCCCGCACCGGATGCTCTCCAAGGTCCCGGCCGACCTCGATCCCGCCGACCTCCACGCCACCGCCGACTTCGGGCCGCTGATGCGCGGTCATCAGGAGCGGTTCGACCGTTTCGTGAACTTCCTCGACAAGAACGGTCTGGAGAACACCTTCACCCACGGCGACGGCGGTGCGGCCTTCGACAAGCAGATGAGCGGGCTGTCCTTCCCGCCGGGCGTCCGGCCCTGGGTCGGCTCCGACCCCGCCACGATGGCACCCCGGTTGAACTGGCTCCAGAGCCAGCTGACGGAACTCACCGCCGAGAACGCCCAGCTCAAGCGGAAGCTCCTGAAGAACGCCTCGCTGCCCGCCCAGCGGTCCACGTACCAGCGGGCCCGCAGCGTCGTGGGCAGGCCGATCAAGCGCGTACTGCGGCCCTCCCGGTAGGTCCGGGGTCTTCACCACCGATCCGCAGGGCCGGTCCGGCCGGGGCGCCGACCGAGGCGCCGGAATCACGGCCGACATCACGCGATGGCGTCCGATGCCTAGAATCGGAGTGTTTGTCCCCAGGCCGTCGGCCGTGCGCCGGCCCTGCCCCGATCCGTACGGAGTCCCCGCGCAGATGCCTACCCCCCACGATCCGTACGTCCGGGTGCGCGGCGCCCGAGAGCACAACCTCCAGGACGTCTCGGTCGACATCCCGCGCGACACCCTCACGGTCTTCACCGGGGTCTCCGGCTCCGGGAAGTCCTCCCTCGCGTTCGGAACGATCTACGCCGAGGCCCAGCGCCGCTACTTCGAGTCGGTCGCCCCGTACGCCCGACGGCTGATCCATCAGGTCGGCGCGCCCGCGGTCGGTGAGGTCACCGGGCTGCCGCCCGCCGTCTCGCTGGAGCAGCGTCGCTCGTCGCCCGGGGCCCGTTCGTCCGTCGGTACGGTCACCACGCTCTCCAACTTCCTGCGCATGCTCTTCTCGCGGGCCGGTGACTACCCGGCGGGTGCGGAGCGGCTCGACTCCGACGCCTTCTCGCCGAACACCGCCGCCGGGGCGTGCCCTCGGTGCCACGGGCTCGGCCTCGTCCACCGCACCACCGAGCAGCTACTGGTACCCGATCCCTCACTGTCGATCCGGGACGGTGCGATCGCGGCCTGGCCGGGCGCGTGGCAGGGCAAGAACCTGCGCGATGTGCTGGACGCGCTGGGTCACGACATCGACCGGCCGTGGGGCGAGCTGGGCGCCGAGGAGCGGGAGTGGATCCTGTTCACCGACGAGCAGCCGGTGGTGACGGTCCATCCGGTGCGGGAGGCAGGCCGCATCCAACGCCCCTACCAGGGCACGTACATGAGCGCCCGCCGCTATGTGATGCACACCTTCGCGGACTCCAAGAGCCGCACCCTGCGGGCGAAGGCCGAGCGGTTCTTGACCAGCGCCCCGTGCCCGGCCTGCGGCGGCAGCCGGCTGCGCCCCGGGGCGATGGCCGTCACCTTCGCCGGCCGTACGATCGCGGAGCTGGCCGCACTGCCGCTGACCTCTCTGTCCGAGCTGCTGCGCACCGCGGGCGGCAGCGACACGGCGCGGTTGCTGACGGCGGATCTGCTCGCCCGGATCGAGACGGTCACCGAACTCGGCCTCGGCTATCTCAGCCTCGACCGCACCGCTCCGACGCTCTCCTCCGGCGAGCTGCAGCGGCTCCGTCTGGCCACCCAGTTGCGCTCCGGCCTCTTCGGGGTCGTCTATGTGCTGGACGAGCCGTCGGCCGGTCTCCACCCGGCGGACACCGAGTCGCTGCTCGGGGTGCTGGGACGGCTGAAGGAGGCCGGGAACTCGGTCTTCGTCGTGGAGCACCAGATGGATGTGGTGCGCCGGGCCGACTGGCTGGTCGACGTGGGACCGCTGGCCGGTGAGCACGGGGGCCGGGTGCTGCACAGCGGCCCTCCGGCCGGGCTCGCGGAAGTGACGGAGTCGGCCACCCGACGCTTCCTCTTCGACGAAGAGCCCGTGCCGGTACGGGAGGTGCGTGCGCCCTCCGGGTGGCTGCGGCTCAGTGGGGTGGAGCGGCACAACGTACGGGGGGTGGACGCCGCGTTCCCGCTCGGCGTCTTCTCGGCCGTCACCGGGGTCTCCGGGTCGGGGAAGTCGACGCTGGTCGGTCAGGTCCTGGCCGGTGCGCTCGCCGACCGGCAGGGCGGTGCCGGGGAGAACCCGGCCACGGAGCGCCCGGTGCCCTGGTGCGCCTCGGCGCGGGGGCTGGAGGCGGTGGACCGTCTCGTCCAGGTCGACCAGCGGCCGATCGGCCGTACCCCCCGGTCCAATCTGGCCACGTACACCGGGCTCTTCGACGTCGTACGCAAGCTGTTCGCCGATACGGAGACCGCTCGGGAGCGCGGCTACAAGGCCGGCCGGTTCTCCTTCAACGTGGCGGGCGGGCGGTGCGCGACCTGCCAGGGCGAGGGGTTCGTCTCCGTGGAGCTGCTCTTCCTGCCCAGCACGTACGCGCCCTGTCCGGACTGTCATGGTGCGCGGTACAACCCGGAGACCCTGGAAGTCACGCTGCGGGGCCTGGACATCGCGCAGGTACTGGATCTGACGGTGGAGTCGGCGGCCGGGTTCTTCGCGGGTACGCCGGCCGCCGGGCGCAGTCTGCGGACCCTGCTCGATGTCGGGCTCGGCTATCTGCGGCTCGGTCAGCCCGCGACGGAGCTGTCCGGCGGTGAGGCCCAGCGGATCAAGCTCGCCACCGAACTCCAGCGCACCCGTCGGGGCCACACCCTGTATCTACTGGACGAGCCGACGACGGGGCTGCATCCCGCCGATGTCGAGGTGCTGATGCGGCAGTTGCACGGCCTCGTCGACGCGGGCGGCACGGTGGTGGTCGTGGAGCACGACATGGCGGTGGTCGCGGGCGCCGACTGGGTGATCGACCTCGGCCCCGGTGGCGGCGGCCGGGGCGGCCGGATCGTGGCGGCGGGGACGCCCGAGGAGGTGTCCCGGGTGCCGCAGAGCCGTACGGCTCCGTACCTCCGGGCCGCACTCCGTCGCGACTGATCGCCGGATCGTCGCCAACTCCCCCGCTTGCCAAGCGAGTTGCTGGTCCAGGCAAGCAAAGGGGAATGAAACGGTAAAGAACATTGACAGTCATCTGGTCCAGACCAATTATGGGCATGCCTCACGGCCGCTCCTCGCCGTGCGGCACGTGACCCCGGCCGGGAATCACAGGAACGGGCCGCGCCCCTCGACGGGCGCGGCCGAGCCGCGCGATCCGCCCGTTGTCTCACCCCGCTGGGAGCTGCCCCATGAGACGTCCAAGAAGAGTCGGCGCCGTCCTGAGCGCCTTGGCCACCGTCGTCGCGTCCGCAGGTCTGATCCTCGGATCGGGCGCCGGCGCACAGGCCGCCGCGACCGCCGCCACTCCCCTGCCCGCGCACGTCTTCGCCCCGTACTTCGAGGCGTGGAACGGCGACAGCCCGGCCGCGCTCTCGCAGGCGTCCGGCGCCAAGTACCTGACCATGGCCTTCATCCAGACGGAGACCCGCGGTTCCTGCACCCCCTACTGGAACGGCGATTCGGGCACTCCCATCGCCCAGTCCGAGTTCGGCGCCGACTTCACCACCATGCGGTCCCGCGGCGGCGATGTGATCCCGTCCTTCGGCGGCTACACGGCCGACAACGGCGGCACCGAGATCGCCGACAGCTGTACGAGTGTCGACTCCATCGCGGCGGCCTACGAGAAGGTCATCACGACCTACGACGTGTCCCGTCTCGACATGGACATCGAGGACAAATCGCTGGAGAACAGCGCCGGGATCGACCGCCGCAACAAGGCGATCAAGAAGGTGCAGGACTGGGCCGCCGCCAACGGGCGCTCGGTGCAGATCTCGTACACCCTGCCCACCACCACGAGCGGTCTGGCCGACAGCGGTCTCGCGGTGCTGGAGAACGCGGTGTCCAACGGCGCCAAGGTCGATGTCGTGAACCTCATGACCTTCGACTACTACGACGGCGCCTCGCACAACATGGCTCAGGACACCCAGACGGCGATCACCGGGCTCAAGGACCAGCTGGCCGATCTGTACCCGTCGAAGACCGACGCCCAGCTGTGGGGCATGACCGGCATCATCGAGATGCCGGGCATCGACGACTACGGCCCGGCCGAGACGTTCACCACGGCCGATGCCACCTCGGTCTACAACTGGGCCGTGGGCAAGGGCCTCAGCACCCTGTCGTTCTGGGCACTCCAGCGCGACAACGGCGGCTGCCCCGGCACCGGGGGCAGCGACACCTGCTCCGGCATCGCGCAGGACACCTGGTACTTCACCCACACCTTCGCCCCGTTCACGGGCGGCGGCACCGGTCCGGTGACGGACGACTACTCGGTGGCCGTGGCCCCGGGTTCGGCGACGGTCGCCCCCGGTGGCTCCACGACGGCGACGGTGAACACCGCGGTCACCTCCGGCAACGCGAAGACCGTGGCGCTGACGACGAGCGGGGCGCCCGCCGGTGTGACGGTGACGCTCAGCCCGACCTCGGTCACCGCGGGCGGGACGTCGAAGCTGACGGTCGCCGCTTCGGCGTCCGCCGCCCCCGGCACGTACCGGATCGAGGTGACCGGCACGGCGGGCACGCTCAGCCACGCGTCGGCCCTCACCCTCACGGTGTCGGGCCCGGGCGGCGGCACCGGGGCCCTGGTCAACGGTGACTTCGAGTCGGGTTCGCTCGGCCCCTGGACCTGCGAGTCCGGTGGCTCGGTCGTCTCCACCCCGGTGCACGGCGGTACGCACGCACTCGCCGCGGCGGCCACCGCGTCGCAGTCCGGCGAATGCGCGCAGACACTCACCCTGTCACCCGACACCAAGTACACACTGAGCGGTTGGGTGCAGGGCAGCTACGGCTACCTCGGCGTGCGGGGCGACGCCACGGCCAGCGTCTGGGGCTCGTCGAGCGGTTACGCCAAGCAGTCGGCCGCCTTCACCACCGGCTCCACCGGCAAGGTGACCGTCTACCTGCACGGCTGGTACGGGCAGGGCACGGTGTACGCGGACGACCTCTCCGTGACTTCCTGACCCCGCGAGCCGTCCGGGACTTCCCGGTTCCGGAGGCGGGCGGCCTCCGGAACCGGGAACGGCACCGCGCCGGGGCCGCTTCCCGGGCGGTTCGGCGTTCAGGCCGCCAGCACGCCGCTGCGCAGCGATCCGATGCCTTCCACCTCGACCTCCACGAGGTCGCCGGGCCGCAGGAAGCGGTCGGAGAAGACGCCCGCACCGCGCGGCGAGCCGGTGCAGATCACATCGCCCGGCTCAAGGGTCTGATACCGCGAGAGGAACGAGATCAGCTCGGGCAGGCGATGGATGAGGCTGCTGGTGCGGTCGTCCTGGCGCAGCTCACCGTTGACCCGGGTCCGGATGCGCAGGTCGAACGGCTCGGCGAACTCGTCCCCGGTCACCAGACAGGGCCCGAGCGGCTTGAAGGTGTCGAAGCTCTTGGAGACACCGATGGACGCGGTCGGATCACCGGACATGGCGCGGCGCTGGATGTCCCGGGCCGAGACATCGTTGACGACCGTCAGACCGGCAAGATATTTTCCGGCGTCCGCCGTCTCCACAGCCGCGGCGGTGCGGCCGATCACCGCGGCCACCTCGCCCTCGTAGTCGACCTCGGCGGCCGCGACGGCCGGAAGGACGATCGGCTCCGACGGCGCGATCACCGCGGATCCGGCCACCACCTGGAAGTTCGGCTCCTCCGGCATGCGGACGTGGCCCCTGCCCATCGCCGCCAGCATCTCCATCGCCTCCTCGGCGTGGCTGCGGTAGTTGAGGCCGACGATGAGAACCTTGCCGGGACGGCGAACCGGCGCGAGGACCCGCACCTCGCCGAGTGCGACCCGGCGCACCGTCCTCGCCGATCGCGCCGCCACGACGCCGGGACCGCGCAACAGCGCGCCCAGCTCGTCGTAGGGCAGATCGAGCAGGGACAGCTCCCCCGGTCGGTCCTCCCTGGCGATGCCTTGATCGGTGTTGTACAGACGCATCACGAACTCCCTCGTTCGACCGGCCCACGCTCTCTTGCCCCCAAGTCAAGAGATATCTTGTACGAGAGTCAAGAGGTGAGCCGGAGGCCACGAGGCGCCACCCGCCGCCCGCAGGCGCGGGGCACTCCCGGCATAGGCTTCCGTACCATGCCACGCAATCGACAGCAGATTCCGAAGGCCGAGCGCGAGGCCGCGCTGGTCGACCACGCATGGGAGCTCTTCGCGACCCGCGGATACAAGGGGACCAGCCTGGCCGAGGTGGGGCGCGCCGCGGGCGTCGCGGCCAACGCGGTGCGCTGGTACTTCCCCACCAAGGACGACCTCTTCGCCGCCGCACTCGATCACTACGTCACACAGGTGCGGGAACACATCGAGGTCGACGAGGACCTCGCCGGGGATCCCCGGCGCGAACTGGTGGCGCTCCTGCTGGACATGGAGCCGTACCGGGGGCTGCACCGGGAGGCCTACGAACGGATCGGCGACTCGGAGGCGCTCGCCGCAACGTACGGGCAGATCCAGGAGTGGCTCGAAGGGCGCCTGCTGGCCGCCATCACCGGCGAACTGCCGGCCGACGCCGATGTCGGCCTGATCGCGGACACCGCCCATGTGCTCTTCGAGGGCCTGCTCGTCAGCGTCCGGCGCCTGGACCGCCCCACCGCGGAGGTCGTCCAGCTCCTGACCGAGGCACTCACGGCGGCCGCGGCCGCACGCTGCGGCACCGGCGGATGAGGGAACGAGCACCCGCGCGCCCCACGGAGTAGGGAACGAGCACCCATACGCCCCACAGAGCAGGAGCGACATCGAGCCGAGCGTCCCTGGACAGCCGGAACGTCACCTTCCGGACACCTCACGACCCGTACGCGACCCCCTCTTGTCTGCCATACAAGAACGCGCCTATGCTGCTCTTGCATGCCAGACAAGAAGGCGTCATGCCTACGACCAGGAGGTCGCTCCCATGGCTTCTCCGAGCAAACTCGCCCATGTCGTTTTCAAGACCGGTCAGCTGACAACCATGACCGAGTGGTACGTACGCGTCCTGGAAGGGCGCGTCACCTTCGCCAACGATTCCCTGGCCTTCCTCACGTACGACGATGAACACCACCGGATCGCGCTCATCTCGACCGGAGCCTCGGAGCGTCCGGGGGAAGGACACACCGGCCTGCACCACGCGGCGTTCACGTACAGCACGCTCGCGGATCTGCTCGGCACCTACCAGCGGCTGAACGCGGAGGGGATCCACCCCTTCTGGTGCGTCAACCACGGTCCGACCACCTCGATGTACTTCGAGGACCCCGACGGCAATCACATCGAACTCCAGATCGACAACTTCGCCACCGAGGAGGCCCTCCACGAGTGGTTCGCCTCGGGTGCCTTCGAGGAAGATCCGATCGGTACCCGTTTCGACCCCGACGCGCTGGTCCGCCGTTTCGAGTCCGGTGAGTCCTTCGCCGAGCTGGTCAAGCGCTCATGACGGCCACCGACACCCCCGTGGTCGTCGTCGGCGCCGGTCCCGTCGGACTGGCCACGGCGCTGGTGCTGGGCCGGCACGGCGTGCCCAGCGTCGTGTGCGAACAGTACGGAGGCGTCAATCCGCATCCCCGTGCCCATGTCGTCAACACCCGGTCGATGGAACTGCTGCGGAGCTGGGGAATCGCGGACGCGGTCCGCAAGGACTCGGTGGACCCCAGGTGGGCGCTGAACATCCAGTGGAAACAGACCCTCTCGGGTTCCGGACTCGGCCGGATCAGCATGGGCGAGGGGCACGGCGAGCAGATACTCCGGCGCATCGACGCCTCCCCCGAGATGATTACCTCCTGCGCCCAGGACCGCGTACAGCAGCACCTGCTCGACGCGGTCCTCGCGCAGGGCATGGCGACCGTCCGCTACGACACCACGGTCCTCGACATCGCGGACCGGGGCGACGCGGTCGATGTCACCGTGGAGAGCGGGCAGCGGAAACAGACGCTCCGTGCCCGCTACGCCGTTGCCGCGGACGGGGCGGCCGGTGGCCTGCGGGAGGCACTCGGCATCACGACCGAGGGCTCGCCGGTCCTCGGCCATCAGCTGAACATCTACTTCCACGCGGACCTGTCCCCCTGGACCGAGGCGGATCCGGCCCTGCTCATCTGGGCCATCAACACCACCTCCCCCGGTGTGTTCATCGGGATGGACGGTGTCCGCAGATGGACGTTCCAGCGGAGCTTCGATCCGGCCACCGAGTCGCCCGGGGACTACTCGCCCCAACGGTGTGCCCGGATCATCCGGGAGGCCGTCGGTGTGGCCGAACTGGAGGTGGACATCCGGTCCGTGGGCCCCTGGACGATGGCGGCGCGGACCGCCGACCGGTACCGGAGCGGCCGGGTCTTCCTCGCGGGCGACGCCGCCCACCAGTTCCCCCCGACCGGCGGTCTGGGCATGAACACCGGTCTGGCCGACGCGGACAACCTCGGGTGGAAGCTCGCCGCGGTGCTGGGCGGGTGGGCTCCCGAATCCGTACTCGACAGCTACGAGAGCGAACGCCGCCCGGTCGCCGTCGACAACGCCCGCCACAGCGTCCGCAACGCGACGAAGATGGCCGAGGCGGGGATCGGGCCGGACACGGCCGGCATCGCCGCCCGGCTCGAAAGCCCGAACCCGGAGATCGCCGCGGCCGAGCGCCGGCGGCTCGCGGCGGCCATCCCTCCGCAGCGGCCGCATTTCGACTCCCTCGGCCAGGAGATCGGATACGTCTACGGAGCCGGCGGGCGCGCGGAAAGGGAGAGCAGTGGCCCGCTCCCGGCGACGGAGTACTCACCCGCCCCGGTGCTCGGGGCACGGCTCCCGCACGCCTGGGTCGAACGCGACGGTGCCCTGCTGTCGACGCTCGATCTCCTCTTCCCGGGTTTCACGCTGATCACGGGGCCCGCCGGCGCGCAGTGGGCAGCGGCGTTCGCGGAGACGGCCGGTGAGGTTCCGGCCCGGACGGTCGTCGTGGGCCGGGACATCACCGTCGTCGACGACTCCCTTCTGGAACGCCTCGGGATCACCGAGGACGGAGCCGTCCTCGTACGCCCCGACAGCCACATCGCGTGGCGCAGCGGCGACGGCTCGCCCCTGTCGCTCGGCACCGCCCTCTGCGAAGTACCGGACGCCTCGCCCCGGTCCGCATAACCGCTTCGAGCCGGATGGTTCGCGCAGCGCCGGTCCTTCGGGGGCCTCCCGAAGGACCGGCGCTGCGGACCACCGATGCACCTTCGGAGGAAAGCACGTGGTGACTCAGAAAACAGCACGGCCCACGCTCCAGGACCGATTCACGCGTGAGGAGGGCACCCTTCATCTCACCGGGATCCAGGCACTCGCCAGGCTCCCGCTCGACCTGCGCCGGTCGGACCTGCGCGCCGACCGCAGCACCGCCGGTTTCGTGTCCGGGTACGAGGGGTCGCCCCTGGCCGGCTACGACATGGAACTCGAACGCTGCCGGTCACAACTCGACGCGCACGACATCCTCTTCCGCCCCGGGGTCAACGAAGAACTGTCCGCCACCGCGGTCCAGGGCACACAGCTGGCCGCGATGCAGCCGGACAAGCGGATCGACGGCATCACGGGCATCTGGTACGGCAAGTCCCCCGGCCTGGACCGGGCCTCGGACGCCATCCGGCACGCCAACCTGATGGGCACCCACCCCGACGGCGGCGTACTCGCCCTGGTCGGCGACGACCCGGCCGCCAAGTCCTCGACCGTGCCCGGAGCATCCGAACTGCTCCTGGCCGACCTCGGGATCCCCACCCTCTACCCGTCGGACCCGCAGGAAGCCCTCGATTTCGGACTGCACGGCGTGGCCATGTCCCGTGCCAGCGGGCTGTGGGTCGCCCTGAAGATCGTGACCGCCGTCGCCGACGGCTCCGGCACCGTCGACGTACGGGCCGGGCGCGTCTCGCCCCTCGCGCCCGCGCCGACGGCCGGTGACACACCGTACCGGCACCGGGTGACCGCCCATATGGTGCAGCCGACGCTCGGCGAGCTGGAGCGCAGCCGGGACGGCGTCAGGCTGGAGATCGCCCGCCGCTACGCCGCTGCCAACGGCCTCAACCGGATCACCCGGCAGGGCCCGGACGACCGCGTCGGCATCATCGCCCCCGGCAAGACCTTCCTCGACCTTCGCCAGGCCCTGCGCATCCTCGGACTCGACGACACCGAACTGGAGCGGCGCGGGATCCGGCTGCTCCACCTCGGCATGATTCACCCGCTCGAACCGTCGGTGGTGGAACGGTTCGCGGCCGGTCTCAGCCACATCATCGTGGTGGAGGAGAAGCGTCCGCTGATCGAGACCGCGGTCAAGGACCTGCTCTACGGGAGGGCCGCCATGCCGGCCGTCTCCGGAAAGCGCGCGCCCGACGGCAGCGTGCTCATCCCCGGGGACGGTGAGCTGGGCCCCGATCTGATCGCCGCCCGGCTCGCTGCCCGGCTGGTGTCCATCGGCGATTTCCCCACCGTACGGCGCTGGTCGGAGAACTCCCGGCCGCGACCCCACCGCGTGCGGCTGCCACTGCTGACCCGTACGCCCTACTTCTGCTCCGGCTGCCCGCACAACGTCTCGACGCAGACACCCGAGGGATCCACCGTCGGTGCCGGGATCGGCTGCCACGCCATGGTCACGCTGATGGACCCGGCCCAGGCCGGAGACGTGATCGGCATGACGCAGATGGGCGGCGAGGGCACCCAGTGGATCGGCATGGAGCCGTTCCTCGAACGGAAGCACCTCATCCAGAACCTGGGGGACGGCACCTTCCACCACTCCGGCAGTCTCGCCGTCCGGGCGGCGGTCTCCGGCGGGGTGAACATCACCTACAAGCTGCTGTACAACTCGGCGGTCGCCATGACCGGCGGGCAGCGGCCCGTCGGCGTCATGCCCGTGCCGGCGATCTGCTCGGCGCTCCTCGCCGAGGGGGTCGGGCGGATCATCGTCACCACCGAGGACCCCTCGCGCTACCGGAGGGTGAAGCTCCCCAAGGGCGTTCAGGTGTGGCACCGCGACCGGCTGACCGAGGCGCAGGAGACCCTCGCGCAGGTTCCCGGCGTGACCCTGCTCATCCACGACCAGGAGTGCGCCACCGAACTCCGCCGCAAGCGCAAGCGCGGGCTGGCGGCGGACCCGGTAGAACGGGTGGTGATCAACGAGCGGGTCTGCGAGGGGTGCGGGGACTGCGGGCAGAAGTCCAACTGTCTGTCGGTCCAGCCCGCCGACACCGAGTTCGGACGCAAGACCCGGATCGACCAGTCCTCCTGCAACAAGGACTTCACCTGTCTGAAGGGCGACTGCCCCTCGTTCCTCACCGTCGTCCCCGCCAAGGGGAGAGCGGCGTTCACCCCGGTGCCGATGCCGGACGCCACGGCTCTCCCCGAGCCGCCGGGCGGCGAGCCCGCCTCGCACACCACGCGCATCACCGGGGTGGGCGGCTCCGGAGTCATCACCCTGGCGCAGATTCTGAGCACCGCCGCGTCACTCGCCGGCCGTCACGTCCGGGCCCTGGACCAGACCGGCCTGGCGCAGAAGGGCGGTGCGGTGGTCTCCGACATCAAGATCACCCGGGAGCCGGTGGCGCAGTCGAACAAGGCGGCCGACGAGGAGTGCGATCTCTATCTCGGCTGCGACCTGCTGGTCGCCGCGGACCCTGCTCAGCTGTCCGCCGCGACCCCGGCGCGAACAGTGGCGGTCGTCTCCACGGCGGAGGTTCCGACCGGACACATGGTGACCGACACGACGGTGTCGTTCCCCGCCGTCGAACCGATCAAGGAACGCATTCGCGCAGTGGCCGACCGGGCCGTCTTCCTCGACGCGCGACAGCTGGCCAACTCGTTGCTGGGTGAGGACCAGTTCGCCAATCTGCTGCTCGCCGGGGCGGCCTACCAGACCGGTGCGCTGCCGCTGCCCGCGGAGTCCATCGAGGAGGCGATCACCCTCAACGGAGTGCGGGTCGAGGACAACCTCAAGGCATTCCGGCTCGGCCGGCAGGCCGTCGGCGACCCCGCCGGCTTCGCCGCGGCCCTGGAGCGCGAGGGCCGTTCCCCGGCGCCGGAGCCGGCCGCCCCCGCCGCGGCACGCGGTGTGATCGCGCTGGTGGACACCGCCGCGGAATCGGAGCTCCGGCGCCTGCTGGAGGTCCGGGTGCCGGATCTCATCGGCTACCAGAACACGGCCTACGCGACGCGGTACGCCGAGGGCGTCGAGCGGGTGCGCCGGATCGAGGCCGAGCGGGTCCCCGGCTCGACCGCGCTGACCGAGGCGGTGGCCCGTCACCTGTACAAGCTCATGGCCTACAAGGACGAGTACGAGGTGGCGCGCCTGTCCCTCGATCCGGCCGTGGAGCGGGAAGTACGGGCGAGGTTCGGGGACGGCGCCCGGATGTCCTACCGCCTGCACCCGCCCGTGCTCCGGGCGCTCGGGATGGAACGGAAGATCGTGCTCGGCCCGTGGTTCAAGCCCGTCTTCCGTGCCCTCGCGGCGATGCGCCATGTCAGGGGCACCCGGCTGGACCCGTTCGGTGCCGCCCGGGTGCGCCGGGTCGAACGGGCGTTGGTCGTCGAGTACGAGGACATGATCGCCCGGGCGTGCCTGGAACTGGGTCCGGACAACCACGCCCTGACCGTCGAACTCGCCGAACTGCCCGACATGGTGCGGGGGTACGAGGACATCAAGATGGCGTCGGTCGCCCGGTACCGTGCCGAAGCCACCGGTCTCCTGGAGCGGCTCGGGCAGCCGCTGCCGGACGCTTCCGCGAAGGCCACGCCGGCCGTGTAGTCACCGGGCGGCCCCGGCAACGGGGCCGCCCGGGCCCCTCGCCCCGGACGAGCGGCTCCAGTGCCCCTTGCGGCCCTAGCGGCGCACCTTGCGGGTGGCGCGCAGCCACTCCTTGTTCATGGCCGAGATCGACGGCAGCGGGATGCCCTTGGGGCAGGCGGTGGCGCACTCGCCGGTGAGCGTGCAGCCGCCGAAGCCCTCGCTGTCCATCTGGCCGACCATGTCGAGGACCCGGGTCTCGCGCTCCGGGGCGCCCTGCGGCAGCACGTTGAGGTGGTTGACCTTGGCCGAGGTGAAGAGCATCGCCGAGCCGTTGGGGCAGGCCGCCACGCAGGCGCCGCAGCCGATGCACTCGGCGTGCTCGAAGGCGAAGTCGGCGTCCGGCTTGGGCACCGGGGTGGCGTGTGCCTCCGGGGCGGTGCCGGTCGGGGCGGAGATGTAGCCGCCCGCCTGGATGATCCGGTCGAAGGCCGAGCGGTCCACGACCAGGTCCTTGACGACCGGGAAGGCCGAGGCGCGCCACGGTTCGATGTCGATCGTGTCGCCGTCCTCGAAGGACCGCATGTGGAGCTGGCAGGTGGTGGTGCGCTCGGGGCCGTGGGCGTCGCCGTTGATGACGAGGCTGCACGCGCCGCAGATGCCCTCGCGGCAGTCGTGGTCGAAGGCGACGGGGTCGTCGCCGGCGAGGATGAGTTCCTCGTTGAGGGTGTCGAGCATCTCCAGGAAAGACATGTCCCGCGAGATGCCGTCCACCTCGTAGGTGGACATGGCGCCGGGTGCGTCGGCGTTCTTCTGGCGCCAGACGCGCAGGGTGAGCTTCATGCGTAGCTCCGCTGAGTGGGGTGGACGTACTCGAAGACGAGGTCTTCCTCGTGCAGGACGGGGGCCCGGCCGGTGTCGGAGAACTCCCAGGCGGCGGCGTAGGAGAACTCCTCGTCCCGGCGGGCGGCTTCGCCGTCCGGGGTCTGCGACTCCTCGCGGAAGTGGCCTCCGCAGGACTCGGCGCGGTGCAGTGCGTCGAGGCACATGAGCTCGGCGAGCTCCAGGTAGTCGACGATGCGGTTGGCCTTCTCCAGCGACTGGTTGAACTCGTCGCCGGTGCCGGGGACCTTGATCCGGCGCCAGAACTCCTCGCGGATCTGCGGGATGCGTTCGAGCGCCGTGCGCAGTCCGTCCTCGGTGCGGGCCATCCCGCAGTACTCCCACATGAGTTCGCCGATCTCGCGGTGGAAGGAGTCCGGGGTGCGGTCGCCGTCGACGGCGAGCAGCAGGTTCAGCCGGTCCTCGGTGTCGGCGACGGCCTCCTCGACGGCGGGGTGCGAGGCGTCGACCGGCTCGTGGTGCGGATTGCGGGCGAGGTAGTCGTTGATCGTCGACGGGAGGACGAAGTAGCCGTCGGCGAGGCCCTGCATCAGCGCGGACGCGCCGAGCCGGTTGGCACCGTGGTCGGAGAAGTTGGCCTCGCCGATGGCGAAGAGGCCCGGGACGGTGGTCTGGAGGTCGTAGTCGACCCAGAGACCGCCCATCGTGTAGTGCACGGCCGGGTAGATCCGCATCGGGGTCTCGTACGGGTTCTCCGCGGTGATCTGCGCGTACATGTCGAAGAGGTTGCCGTACTTCTCCTCGACCTTGTCGCGGCCCATCCGCTGGATGGCCTCGGCGAAGTCCAGGTAGACGCCCTGGCCGCCGGGGCCGACGCCGCGTCCCTCGTCGCAGACGTTCTTCGCGGCGCGGGAGGCGATGTCCCGGGGCACCAGATTGCCGAAGGCGGGGTAGATGCGCTCCAGGTAGTAGTCGCGCTCGTCCTCGGGGATCTCGCCGGCGGGGCGGTCGTCGCCCTTGGCCTTCGGGACCCAGATCCGGCCGTCGTTGCGCAGCGACTCGCTCATCAGGGTCAGCTTGGACTGGTGGTCGCCGGTGCGCGGGATGCAGGTGGGGTGGATCTGGGTGAAGCAGGGGTTGGCGAAGTACGCGCCGCGGCGGTGGGCGCGCCAGACGGCGGTGGCGTTGGAGTTCATGGCGTTCGTCGACAGGTAGAAGACGTTGCCGTAGCCGCCGCTGGCCAGCACGACCGCGTCGGCGAAGTATGTGTCGATCTTCCCGGTGACGAGGTCGCGGGCGACGATCCCGCGGGCCTTGCCGTCGACGACGATCAGGTCGAGCATCTCGGTGCGGGCGTGCAGTTCGACGTTGCCCGCGGAGATCTGCCTGGACAGCGCCTGGTAGGCGCCGAGCAGGAGTTGCTGTCCGGTCTGGCCCCGGGCGTAGAAGGTGCGGGAGACCTGGACGCCGCCGAAGGAGCGGTTGTCGAGGAGGCCGCCGTACTCGCGGGCGAAGGGGACGCCCTGGGCGACGCACTGGTCGATGATCTCGACGGAGATCTGGGCGAGCCGGTGGACATTGGACTCGCGGGCGCGGAAGTCGCCGCCCTTGACGGTGTCGTAGAAGAGCCGGTGGATCGAGTCGCCGTCGTTGCGGTAGTTCTTCGCGGCGTTGATGCCGCCCTGGGCGGCGACCGAGTGGGCGCGGCGGGGCGAGTCCTGGAAGCAGAACTGGACGACGTGGTAGCCCTGTTCGGCCAGGGTCGCACCGGCCGAGCCGCCGGCCAGGCCGGTGCCGACGACGATGACGGTGTGCTTGCGGCGGTTGGCCGGGTTGACCAGCTTGGCCTGGAAGCGGCGGGTGTCCCAGCGCTCGGCGATGGGGCCTTCGGGGGCCTTGGTGTCGGCGATGGGCGCGCCGGTCTCGTAGTGCGAGTAGTCGGTCATGTCAGCTCACGACTCCGGTCATGACGGCGACGGGTATGGAGATGAAGCCCAGCGTCAGCACCGCGGCGAGGGCGTTGGCGATGGTCTTGAGGACCCGGTCACGGGTGGCGTTGCCCGCGCCGAGGGTCTGGGCGGCGCTCCAGAAGCCGTGCTGGACGTGGAGTCCGAGGGCGAGCATGGCGACGATGTAGACGGTGTTGCCGTACCAGGTGGAGAAGGTGTCGATGACGTTCTGGTACGGGTGCCCGGACTGGAATCCGCCGGGGTGCGCGGTGCCCGTCGTCAGGTCGAGGATGTGCCAGACGACGAAGAGGGCGAGGATGATCCCGCCCCAGCGCATGGTGCGGGTGGCATAGCCGGCGCGTGGCTTCCTGTGCACGTACTTGGCGGGGCGCGCCCTGATGTCGCGGCGGCTCAGCTGGTACGCGGAGACGGCGTGCAGCACGACTGCCGCGACGAGCACGACGCGGACGATCCACAGGGCCCACTCGTAGTGCAGGAAGGGCTCGCCCATGGTCCGCAGCCAGTGCGCGTAATGGTTGAACTCGCCGGACCCGAAGAAGATCTTCAGGTTGCCGATCATGTGGACGACCAAGTAGAGGAGCATGATCAGGCCGCTCACGGCCATGACCGTCTTCTTGCCGAGGGACGAGTCCCAGAGCGTACGCGTCATGGACGGCCGTCGGTCCGTCCGGGTTGCCAATGCCATGGACACGACGCTAGGACCGATCCACCCCATCAGTCCAAGTCATGGAATGGCTCATGTTCATAGGCTTGGACTATCATGGCCGATCGAGGTGGACGTATGCAGTTCCAGCAGCTGATGTATTTCGTGGCCGTGGCCGAGACCCGGCACTTCACCCGTGCCGCCGAGGAGGTGCATGTCTCGCAGCCCTCGCTCTCCCAGCAGATCCGGGCGCTGGAGAGTGAGCTGGGGGCCGAGCTGTTCAGCCGGGCGCGCGGCAACATCACGCTCACCGACGCGGGCGAGGCCCTGCTGCCGCTGGCCCGCCGGATCCTCGCGGACGCGGACACCGCACGCCACGAGGTGCAGGAGCTGGCGCAGCTGCGCCGGGGCCGGGTCCGGCTCGGTGCCACCCCCAGCCTCTGCACCGGTCTGCTCCCCGACGTGCTGCGCGCCTTCCACGACCGGCATCCGGGGATCCAGCTGCTGCTGGAGGAGGGTGGCTCGCTCGACCTGGTACGGGAGCTGGCGCGCGGCGCGCTCGACCTCGCGCTGGTGGTGCTGCCGCTGCCCGCCGCGTCTCCCGCGCTCACGACGGTGGAGCTGCTCCAGGAGGACCTGGTCGTGGTGTCGTCCGCGCGGGCCCCGCGGCCCGGCCGGGGCGGGAGCGTACGGATCGCCGATCTCCAGGGCGCACCGCTGGTGATGTTCCGGCACGGGTACGACCTGCGGGAGCTGACGGTCGCCGCCTGCCGGGCCGAGGGCTTCGAGCCGTCGTTCACGGTGGAGGGCGGCGAGATGGACGCCGTGCTCGGCTTCGTCCGGGCGGGGCTCGGGATCGCGGTGGTGCCGAGCATGGTGGCCGTCCGGTCCGGTCACGGACTGCGGACCACCCCGCTGGCCCGTCCGGGGCTGCGGCGCACGATCGCGCTCGCGCACCGCAGCGACGTGGCTCCGCCGCGCGCGGCGCGCGAGCTGCAGAAGGTGCTGCTCGCCGCCGGACGGGCCTGAGCCGGCCCGTCCGGCGAAAGCGGGAGCGGGGCGGGCGCGGGGCCCGCCCCGCCTCACACCGCGTCGGCCAGCAGCAGCGAGTGGATCCGGTCCGGCGCGCCCGGCCGGGCGTAGTACCAGCCCTGCGCCGTGTCGCAGCCCAGCTTGCGCAGCTGCTCGGCCTGGGCGCCGGTCTCCACGCCCTCGACCGTGACCGCGAGGTCCAGGCTGTGCGCCAGGGAGACGATGCCCTCGACGATCTTCAGATCGACCGGGTCCGCCGGATGCTGCTGCATGCCCATGGTGAAGGAACGGTCCAGTTTGAGCACGCTCACCGGCAGCCGGCGCAGATTCGCCAGGTTCGAGTACCCGGTGCCGAAGTCGTCGAGCGCTATGTCGACCCCCATTTCGGCCAGCTGTCGCAGCGGCTTGAGCAGGTCGTCGTCCGCGCCGATGAGCGCGGACTCGGTGACCTCCAGGCAGAGCGCCCCGGGTTCGAGCCCCGAGCGTTCCAGCACGTCGACCGTCTCGGCGACCAGCCGCGGATGGTGCAGCTGGGTCGGTGAGAGGTTGACGTTGATCCGCAGCGGGCCGCCGTCGGTGTGCCGTTGCTGCCAGACGTTGGCCTGCCGTACGGACTCCTCCAGCACCCAGCGGCCCAGCGGCACGATCAGTCCGGTGTGCTCGGCGAGCGGGATGAACCGGTCCGGGCCGAGCACCCCGTGCTGCGGGTGGCACCAGCGCACCAGCGCCTCCGCACCGTGCACCGTGCCGTCGCCGAGGTGGACGAGCGGCTGGTACTCGATGAAGAACTCACCGCGTTCCAGGGCGGCCGGCAGCGCGGTGGTCAGCCCGTGCCGGGTGATGGCGCGGGCGTCGGCCTCGGCATCGGCGAGTTCGAACCGGTTGCCGCCCGCCGACTTGGCCCGGTACATCGTGATGTCGGCGCTGCGCAGCACCTCGGCGGCGTTGCGTTCGCGGGCGGGCCCTTCCACGACCCCGATGGAGCCCCGTACGGTCAGCTCACGGCCGTCCAGGCGGATCGGGGTGCCGAGCACGCCGAGGATGCGGCAGGCCAGTTCGACGACCTCCGTCTCGGTCTCGCGTCCGGTGGTCAGGGCCACGAACTCGTCGCCGCCGAGCCGCGCGACCATCTCGCCGGGCGCGGTCGCACAGCTCTGCAGCCGGTCGGCGACCTCGACCAGCAGCCGGTCCCCCGACGCGTGGCCGAGGCTGTCGTTGATCGCCTTGAAGCCGTCCAGGTCGAGGTAGCAGAGGCCGAAGCGGCTGCCGTCCTCGGCGGACAGTGCCTTCTCCAGCCGCTCGAAGAACAGCGTCCGGTTGGGCAGGCCGGTGAGCGCGTCGTGGGTGGCCTCGTACCGCAGCCGCAGATTGAGCAGCCGGCGCTCGGTGGTGTCCTCCATCAGCGCCAGCTGGTACTGCGGCTCGCCCTCGGCGTCACGCAGCAGCGACACGGTCAGATTGGTCCACAGCACGGTGCCGTCGTTGCGGTAGTACGGCTTCTCGACCCGGTAGTGCTCGCGTTCGCCGCGCACCAGCTCGTCGTAGTACTTCCACACGTGCGGCGAGTCCTCGGGGTGGACCCACTCGTTGACCTTGTGGCTGCGCACATGGTGGTCGAGCCCGCCGAACATCCGGGTGAGGGTGTCGTTGACCTCCAGCACATTGCCGTCCAGGTCGGCGATGCCGATACCGATGGCCGCGTCCTTGAAGACGGCGCGGAACCGTGCCTCGGTCGCGTGCAGCGCGTGTTCGGCGTCGGTGCGGGCGGTCAGCGCGGAACGCGCGATGGCCTCCTGTTCGGCGAGGGTGCGCTCGCGCAGCGCCTGGGTGAAGCCACCCGCGAGGGTGTGCTGGATCCGGGCGCAGCGGGCCCTGCTGTCCTCGGTCGACAACGCCGTCACGCCGTTGCTTCCGCAGTAGAGCACCAGATACGAGTCGATCACGCCGAGCGTGCTGCTGAGCGCGTCCGGATCGGTGCAGTGCGCGGAGACCAGAGCGGCGCCCACTTCGCCCGCCGATGCCGCGTCGAAGGGCCGGGCGTGCAGGATGTCGCTGAGATCGCGGGCCAGCGGCAGCAGATGCTGTTCGAACTCGGTGCGCGTCAAGGAGGTGGCCGTCGAGGGGAAGATGGCCCGGCTCCATATGGTGGCGAATCTCCGGAGCCGGTCCTCGGGACCGTCGGGTTCCGTGTCCGGCACACCGGACGACTGGGCGGGGATGCTCACGCCTTGCGTCCCACTCCCGCGAAGCCCGAGAACGCGAATGGGTCCTCCTGCTCCGTCACCACCGGAGCGTCCGGCCGCCAGTGCGGCATCGACACGAGGCCGGGTTCGACCATCTCGCACCCCTCGAAGAAGCGGGCGATCTCGGTGCGGGACCGCATGACCAGGGGGTTGCGGATGTTCTTGTAGACCTCGACCGTGCCGCCCGCCTCTTCCCGGGTGAGCGGAATACCTTCGTACGAGGCGTGGGTCATGACGACGATGCTGCCGGGGGCGAGTGCTTCGCGAAGTTCGGCGACCGCGCTCTGCGGGTCGTCGGAGTCCTCGATGAAGTGGAGCACCGCGACGAGCAGCAGGGCCACCGGGCGGTCCAGGTCGAGCAGTCCGGTGATCTCCGGGCTTTTCACGATCTCCTGCGGGTGGCGCAGATCGGCGGCGGCGATCACCGCCCGGCCGTTTCCTTCGAGTACGGCCCGGCTGTGCGCGACCGCGACCGGGTCGTGATCGACGTACGCCACCCGGGCCTCCGGGTCGGCCGCCTGAGCGACTTCGTGAACATTGCCGAAGGTCGGTATTCCCGAACCGATGTCCAGAAACTGACTGATGCCCTGGCTCACCGCGTAACGCACGGCTCGGCGCATAAAGGCGCGATTCGCCTGCATGACCTTGGGGAGTCCAGGCATGAACTCCATGGCCTTGCGCGCCGCTTCCCGGTCCACCTCGAAATTGTGCGATCCGCCCAGATAGAAGTCGTACATGCGAGACACGCTCGGCACCGAAATGTCTATGCCTTGCGGTGCCCAGGCGGGACGCTCCATCAATGTCTCCAACAAGTCGCCACGGCGATCCGGCCATGTTCATGGTCAGTGTTGACCAGAGGCTACTGATCGGCTGCCAAGAGAGCGAGCGGAAACGGAAATTAGCCGTCCGTTATTGGTCACACACCAGTGGCGTGTGCAACCAGGCCGTCGCTGCGTGTGACATTCGACGCCCGAACGGGTCCGGCGGAGGTGATGCCGGGCACCAGGCGCCGTCACAGTACCGGCCGTTGATGAATCCGGTGACGCAGCCGGTTTCACATCAGGGATTAGGTCTGGACCGGATGGCGGCCGATGTCCCGGCAGTTGAGTCCACCGGGTCGATTGATGGTGACAAATGCCTTGGCCGTGACGCCTTTGGAAGCATTCTTTACCAATGAGGCAATGCCCGGTCACTTCAACGGGCGCTTCATCGGGCGCTTCATCGGACGCTTCAACGGGAGCTTCATCGTTCGCTCGACCGGTCGCGTGACCGGCCGCGTCGTGGAACGGGAGCCGGCACAGGTCCGGTCCACCGTTCCGGCCGGGATCCGCGTCAACCTCCGTACGGCTCACACCAGTTGCGCGGGGGCGCTGCGCCGCCCACGGCGTCGGGCACCCGTCCCGTCCCCGCCGGGTCCGCGCTGGTCCGGGGCACTCTCCCGGCGGCAAACACCCGACACCCCAGGTCCCCACCATCAGGCGAAACACACCCACTGCCCGCGTGTCCCGCGACCGGCCGGAACATGCTCCCGGTCGTGTACGGATCACTCATAGGACGGCTCACGGCAGCCGTCGCCCTTCTCTGGCTGCTCTCCGCCCCGGCGCCCGCCGTCGCGGACAGCTGCGCATACGCCTCCATCGGTGAGAACGGGGGCAGTTCGTCGGTCGCCACGTCGGGCGACGGCAGTTGCCACGCGGGCCCGATTCCCGAGCCGACGCCACCCCGCACCCCACGGCCGTCGCCTCCGCCACCCCCTCCCCCTCCCCCGCCGCCTCCGCCACCGCCACCGCCCGCACCGCCCGCACCGCCGCGAGCCGAACCGGCGCCCGTGCCGCCACCGCCCGCCCCGTCGCCCACGCCCACGCCGTCGCCCACACCCCCTCCGTCGCCCTCCCCCTCGCCGTCCGTACGCCCCACACCCCGGCCCGTGGCGCTGCCCACCTACCGCAAGCCACCGCGCAAGGTCGGGCGACGCGGCACCTCCCTGGTCAACCTCACCCTGCTGATCACGGCGCCCGCGGTATTCGCCGTCGCCGTGCTGCGTCCCCGCTCCCGCTGACCTCCAGAGGATCACCATGTCGGAATGGCTTGTTCTCGCCCTCGCCATGGCGGCGGCCAGCGCCGTCGTCCTGACCATCGCCGTGCTCAACAACCGCCGGATCGGAGAGGACGACGACCCGTCCGAGACCCCTGACGTCATCGAGTACATGACGATGATGATCGGCGTGGTCTACGCGATCGTGCTGGGCCTCGCCATCGCGGGCGTCTGGGAGGGACGCGGCGCCGCGCAGGAATACGTACGTCAGGAGGCCCAGGCACTGCACGAGGTGAGTGTCCGCTCAGCCGTCTACCCGGCCGATGTGCGCTCTCGCATCCGCGCCGATGTCGATGCCTACGTCCACCACGTCGTCCACGACGAGTGGCGGGCGATGAGCGAGCACGGCGCCCTCACCGACGAGGGCACCCGGCTACTGGCCAAGGTGCGCACCGATGTCACCCAGTACCGGCCGAGGAACGACCACGAGGGGCAGGCATATCAGCCACTGGTCGACGAGGTGGCCGCGGCCGACGACGCTCGCAGCGCACGCGGGCAGAGCGCCGGTGCGACCATGCCGGGCGTGGTCTGGTTCGGCCTGATCATCGGAGCCCTGGTGACCGTGGGGCTGATGTTCACCCTGCAGATCCGCAGAACCTTCCGCGAACTCCTGCTGGCTGGCCTCTTCAGTGTTCTGATCGCCTTTCTGCTGTTCCTGATCTGGGACTTCGACTCCCCCTTCGGCCGGGAGATCTCGGCCACCGCGGCGCCGTTCCTCGATCTGTTCCCCCGTGCGGCGGGCGGATAGCGGTCCGCCGGAACACGGGCGGTGCGCCGCTCGGGCGAACCCGTTGCCCGAGCGGCGCACTCCGATCGCGAGCGTTGTGCACGGCTCCTAGCGTTTGGCGCGTCGAGGTGCATTTCTGACGCTTTGTGGAAACTCGTTCCGCAAGTGCTCCTCGGGGATCCGGAGGACTCATCCATGCGCGCAATAGGCGTCGCACCCGTCGCCCTGCTCGGCGCCGCCGCTCTCGCCCTGACCGCTCCGTCCGCAACCGCGTACGCCGAAACGTCAGGAGGCGCGTCTTCCGCGACCGGATTCACCGTCACTCCGTCGGTGATCACGCCGGGAAGCCAGGTCACCCTGGCCGCCCGGGGGTGCTCCACAACCGCAACCGCCGGCTCGGGCGTCTTCGACACCGTCACCATTCCCGCGGGTGGCTCCGTCAGCGCCACGGTCGACTGGGACGCGAGACCCGGCGTCTCCTACGAAGTGACGTTCAACTGCGGCACGTCGTCCGACTCCACGGCGAAGTCCGGTCTCACCATCGCCGCGGCTCCGGCACCGACCACCCGTTCCACGGTGGCAGCGGCCGGTCCGCAAGGCGGGCCGGGCGACGCCGTCGGCACGATGAACGGCGTGAAGATCGCCGCCGGAGCGGCGTTGGCGGTGGCAGCGGCCGCCGGCGCCGTCCAGGTGGCGCGCCGTCGCAGGGAGAGCCGTTCGCACTGATGGCAGGGGCAGTGCCGACCGAGAAGTCGCCCCGGGTCCCGATACGGGACTCGGGGCGACGGGCGTGCCGGGCCGGCTGCTGGTGTCCGTCCCGGCGGGATCGACGGGAACGCCGCCGCTGACGGGCCCTCACCGGATCGTCGGCCCCGCGCATTTCGCGGCTCCTGCGCAGCCGGGCGCACCCGATGGACCGGGCCGCCGGGGCACCACCCGTACGCCCTTCCCCGTCGGCGGTCGTCGACCATGCCGAGGCCCGGGGCGAAGCGCCCGGTCCGGTCGTGCTCAGCGACGCCGGGGCACCGTGATCCGGTAGCCGTCGTCGAGCAGTTCGGGCAGGTACCGGCGCAGTGCGGTCACGCTCTGCGAACGGTCGCCCCCGGCGTCGTGCGACAGCACGACGACACCGGGGGCGGCACCCTCCCGGACCCGGCGGACGATGGTGCCGACACCGGGTTCGGTCCAGTCCAGCGTGTCGACGGTCCAGGCCATGGGCTCCATTCCCATGGCGGCACCGATCTCGAAGGAGTTGCGGTTCCACGCTCCGTACGGTGCCCGGTACCAGAGCGGCGCGGCGCCGGTGATCTTCTCGATCACCTCGCTGGTGGGGCCGAGCTCGTCGCGGACACCGGCCCGGGAGAGCTTGGTGACCAGCGGGTGGGTCCAGGAGTGGTTCCCGATGGTGTGCCCGTCCTCGGCGATGGCCCGCACCAGGTCCTGGTTGTCGTTGGCCATCTCTCCGCAGAGGAAGAACATCGCGCGGACATCGTGTTCGCGCAGGATCGCCAGGATGTGCGGGGTGTAGAGCGGGTCCGGCCCGTCGTCGAAGGTGAGCACCATGGCCTGGCCGATCTCGGGCAGTTCCTCGATCGGCCTCGTACGGACCGGCGGCGCCGCCGGGCGGAAGCGGTTCGGGGTACCGGCCGTCATGGGCTGGAGGCGGTAGCCGGCCGGCCGGGCCCGGACGGCCTGGGGAGGCCCTGCCGCCCCGGCCGTGGGCGGGTCGAGGTACCGGGCCGGCGTCCTGGCCGGATCCGCGACGATCATGCGCACGGCGGCGGCCGTACCGAGTCCGGCGGCCAGTCGCAGCAGCGTCCTGCGCCCCGGCAGCCTCTGATCACATTTCATGACCAACTGCTCGCACGGTCCCGGTCCCGGCCCCGCCATCGACACCGGCCGCAGACGGATGTGCACCCGATGGAGGGACCCCCGGCAGGGCATCCGGCAGCCCCGGCCGAGAACGTGCCCCGGCCCGCTCCGGAGTCGGCCCGGACAGCGGATAGCCTCACTGCCGTGACAGAACCGCAGCCTCATAAGTTCGAACGTGGCACTGACGGTCCGAAAGTGATCGTCACAGGCCTCGACGGGTCCGATTCCTCCATGCGTGCCGCGGCCTACGCTGCGGGGCTGGCCCGCCGCCAGGGCGCCATGCTTGCCCTCGTCTACGTCCAGCCGGTGCTGCCCGCGGGGGCCGCGCTCGGCGCGCCGATCGCCGATACGACCGGCGAGGTCGCGGAGGGGCTGGTGAGCGAGATCCGGGAGGCGACCCGGCGGATGAAGGACATATGGGATGTGCGCTGGGAGTTCCACACCTTCCGCGGCGACCCCTACAACGGGCTCGTGACCGCGGCGGACGAGCTGAAGGCGGATGCCGTGGTCGTGGGCGCTTCGGAGTCGGCCGGACACCGGTTCGTCGGCTCGGTGGCGATCCGGCTGGTCAAGGCGGGCCGTTGGCCCGTCACGGTGGTCCCGTAGACGTCGCGGAATCCTCCGCTCCGCCGGACGGCACGCCGTCCTCCGCACCGGCTCCGCCTGGGCCATCATGAGCGTCCGTCAGGGACAGCCGTCAGCGGAGAGGTGACTCATGGCAAGGCTCCGAGTGGGCGAGGGTGTACTGCGCCGCAAGCCGATCGAGCACATCGACGAGAAAGGGCCCGCGGCGGACGTCGCCACCCAGCTCACCAGAACGCTCGGGCTGTGGCAGCTCACGGCCATCGGCGTGGGCGGCATCATCGGCGCGGGCATCTTCACCCTGGCCGGCACGGTGGCGAACGGCACCGCCGGTCCCGCGGTACTGCTCTCGTTCCTGATCGCGGGCGTGGCCAGTGCCGCCGCCGCGTTCAGCTACGCGGAGTTCGCGGGCCTGATCCCCAAGGCCGGCTCCGCCTACACCTACGGGTACGCGGTGCTCGGCGAGCTGGTGGGCTGGTTCATCGGCTGGGACCTGCTCCTGGAGTACACGGCGATCGTGGCGGTGGTCGCGATCGGCATCTCCGGCTACTTCAGCTTCCTGCTCGGGGAGATGGGGCTCGATGTGCCGAAGTGGATGCTGGGCGCGCCCGGCACCGGCGACGGCCACAAGGTGGACCTGTTCGCCGCGCTGCTCTGTCTGCTCGTGGCGTACCTGCTCACCCTCGGGATCAAGAACGCGGCCCGGTTCGAGACCGTCGTGGTCGTCCTGAAGGTCCTGGTCGTCCTGCTGGTCATCGGTGTCGGCGTGTTCCACATCAACCCCGCCAACTACAACCCGTTCTTCCCGTTCGGGGTGAGCGGGGCCTTCACCGGTGCGGCCACGGTGTTCTTCGCGGTGTTCGGGTACGACGCCATGTCGACGGCGGCCGAGGAGTCCAAGGACGCCCAGCGCCACATGCCGAGGGCGATCCTCTACTCCCTCGCGATCTCCATGGTCCTCTACGTGGCGGCCTGCCTGGTGCTGACGGGGATGCAGAGCTACAAGGACATCGACCCGGAGTCCGGCTTCTCCACTGCCTTCAAGTCGGTGGGGCTCGGCGGGCTCGCCGACGTGGTCGCGGTGGGCGCGATCATCGGCATCCTCACGGTGATGTTCACCTTCATGCTCGGCGTGACCCGGGTGTGGTTCTCGATGAGCCGCGACGGACTGCTGCCGAAGTGGTTCGCCAAGACCCACCCGACCCGGCACGTGCCGACCCGGGTGACCTGGATCGTCGGTGCGGCCTCGGCCCTGATCGCCGGTTTCCTGCCGATCGGCGAGGCCGCCGAGCTGACGAACATCGGCATTCTGCTGGCGTTCGTCGTGGTGTGCATCGCGGTGATCGTGCTGCGTTACAAGCAGCCGGACCTGCCGCGCACCTTCCGTACCCCCGGCATGCCGTTCGTCCCGGCCCTCGGGGTGGTGTTCTCGATCTGGCTGATCACCTTCCTCCAGTGGCAGACCTGGGTGCGGTTCGTGGTCTGGTTCCTGATCGGTCTGGTCATCTACTTCGGCTACTCGTACCGGAAGTCGAACATGGCGAAGACGCCCGGAACGGGCCCGGGGACGAGCTGACCGGTCCATCGGACGGCGGCCGCCCGGCCCCCTCGCGCGCACCGCGCCGGCCGCCGCCCGACCGTTCACCGCACCATTCGCCGCACTGTGCGACCGCTCGTCGCACGGGACCGCCCATCGCCTGTTCCTCGGCGCCCCGATGCGTTCGTATACGCCAGTCGGCAGCGAAGCCGCAGGGACCTCGGCGGGAAGGGCGTTCACGATGACCACCACGACGACCGACGAGCGGGCCCTCGCTGATCTCCAGCGGGAGCACGGGCCCGCCCTGCTCCATTTCCTGCTCGGTCTGACCTTCGGCGACCGGCAGCGCGCCGAGGACCTGCTCCAGGAGACCCTGGTCCGGGCCTGGCAGCATCCGGAGGCCTTCGACTCGGCGTACGACTCGATGCGGCCCTGGCTCTTCACCGTCGCGCGGCGGCTCGCGATCGACGCCCGCCGCTCCCGGCAGGCCCGGCCCACCGAGGTCTGCGACGCCGTGCTGGAGACCACGGCGGCCGGGGACGACACCGCGGAGACCACGGTCTCGGCGCTCGATGTGCGCGATGCGGTACGCACCCTCAGCCCGGAACACCGCGCGGTCCTCGTCCAGATGTACTTCCGCGGGCTCACCGTGGACGAGACCGCCCGGGCTCTCGGCATCCCGGCGGGCACCGTCAAGTCCCGGTCCTACTACGCGCTGCGCCAGCTCTCCCGCAACCTCCCCGGCTACTCCAGCAGATCGTCCTCGCGCAGCAGGGCGAGCAGGGAGACGGCCTCCGCGGCCTCCACGTAGTCGGCGGCGCAGCGGTCGCAGGACTGCAGATGGCGGGAGACCGTACAGGTCTCGTCGGGCGTGAGCGCGTCGAGTACGTAGGCACCCAGCACATGGCGCACGTGCGGGCCCTCCCCGGGATCGGCGGTCATCGCATCCTCGTGTCGTCGACGCATCCGGTGGTGACGGATCCTGTCCTTCTGGCCACGCGGGGCGCGCTCCCCCGGTTCAATGCTCCGTGAAGCGCGGTGCCGAACAGAGAAAGAGGCGAGACGGGATGCGCCCGGAGCGTCAGGATGGAACCGGTGGGGGCGGCCTGCTGGTCCCGATGGCCTGGATGTACGCGGAGTACATCGCCGACGAACTGCTGCGGACCGGCGATCTGATGGAGCCGTCCACGCTGGAGTACCGCGCGGGGCGCGACGCCCTGGCCCTCACCATATTCCTCTCCGACGGCTCGGTGGCCGACGCGCTGCCCGCGGCCCGGCTGGACGAGCTGCGCCTGCTGACGGCGTACGGGGCGACGTGGTGCGGCTGGGTCCGGGAGCGGCTGGGCTCGCCGGCCGCGGCCCCGGCGGGCGGGACGGCCGGCCCGGATCCCGATCTGGCGCTGGCCCGCGCGGCCTGGCGGTGGCTGGAGGAGACCGAGCTGCTCGCGGCCGACCTCGACGCGATCGCTCCGCCGCCCCGGGAGCCGGCGGGCGAGGAGCCGGACGCGGAGGAGGTGGCCCAGGTGTGGACGCCGGCCTGGCAGCTGGGGCTGCCGCTGGGGCATCTGGCGATCCATCTCCACTGACGGGTACCGGGCCGGCCGGTCAGGAACCGTGGACACCGGCTCGGTACTTCGGCAGCCGTACGGTGACCTTCATCCCGGCGCCGATGCCCGTCTCGATGACCAGGCCGTAGTCGTCCCCGTACACCTGGCGCAGCCGTTCGTCGACGTTGAGCAGTCCGATTCCGGTGGAGTGGCCGCCCTCGCCCCGCAGGATGTGGCGCAGCCGTTCCGGGTCCATTCCGGTGCCGTCGTCCTCGATGACGACCTCGGCCTCGGAGCCGGCGTCCAGGGCGCTGATGGTGATGCGGCTGGAGGTGACGGCTCCTTCGAGGCCGTGTTTGACGGCGTTCTCGACGAGCGGCTGGAGGCAGAGGAACGGCAGGGCGACGGGCAGCACCTCGGGGGCGACCTGGAGGGTGACCAGAAGCCGTTCGCCGAAGCGGGCCCGTACCAGTGCCAGGTACTGGTCGATGGAGTGGAGCTCGTCGGCGAGGGTGGTGAAGTCGCCGTGGCTGCGGAACGAGTAGCGGGTGAAGTCGGCGAATTCCAGCAGGAGTTCGCGGGCCCGTTCCGGGTCGGTGCGGACGAACGAGGCGATGGCGGCGAGTGAGTTGAAGATGAAGTGCGGGGAGATCTGGGCCCGCAGCGCTCTGATCTCGGCCTCGATGAGCTGGGTGCGGGAACGGTCGAGTTCGGCGAGTTCCAGCTGTACGCAGACCCAGCGGGCCACCTCTCCGGCGGCCCGCGCCAGCACCGCGGACTCGCGCGGGGCGTAGGCGATCAGCGTGCCCAGCACCCGGTTGTCGACGGTGAGCGGCACGGCGACGGCCCAGCGCAGCGGGCAGTCCAGGTCGTCGCAGTCGCTGTGGAAGGCGGTGTCCCGGCCGCTGGCGAGGAGCGCCCGCACCTGGTCCATGACGTGGCGGCCGTGGTGTTCGCCCTCGCCGTCCCAGACGAGCACCCGGTCGCGGTCGGTGAGGCAGAGCGCGTCGGTGCCGAGCAGGGAGCGCAGCCGGCGGGCGGATCTGCGGGCGCTCTCCTCGGTGAGACCGGCACGCAGCGGGGGTGCGGCGAGCGAGGCGGTGTGCAGGGTCTCGAAGGTGGCGTGCTCGACGGGGGTTCCGACGTCGCTGGTGCGGACGGGCCGGGCGGTGCGCCGGCCGAGCAGGAATCCGGCAGCGAGCAGCAGGAGGGCGAGCAGGACGAGTACGGCGTATCCGGCGCCGGTCATCGGTGCCTCCCCGACGTCAGGGCCTCGGGCAGGTGGAAGCGGGTCATGGCGGCGTTGGTGCCGGGGGGTATCCGGCCGGGGGTGGCGAGGGACACCAGGATCATCGCGAGGAAGCCGACCGGCACCGACCAGACGGCGGGCCAGGCGAGCAGGGTGTGCGGCCAGCCCGGCGGGCGGACCGCGCCGCTGACGGTGATGGCGACGGACAGGAACGCGGAGCCGCCGCCGAGCAGCAGTCCGGCGATGGCGCCGGGCGGGGTCAGCCGCCGCCACCAGATGCCGAGGACCAGCAGCGGGCAGAAGGAGGACGCGGAGACGGCGAACGCCATGCCCACGGAGTCGGCCACCGGCACCCGGCTGACGATCAGCGAACCGGCCAGTGGCACACACATGGCGAGGACGGTGGCGAGCCGGAAGTGCCGTACCCCGCGCGAGGGGAGCACGTCCTGGGTGATGACCCCGGCGACGGCCATGGTGAGCCCGGAGGCGGTCGACAGGAACGCGGCGAAGGCGCCGCCCGCGATGAGCGCGCCGAGCAGGTCCCCGCCGATCCCGCCGACGATCCGGCCGGGCAGCAGCAGCACGGCTGCGTCCGCGTCCCCGCCGTGGATCAGCTCGGGGGCGTACAGCCTGCCCAGTGCGCCGTAGACCGGGGGGAGCAGGTAGAACACGCCGATCAGGGCGAGGACGGCGACCGTGGTGCGGCGGGCGTCGCGGCCGTTGGGGCTGGTGTAGAAGCGGACGACGACGTGCGGCAGGCCCATGGTGCCGAGGAAGGTCGCGACGATCAGCCCGTAGGTGGCGTACAGCGGGTGGTCGGCGCGGAAGACGGTGAGCTGCTCGTCGAAGCTGACGCGGGGCCGTCCGTCGCCCTGCCAGGCGAGTACCAGGAAGATCGCGGGGACGAGGAGCGCGGTCAGCTTCAGCCAGTACTGGAAGACCTGTACGAAGGTGATGGACCGCATGCCGCCCGCGGCGACGGCGATGACGACGACGGACGCGACGAGCATGTCGCCGAGCCAGCCGGGCGCCCCGGTGAGGATCTTGAGCGTCAGCCCGGCGCCCTGGAGCTGCGGTACGAGGTAGAGCCAGCCCGCCGCGACGACGAAGACGCTGACCAGTCTGCGCACCTGCCGTGACTCCAGCCGCCCCTCGGCGAAGTCGGGCAGTGTGTACGCCCCCGAGCGGCGCAGCGGTGCGGCGACGAAGACCAGCAGGACCAGATAGCCCGCGGTGTAGCCGACGGGGTACCAGAGCATGTCCGGGCCGTGCACCAGCACCAGGCCCGCGATGCCGAGAAAGGAGGCGGCGGAGAGGTATTCGCCGCTGATGGCCGCGGCGTTGAGCCGGGGCCGCACGGTGCGTGAGGCGACGTAGAAGTCGGAGGTGGTGCGGGAGATGCGCAGTCCGAAACCGCCGACGAGGACGGTCGCGAGAACGACGGCGGCGACCGCCGCCACCGCGTACGTACGGCTCACTGTGCGGGGCGGCCTTCCACGAGCCGGGCGAAGTCGCGTTCGTTGCGCTCGGCCCGTCGCACGTACCACCAGGCGATCAGGGCGAGCGGCGGATAGGCGGCGAATCCGAGGACCGCCCAGACGAGCGCGGCGCTGTGCAGTGCCTCGAAAACCAGCGGCAGCGTCCCGACGACCACGGCGAGGACCGCGAACGCGGTGAGTCCGGCGCGCAGTTGGCTGCGCATCAGCGAACGGACGTACGCGCCGCCGAGCGCGGTCTGCTCGTCGATCTCCGACTGGGTGCGGTAGCGGGGCAGCGGGCGCACTCGCCGGGGCTCCCCCGTCACCACTTCGCGCCGGGGCGCCGACTCTGCGAACATGGGCCCGGAGTGTATGCGGCACCGGACCGCCGTGGGAAGGGCCGGATCCTGGTAGGCGCTGGTCAGCGGCCGGTCTGGCGCATCAGCAGATCGCGCAGCGCGCGGGTGTGGCGGCGGCTGACCGCGAGTTCCGCGGAGCCGATGCGCACACTCATGCTGCCCGCGTCGAGGCGGAGTTCGTCGATCCGGCCCAGTGCGACGAGGTGGCGCCGGTGGATGCGCACGAAGCCGCGCGCCCGCCAGCGCTCCTCCAGGGTGGTGAGGGGGACACGGACGAGGTGGCTGCCGGTGGCGGTGTGCAGCCGGGCGTAGTCGCCCTGGGCCTCGGCGTAGGCGATGTCGTCGATCGGGACGAACCGGATGACTCCGCCGAGCTCCACCGGGATCTGGTCGCCCGCGGTGTCGAGCACGGGCGCGGAGCGGTCGCCGACCTGTTCGGCGACGCGGCGCACCGCTTCGGCCAGCCGCTCGCGGCGTACGGGTTTCAGGACGTAGTCGACCGCCTTCAGGTCGAAGGCCTGGACGGCGAAGCCCTCGTGGGCGGTGACGAAGACGATGAGCGGCGGCGCGGCGAACCCGGCCAGCAGCTGGGCGACGTCGAGGCCGGTGAGGCCCGCCATGTGGATGTCCAGGAACACGACGTCGATGGCGGCCGGGTCGTCCGGGCCCGCTTCTACGGCGGCGCCGATGCGGCGCAGTGCCTCGGTGGCCCCGGTGGCCCCTTCGGCGCTGCTGATCCGGGGATCGGCGCGCAGGAGGTAGAGCAGTTCCTCCAGGGCGGGTTCTTCGTCGTCGACGGCGAGTACGCGCAGCATGGGCCGGAGTGTAGAGCGCGCGCGGGCGTGCGGGGCCGGGTGATTCACCGCTTCTTCGCGTACCGTGCGGCCCCCGCACCCCGGCCGGTCATTTGAGCAGCCGGGACAGGCGCCGGTCGGCCAGCGGCTTGCCGCCGGTCTGGCAGGTGGGGCAGTACTGGAGCGAGGTGTCGCTGAACGACACCTCGCGGATGGTGTCCCCGCAGACCGGGCAGGGCTCGCCGGTGCGTCCATGGACCCGCATCCCGCTCTTCTTCTCGGCCTTGAGCTTCCCGGCCGCGAGGCCGCTGGAGCGGGCCACCGCGTCCTGGAGCGTGGTACGCATCGCGGTGTGGAGGGTGGTGATCTGCTCGTCGGTGAGGTTCGCGGTGAGCAGGTACGGCGACATCTTCGCGACGTGCAGGATCTCGTCGCTGTAGGCATTGCCGATGCCCGCGATCAGCGACTGGTCGCGCAGGGCGCCCTTGATCCGGCGGCGTTCCCCGGCGAGCAGCGCGGCGAACGCGTCGCGGTCGAAGGAGCCGGCGAGGGGGTCGGGGCCCAGCCGGGCGATGCCGGGCACCTCGGCCGGGTCGTGCACCAGGTGTACGGCGAGGCGTTTGGTGGTGCCCGCCTCGGTGAGGTCGAAGCCGTCACCGCCGGTGAGCACGGTGCGCAGCGCCAGGGGGCCCTTGCCGGGACGTGGCGGCTCGGCGGGGAAGGAGTCCTTCCAGCGCAGCCAGCCGGCCCGGGAGAGATGGGTGATCAGGTGCAGCGGTCCGGCGCCGATGTCCAGGAATTTGCCGTGCCGGGCGATGCCGGTGACCGTGGTGCCGTGCAGGGCGGACAGCGGTGGGTCGTACGTCTTGAGGACGCTGACGTTGAGCGGCAGGACGCGGTCGATCTCCTTGCCGACCAGGTGGTCGTCGAGGAAGACCCGCAGGGCTTCGACTTCCGGCAGTTCGGGCATGGTTCCAGACTGCCGGAAGCGTCGGCGGGCTGCCTATCGGAGGCCGTAGACCCGCTCGGCCGTGGTGGCGAACACCCGGGCGCCTTCGTCCTCGGTGAGGGCGTCGGTGAGGGCGCGTGCCGCGTCGACGACCTCCCCGTACGTCGCCGCGAGCCGGCAGACGGGCCAGTCCGAGCCGAACATCAGCCGGTCGGGGCCGAAGGCGTCGAGGACGGTGTCGGCGTAGGGGCGCAGGTCGCGCACGGTCCAGGCGCTCGGGTCGGCCTCGGTGACCAGCCCGGAGAGCTTGCAGACGGTGTTGGGGCGGGCGGCCAGGGCCCGGACGTCGTCGGCCCAGGGGCGCAGTTCTCCGGCGGCGACGGGCGGCTTGCCGGCGTGGTCGAGCACGAAGGTCAGCTCGGGCAGCAGTGCGGCGGCCTGGACGGTGGCGGGCAGCTGGCGGGCCTGTACGACGACGTCGTGGACGAGTCCGGCGTCGGCGACGGCGCGCAGTCCGCGCAGCACGTCGGGGCGCAGCAGCCAGCCGGGGTCGGGTTCGCCCTGGACCTGGTGGCGGATGCCGACGAGCCGGTCGCCGCCGGGGAGTTCGCGCAGTGCGGCCAGGGTGTCGGCGACGTCCGGTGCGGTGAGGTCGCACCAGCCGACGACGCCCGCGACGAGGTCGCTGCCGTGGGCGAGGGCCAGGAACTCGGGGGTCTCGTCGGGGACGGTGACGGTCTGGACGAGGACGGTGGCGCACACCCCGGCGGCGCGCGCCTCGGGCTCCAGGTCGGCGAGAGCGAAGTTCCGCCGGAGCGGGGCGAGTCCGTCGCCGGTGATCCAGTCCTGGTCGCGTACCGACAGGTCCCACACATGGTGGTGGGCGTCGACGATCCGTTGCCGGCCCGCCATGTCACAGCTCCCAGGCGACCGGGAGCCCGGCCGCGGCGCCGTCGGCCGAGTAGTCGTGCGACACGTCGAGCAGTTCGTCCATCCTGGCCTGCCAGGCGACGTTGACGGGGAGCTGCTCCAGTTCGGCGAGGAGTGCGGCGTAGTCCTCGCAGTCGATGACGTGGAAGAGGTCGGTGCCGCTGCGCCAGATCGTCCAGGAGGTGGCGCCCGCGGCGCGGATCGCGGCGGTGAGTTCCGCCGGGACTTCGCGGTGCGCGGCCTCGTACTCCTCGACGCGGTCGGCGCGGACCTTGGTGTGCAGGGCGATTCTCATGTCAGTGTCCGTTCTCGGTCAGCAGGCCCTCGGCGCGCAGTTCGTCCCAGAGTTCGTCGGGGATCTCGCGGCGGAGCAGGGCGGCGGCGTCGCGCACCTCGTCCGGGGAGCGGGTGCCCACGAGGACTCCGGCGACGGCTGGGTGGGCGAGTGGGTAGTGCAGGGCGGCGGCGCGCAGCGGGACGCCGTGGCCCTCCGTGACGGCCTTGATGCGCAGGGCCCGGTCCAGGAGGGAGAGGGGCGCGGCCGCGTAGTCGTAGGTGGCGCCGGGGCGCGGGTCGGCGAGCAGTCCGGAGTTGAAGACGCCGCCGACGACCACGCTGCGGCCCCGGGCGGCGGCCTCGGGCAGCAGCTCGGTGAGCGCGGACTGGTCGAGGAGGGTGTAGCGCCCGGCGCAGAGCACCACGTCGACGTCGGTGTCGCGCAGGAACCGGGTCAGCATCGCGGTCTGGTTCATCCCGGCGCCGATGGCGCCAACGACGCCCTGGGCGCGCAGCTTCTCCAGTGCCGGGTAGGCCTCGTGGAACGCGGCTTCCGCCTGGTCGTCCGGGTCGTGCAGATAGGCGATGTCGATGCGGTCGAGCCCGAGCCGTTCCAGGCTGTCCTCGATGCTGCGGTGTACGCCGTCGGCGCTGAAGTCCCAGCGGCGGCGGTGGGTGGCGGGTACGGCGAAGCCTTCGGACAGGGCGTCGGGGCCGTTCCCGGAGCCGGCGGCTCCGGCGGGCAGCGGGTCGAGCACCCGTCCCACCTTCGTGGACAGCGTGTACGAGTCGCGGGGCCGGCCGCGCAGGGCCTCGCCCAGTCGCCGTTCGGAGAGGCCGAGTCCGTAGTGCGGTGCGGTGTCGAAGTAGCGGATGCCCTCGACCCAGGCGGCGTCGACCGCCGCGGCCGCCCGTGCCGGTTCGACGGCGGTGAAGAGATTGCCGATGGCGGCCGCCCCGAAGGACAGCTCGGTGACCTCGACCGCGCTGCTTCCCAGCTTGTTGCGCCGCATGCTTCCGCCGCCCTCCCCAATGATCGCTTCTTGCACACAGCGAATATTCATCGGATCACTTGGGCACGTCAACACCTCAGGGGCCACCGACTGTGACACTTTCCCGGATATCTGTCCGATCTATGACTGATCGGGGCGGCGGTCGGTCAGTGCGTCGGCAGCAGTGCGAGCAGCTCGGCCACCTCGTCGTCGGCGCAGCGCGCCAGCCGGTCCAGATCGGGCAGCGCCTTGCCGTCGGCCACCAGCCCGACCCGCACCCGGCCACCGTACGTGGACAGTGCGACGGCGAGGGACTGCCCCCTGGCGAGCGGCGCCATCGGGTAGACGGCGCGCAGCGGGCAGCCGCCGAGCGAGAGTGCCGAGCGCGGCAGCGGCACGCTGGTGACCAGGACGTCGAAGAGCATCCGGGCGGCGTTCCCGGCGAGTGGCGCGCCGAATCGGTGGGCCAGCGAAGGGAGTTGGTCGGCCAGCACGGCGACAGCGCCGGCGCCGCGGAAGGGGCCGGCGGCCTTGTTGCGGTCCATGGCGGTACGGACGAGGGCGAGCCGCCGCCACGGGTCGGGTTCGCCGACCGGGAGCCCCAGCAGATAGGCGGAGAGCTTGTTCCCGCTCGCCGCGGCCTGGCCCGGCCTGCGGCGGGAGACCGGCACCAGGGCGCGCGGGTCCTCGTCGGGCAGCGGCTCGCCGCGCTCCTGCATCCAGCGGCGCAGCGCTCCCGCGACGACGGCGAGCAGGACGTCGTTGGCCGTGCCGCCCGCGGCGCGGCGGATCCGCCGGACGGCTTCGAGGTCCAGGTCCGCCGTGGCCAGGCGCCGGGTGCCGCTGGAGCTCGCGGTGAGGGCGGGCGCCCCGCGCGGGTCGAGGCGGCTGGCCCGCACCATGGAGGCACCGACGCCGAACGCCCGCCCGAGGTCCTCGATCCGGCCGAGCGCGAGGCCGGCCACCTGGCGCGGGCCGGGCATCCAGGAGCGGGGCGGGACGGTGCGCGCCCGGCGGGCGGGGGCCCCGGTCCGGGGGCGTCCGGCGGCGGCGATCTCGTCGAAGATCCCGGCGCCGATGGCGACCGCGCGCATGCCGTCGGCCAGCGCGTGATGGAGTTTGACGAGCACCGCGAAGGGCCCGCCGTCGGAGCCGCCGATCACGTACATCTGCCAGGGCGGCAGCCCGCGTTCGAGCGGCCGTTCCATCAGTTCGCCGGCGAGCCGGGTGGCGCCCGCCATGAATTCGCCGCCCTCGTCCCGCGACTGCGCACCGGTCAGCCGTACCCGCTCGATGTGCCGGTGCACGTCGAAGTCCTTGTCCACGAACCAGGCGGCACCGCCGACGGGCAGCAGCACGTCCCTGACCCGCATCCGCAGCCGGGGAATGGCGGCGGCGCGGGTGCCCAGGAGTTCGAGCACGGTATCCGCGTCGGCGCCGCGCGCCGGGCCGGGGGCCGGGGAGAAGACGGCGAGTGCGCCGAGGTGCATCGGGTGGGCATCGGATTCGAGGTGCCAGAAGGCCAGATCGAGGGGTGCCAGCAGCTCAGTTCCCAACGGGTCCTCATGTCATCGAAGACAAACACTGACGGGTCGCAGTCAATCGCTCGCGGTCGGTTACGGTCAAGTACAGACATGTTACGTTCTGTTACTGTCGAGTAGAAAGTGCGCTTCCCGGGGGAAATGCGTTGCGGGTAGGTGAGTGCGCTTCCCTCACTCGTGTGCCGGGATGACGAATTCGCACCAGACGCACTTGCCGCTGCCCCGGGACTCCACGCCCCACAGGTCCGCCAGCCGGTCCACCAGCATCAGCCCCCGCCCGGAGACCCCGGCCTCCCCGGCGTCCCGGCGCCTGGGCAGCGCGCTGGACCGGTCCTCGACGTCGACCCGCAGCCGCCGCTCGGGGCCGGTGAGCACCCGGATGGTGACGATGGCCCCGCCGTCGGTGTGCATGAGCGCGTTGGTGATCAGCTCGTCGGCGGCGAGCTCGACCTCGTCGGCCCGCACCTTGGCGCCCCAGGCACGCACCGCCGCCCGGATCATGTGCCGCGCCGAACTCAGCGCCTCCGGGTCGCTCTGTGCGACGTGCTGCTGGAGCCGGCCGCCCGGCTGGGGCGCGTGGGCGACCTTGCGGCGCAGCAGCAGGACCGCGACATCGTCCTCGCCGCCGCGCTCGTCGACCTCCTCGCAGAGCCGGTCGGCCAGCCGCTGGAGGTCCTGCGGGCCGTTGCGCACCATGGCCGTCAGCAGCTGTATGCCCTCGTCGAGATCGGCGCCCGGCAGCTCCACGAGCCCGTCGGTGAACAGCAGCAGGGTCTGGCCGGGGTCCAGCTCGACGGTGCTGACCGGGTATTCGAGCCGTCCGAACTCGGCCGAGAGCCCCAGCGGCAGTCCGCCCTCCGCGGGAAGCCGACGGCAGCTGCCGTCGCTCTCGCGCACCAGCGGGTCGACATGACCGGCCCGGACCAGCTGCACCACTCCGGTGGTCAGGTCGACCTCGGCGTAGGTACAGGTCGCGAAGCGGTCCGTGTCCAGCTCGTGCAGGAAGACGGAGGCCCGCGCCATCACCGTGGCGGGGCTGTGCCCCTCGGCCGCGTAGGCGCGCAGCACGATGCGCAGCTGCCCCATGACGGCCGCCGCATGGGTGTCGTGACCCTGTACGTCTCCGATGACGGCCCCGACCCGGCCGCCGGGCAGCGGAATGACGTCGTACCAGTCGCCGCCGATGTCCCGGCCCAGCCTGGCCGAGCGGTACCGGACGGCGACCTGCGCCCCCGGCACGTCCGGGATCCTGCGCGGCAGCATGGCCTGCTGGAGGCCCTCGGCGAGGTCGTGCTCCTGCTCGTAGAGCATGGCCCGCTGCAGGCTCTGGGCGATGGAGCTGCCGAGCGCGACCAGCAGATTGCGCTCGTCGCCGGTGAAGCCGTCCTTGTCGCTGTAGAGCAGGCCGAGCGCACCGATGGGCCGGGCCTGGGCGATCAGCGGCAGATAGGCGGCCGAGGTGATGCCGAGGTGGCTGATGTGGGGCCACAGGATGGGGTACGAGGTGGCGAAGTCGGTGGCGGACTCGATGAAGCGGGGCGCGAGCGTGCGCACGACCTCACTCATCGGGTACTGCTCGTCCGTCCGGGTGTACCGGGTGCCGGGCACGAACGAGTCCTCCGGACCGTCGGCGACCAGATGGATGCGCCCCGCCTCCATCAGCCCCATGACCAGGCTGGTCGCCCCGAGATGCGCCAGGCCCTGGGAGTTCTTCAGCACCTCGATGACGTCCCCGACGGTGCGGGCGTGGGCCAGGGCGGCCGTGGTGCCGTCCACCAGGCTGGTGCGGCGGCGCCGCTCCAGGTCCAGCTCTCGGCGGGCGGTGGAGTCGGCCAGCTCCTGGGTCGCGTCGCGGACGATACCGATGATGCGGTGCGGGCGGCCGGTACCGTCCCGCCGGATGAAGCCCTGGGTGTGGGTCCAGCGGAGGCTGCCGTCGCGCCGTTTGATCCTGAAGTACGCGCCGTAGTTGCTCTGCCCGCTCTTGAGCGCCTGCGCGACCATGGCGTCCAGCCGCACGCCCTCGTCCGCCGGCACCCGCTGCCCCAGCGACTCCGGCCGGTCGTCGTATTCCTCGGCCCGCAGGTCGAACACGCCGAGCGCGGGCCGGTCCATGTGCATGAGGCCACTGTCGAGATCCCAGTCGAAGCTGCCCATACGGTTCAGGGCGAGGCTGAGATCCGGGTGGGCGGGCCAGTCGTCCGGGAGTGACAGGGCACCCGCTACCCGATCATCCATGTGGGTCACTCTGCCATCATTTGTCCGATTCTTCGAGCGAACCTCGCATGGGCGGGCGAGTCCTCGCCCCGCTCCACCCGAGTGCACTTCAAGCCATTTCGGGCACCGGACGGCGGGCTCGGACGTCTCGTAGGGCGAACCGCCCCGAGGTCGCGGGACGGCACCGGTTACGGTGTCCCGAGGAGCACGGTAAGCCCAGCCTTACCTTTAACCTGAGCTGCACTGTCCACATCAGCACGTTCTAAGGACCAGCACCTGATGACCCGCCCCGTCCGCGTCGCCATAGTCGGAGCCGGCCCCGCCGGCATCTACGCAGCGGACGCGCTGCTGAAATCCGAGGCCGCCCAGGAACCGGGTGTTTCGATCGACCTGTTCGAGCGGATGCCCGCCCCCTTCGGCCTGATCCGTTACGGAGTGGCCCCGGACCACCCGCGGATCAAGGGCATCGTCCAGGCACTCCACCAGGTGCTCGACAAGCCGCAGCTGCGGCTGTTCGGCAACGTCGACTACCCCAGCGACATCGACCTGGACGATCTGCGGTCCTTCTACGACGCCGTGATCTTCTCCACCGGCGCCGACGCGGACCGCGCGCTCGACATCCCCGGCAGCGCCCTGGACGGTTCCCACGGCGCCGCCGACTTCGTCTCCTGGTACGACGGCCACCCCGACGTGGCCCGCACCTGGCCGCTGGAGGCGGAGAAGGTCGCCGTCCTCGGCGTGGGCAATGTGGCCCTGGACGTGGCGCGGATCCTCGCCAAGACGGCGGACGAGCTGCTGCCGACGGAGATCCCCGCCAACGTCCACGAGGGCCTCAAGGCCAACAAGGCCCTCGAAGTGCACGTCTTCGGGCGCCGGGGCCCCGCGCAGGCCAAGTTCAGCCCCATGGAGCTGCGGGAGCTGGACCACTCGCCGAACATCGAGGTCATCGTCAACCCCGAGGACATCGAGTACGACGCGGGTTCGATCGAGACCCGGCGGAGCAACAAGCAGGCCAACATGGTCGCCTCCACACTGGAGAACTGGGCCATCCGCGATGCCGGCGACCGGCCGCACAAGCTGTTCCTGCACTTCTTCGAGTCCCCGGTGGAGATCCTCGGCGAGGACGGCCGGGTCGTCGGCCTGCGCACCGAGCGGACCGAGCTCGACGGCACCGGCAACGTCAAGGGCACCGGCGACTTCACCGACTGGGACGTACAGAGCGTCTACCGCGCGGTCGGCTACTACTCGCAGGAGCTCCCGAAGCTCCCGTTCGACGTGGTCTCCGGCACCGTCCCGCACGCCGCGGGACGCGTCGTCGACGGCGGGGAGCACATGCCCTCGGTGTACGTCACGGGGTGGATCAAGCGCGGTCCGATCGGCCTGATCGGCCACACCAAGGGTGACGCCAACGAGACCGTGGCCTGCCTGCTGGAGGACCGGGCCGAGGGACGGCTGCCCGCCCCGGTCCGGCCCGAGCCGGAGGCCGTCACCGCCTTCCTGGAGGAGCGCGGCGTCCGTTACACCACCCGCGAGGGCTGGTACCGCCTGGACGCGCACGAGCGGGCGCTGGGCGAGGAGCAGGACCGCGAGCGGATCAAGGTCGTGGAGCGCGAGGCCATGCTGGACGCCTCCGAGCCCCGTTCCTGACCGTACGGCGCACCTTTCCGGCCGGCCGCCGTCACGGCCGGCCGGGCCGGCGGGGCGCCGCGGTGCCTCAGCGGCCCTGCAGCGCCCTGACGTTGTCGCCGAAGGTCCAGCCCTTCGAGCCGTCCCAGTTGAGCGACCAGGTCATCAGACCCTTGAGGCTGTTGCCGTAGTGGTTCCAGGCCTGTGACACCTGGCCGGTCGACATGTGGCCGCCGCCCGCGCCCGGCTGGGCCGGCAGCCCCGGAACCTGCTTGTCGTACGGGACCCTGATCGTGGTGCCCTGGATGACGAGCCCCTTGTCCAGACAGTCGGTCTGAGCGGTGAACCCCTCGACCGTGCCCGCCGAGTACGAATCGCCGGCGCACCCGTACATGCTGCCGTTGTAGTACTGCATGTTGAGCCACCACAGGCGCCCGTTGTCCGCGTACTTCTTCACGATGGGCAGGTACGCGCCCCAGATCGAGCCGTAGGTGATGCTCCCTCCGGTGACATAGGCCGTCTCCGGCGCCATCGTCAGGCCGAAGTTCGAGGGCATCTGCGCGAGTACCCCGTCGATGATGCGGATGAGGTTGGTCTGCGAGGCCGACAGCTGACTGATGTTGCCGCTGCCGGTCAGACCGGTCTCGATGTCGATGTCGATGCCGTCGAAGTTGTACTTCTTGAGGATCGGCACGATCGTCTCGACGAACCGGTCCGCGACGGCACTGGAGTTGAGGTCGATACCGGCGGCCGCGCCGCCGATGGACATCAGCGTGGTAAGCCCGGACTCCTTCGCCCGGCACATCTCCGCCGGGGTCGGGACCTTCACGGTGGAGTCCATCCCGTCCTCCCACAGGACGGTGCCGTCCGAGAGGATGACCGGGAAGGCCGCGTTGATCACGTTGTAGCCGTGCTGCGGGATGCGGCTGTCGGTGACCGGGATCCAGCCGAGCGGCGGGTGCACACCGTTCGCCGCGCCGTCCCAGTTCTCCCAGTACCCCTGGAGCACCTTCCCGGCGGGCTTCGACTTGACCGCGCAGGTCTCGTCCTGCGCGCTGCTCGGCTCCGCGCCCACCAGCAGTTGTACGACACATGCCGCCGCGAGGCCGACCCCCAGCAGGCGCGATGTCCGACCGAACATGCTCAGTTCCCTTCCTGTCGCGGCCGGGCGCCGCCGGGGCGGTACTGCTGCCCGAGACGGCCCGGCGCGGGGCGAGTTGGCGCGTGAATGGCATGCCCCTGACAACCCCAGGCGGAATGCGGTCTCGCATTTCACGGCTCGCCACACGCTAGGGAGACCCGGACCTTCCGTCAATAGGTCTGGACCAAAGTCGCGACCGGACCGCGGCACCGAACCGGCCCGAGAGGGGATCCGAAGCGCTTACCGGGGGGCCGGTTGTCGCCACAGAAAGGCTTAGCTTAGGCTTCCCTAACTCCTTGCGATCTGCATCGGGGGCCGCCTGTCGTACCCCCGTACGGGCACTCCTTCGGCATGCCCTCACGCGGTCTCGGGGAGCTGCTGCTCCATCCGTTCAAACATGAGGAACATCCATGTCCCGGTTCACCCGCGCGCGTCGCCGGACGCTCGCCGCAACTGCCGCCGCCGCAGCCCTCGTTCTCGCCCTCGGCGGCTGCTCGTCGAGCGACGACGGCAAGGAGACCTCCGGCGCATCCGGGAAGAGCGGCGGAGCGTTCCCCGTCTCCATCAAGAGCGCGCTCGGCACCGCGGAGATCAAGGAGCAGCCCGAACGGGTCGTCACCCTGGGCCAGGGCTCCGCCGAGACCGCCATCGCGCTCGGCCACACCCCGGTGGGCATCGAGAAGTACGAGTGGGGAAGCGACAAGACGGGCTATCTGCCCTGGATCCACGACGCGGTGAAGAAGTCCGGCGACAAGCTGCCGACCCAGTTCACCGGCGGTGAGGACATCGACTTCGAGGCCATCACCGAGCTGGAGCCGGATGTCATCCTCGCGCCGTGGTCCGGGATCACGCAGAAGGACTACGACATCCTCAAGGACATCGCGCCCACCGTCGCCTATCCCGATCTGGCGTGGAGCACGGACTGGGACCAGCAGATCGACATCATCGGCAAGGCGCTGGGGCAGACGGACGAGGCGAAGGGCCTCGTCTCGAAGATCGAGAAGCAGCTGTCCGACGCCGCGGCGACCCGGCCGAACTACAAGAATTACAAGTTCTCGTACATCTACAACACCGGCCCCGGCACCCTCGGTGTGTTCAAGCCCGAGGAGCAGCGCGTCAAGATGCTCACCTCGCTCGGTCTCACCGTCGACCCGGTGGTGAACTCCTTCAAGGAGACCAAGGGCACCGACTCGGCGCTCATCGGCCTGGAGAACGCCGAGAAGCTGAAGGACAGCGATCTGCTCTTCACCTTCTACATGGATGACAAGTCCCGCAAGGAGATCGAGGCCCAGCCGCTGTACGCGGCGATGCCCGGGGTCAAGAGCGGCGCCATGGTGTACAGCAACGACAACTCCTTCGTCACGGCCTCCTCGATCATCAACCCGCTCACCGTGCCGTGGGTGATCGACCGCTACCTGCCGCTGATCGACAAGGCCGTCAAGGCCGCCGACAACGGCTGAGCCCGGCCACCACCGCACATGGCCATCACGCACGCACCGCCGAGCGGCGCCGATACCTCACGGACCGGCGCCGCTCGGCGGGTGTTCTTCCTCGTCGTCGCAGTCGCCGTCCTGGTGCTCGCCGTGCTCGCGAGCGTCATGTTCGGCAGCCGCACCACCTCGTTCGGCGATGTGCTGGACGTCCTGTCCGGCAGCGCGGACCCGAATGTCACCACCATCGTCGAGAGCCGCTGTCCGCGGACCGCGCTCGGCGTGCTGGCCGGACTCTGTCTCGCCGTCGCGGGCACCCTCATGCAGGGGGTGACCCGCAATCCGCTGGCCGATCCGGGCCTGCTCGGGATCAACGCGGGCGCCTCCGCGAGCATCGTCGCCGCGACGGCGTTCCTGGGGGCGTCGGGCGCCACGGCCACCATGTGGTGGGCGCTGCCCGGTGCGTTGCTCGCCGGCCTGCTCGTCCATGCGATCGGTTCCGCGGGGTCGGGCGGCGGTCTCGTCCGGCTGGTGCTCGCCGGCGCGGTGCTCTCCGCCGTGCTGATGGCGTTCATCCAGGCGGTGACCCTGGGGCGTCCGAAGGTGTTCGACAGCTACCGGTACTGGGTCGTCGGCGCGCTCGGCGGACGGGACTTCGACGTCTTCCGGTCGGTGCTGCCGTTCGCCGTGGCCGGTCTGGTGCTCGCCGCGGTGCTCGGTCCCGGCCTCAACGCCCTCGCGCTCGGCGATTCGACGGCGGCGTCCCTGGGAGCGAACCCGGCGCTGGTGCGGGCGGGCGGGCTGCTCGCGGCCACGCTGCTGAGCGCGGCTGCGACGGCGGCGGTCGGTCCGATCGCCTTCGTCGGACTGGCCGTTCCGCATGTGGTGCGGGCCGTGGCCGGCGTCGACTTCCGCATGCAGATTCTCTTCTCGGCGCTGGCAGGTCCGGCGCTGCTGCTCCTCGCGGACGTCGTGGGCCGGGTGGTCATGCGCCCGCAGGAGCTGATGGTCGGTGTCGTGACCGCGTTCATCGGGGCGCCCGCACTGCTCGTCGCCGTACGCAGGATGAGGGGCAACGCATGACGTCGCAGCAGGCCGCGGTCCGCACCGCTTCGCCCCGGAGGGTGCTGAGGGCCGGCGGGAGGGTGGCCGTGCCGGTCCGCCGGGTGTCGGTGCTGACAGCCCTCGTGCTGCTGGTGCTGCTGGTGGCGGGCGCCGTCGCCACCTTGTCGCTCGGGCGGCTCGGCATTCCGCTCGCCGACCTGGCCGGGGCGGTGACCGGCGGCGCCGAGGGCAAGAACGCGTTCGTGCTGGAGCGGCTGCGCGGCCCCCGGCTGACGGTCGCGGTGGGCACCGGTGCGGCACTCGGGCTCTCCGGGGCGCTGTTCCAGTCCGTCACCCGCAATCCGCTCGGCAGCCCCGATGTGATCGGGCTGGCGTCCGGGGCCGGGGCGGGCGCCGCGATCTCCGCGCTGCTCTTCCCGGACACCGTGCCGGTGGCGCTCGGCGCGCTGATCGGCGCCGTCCTCGCCATGGTGCTGGTCTATGTGTCGACCGGCACCGGGTTCCGCAACCCGGCCCGGCTGGTCATCGCGGGCATCGGGGTCGCCGCGATCGGCACCGCGATCACCCAGTACGTCGTCTACGCCATGGAGCGGGACCGGGCCGCCGTGCTCAGCGCCTACGTCAACGGCAGCCTGTCGGCGCGGTCGTGGGAGGACACCACCACGATCTGGCTGGTGCTGCTGGTGGTGGCCCCGCTCACCGTGCTCCTCTCCCGGCGGCTGGACATCGGGGAGATGGGCGACGACATCGCGGCCGCGCTCGGCTCGGAGCCCCGCCGCACCAAGACGGCCGCCGTGGTTCTGGCGATCGTGCTCTCGGCGGGGGCGGTCAGTGTCGCCGGTCCCATCGCGTTCATCGCGCTGACGTCCCCGCAGGTCGCCAAGCGGATCACCCGGGTCTCCGGCCCGCACCTGGCGCTGTCGGCGCTGACCGGCGCGCTGCTGCTGGTGCTCGCGGATCTGTGCGCCCAGCAGCTGCCGCTCTTCGACAACCTGCCCGTCGGGATCTACACGATGGCCATCGGAGGCGTGTACCTCGGCAGTCTGCTGGTACGGGAGTGGCGCCGGGGAGCGCTGTGAGGCGCGGCGCCGTACGCTACTCGCCGGCGAAACAGCCGTACGGCGCCACGGACACACCCTCGACGACACACCTCGGGTCGTCCTCCCCCGCCGTCGGGTCCACCTCACGCGCCTCCAGCACGCGCATGGACCAGACGGAGAACCCGGCGTGGAAGTCGTGGCCGATGTCGCACGGTGTGCTGGTGTACCCCTTGGCGTGCAGTTCGGCGACGACGTCGTCGATCAGCCGGTGGGTCAGCCGGATCCCGTCGAATCGCGCCTCGGCCTCGCCGCCCTGCCCGCTGTAGCCGATCTCGACGAGTTCCACGGTGCCGTCGGGTGCGTAGGTGATCACGAGCGTCGGCGTGGTGTCGTACACGGCACGGCGGCCGACGGCGGGGCCGAGGACCGGCGGGCCGACGCGCTCCTCGACCCGGGTCCGGTGGTCACCGATCATGACGGGGCCGACACCGCGTCCAGGGATGATTTCCATGCCCGGCATCCTGCCACCGGCGCCCGGGTCTTCCCCCCTCCCGTCCTTCGCGCTACCAGCCCCTCCCCGCCCCCGCACACCCCCACTTGAACACGTTCAAGAAAGCTCGTAGAGTCGGCGCCGAAACACAGTTGAACACGTTCAAGTCGGGGGCGGCGATGTCCGTACTGGTCAATTCGATCGTGATGCTGGGCATGCTGGTGGTGGTTCCGGCGGGACTGCGGCTGACCGGTGCGGCCGAGCTGGACCGGATCCGGCGGCTGTGGCCGCTCTTCGCCGTTCCCGGCGTCGTCTCGCTGTGGCTGCCGCGCGGCCCCGCCGCCACCGCCCTCGCGCTCTGTTACGCGCTCGGCGCCCTACTCCTCGCGCTGCACGCCCCGCACCGGCTGCTCCGCAGTCCGTCGAGGTCCACAGCACCGGCCGAGGTCGCCCTGCTCACCGCCCTGGTCACCCCGTCGGTCGCGGCCCTCGCGCTGGTCGCCGAACGCTCGGGGCACCCGCTCTTCGGCTTCGGGCTCGGCATCCTCGCGCTGACCGTGCCGCACTTCCACTTCGCCGGATTCGCCGCCGCGCTGGTCGCCGGGCTCGTCTGCCGGGTCGCCGACAGCGCCGCGGGAAGGTTCGCCGCGCTGAGCGTCCCGCTGGGCACCCTGCTCGTCCTGATCGGCTACTTCATCGGCGACTGGGCCGAACTGGCCGGCGCGGTCGTCCTGACCGCGGGAATGTGGACCGTCGCCCTCCTCACCTGGCGGTCCGTCCGCAGCGGGCAGCGGGACCGGATCACCCGGAACCTGCTCGCCGTCTCGTCCGCCGTCCTGGCCGTCACCATGGTGCTCGCCCTGAGCTGGGCGCTCGGCGAGGCCACCGGAATCCCGCACCCCTCACTGACCTGGATGGCCGCGACCCACGGCCTCGGCAACGCGCTGGGCTTCGCGCTCTGCTCGGTGCTCGCCTGGCAGCGGCTGCGCGATCACACCGACCCCGTAGAAAGCAGGACCGCATGAGCACCCTCAGCTACCCCGAGGTCGGCGCCACCCGTCTCGGCCCGCTCCCCACCGGGTACCACCACCTCCACCACCGGACCCCGGTCGGGCGCGGCCGGGCCGACCTCGAAGCGGCGGGCGCGGCGATCACCGAATGGCGCATGCACCGCACCAGCGGGGCCCAGGTCCGGGCCTCGGCGCCCCGCGCCGGGGACGGGGTACGTGTCCGGGTGTCGCTGGGCATCGGCCCGCTCCGGTTCACCGCACCCTGCCAGGTCGTCTGGACCGCGTACGAGCAGGACCGCATCGGGTTCGCCTACGGGACCGAGGTCCGGCACCCGGAACGCGGCGAGGAGTGCTTCGTGGTGGAGTCGGCGGACGACGGGACGGTGTGGTTCACCGTCATGGCGTTCAGCCGCCCGGCCGCCTGGTACACCCGGCTCGCCGGACCCGTCGTACCGGTGCTCCAGCGGCTGTACGCCCGGCGGCTGGGCAGCACACTGCGTCGCATCGTGGACGAGGAGCGCGGCGGGCGGGGCTGAATCGCCGATACTGGAGGTGATGAACTGGTTCACCGCAGACGGGTACTGGCTCAGCCGGCTGATCTTCCAGCGGGCGCTGGCCGCGGTCTACCTGGTCGCGTTTCTCACCGCCGCGCTCCAGTTCCGGGCGCTGATCGGCGAACGCGGCATGCTGCCGGTACCCGAGTTCCTGCGCCGCACCGACTGGCGCGACGCGCCGGGGCTCTTCCGGCTGCACTACTCCGACCGCTTCTTCGCACTCGTCGCCTGGACCGGCTGCGCGCTGGCCGTGGCCCTGCTCGCGGGCGCGGACTCGTACGTTCCGCTCTGGGCGGCGATGCTGCTCTGGGCCCTGCCCTGGGCGCTGTACCTCTCGATCGTGCAGGTGGGCCAGACCTGGTACGGCTTCGGCTGGGAGTCGCTGCTGCTGGAGACCGGCTTCCTCGCCGTCTTCCTCGGCAACGCGCACACGGCTCCCCCGGTGCTGGTGCTGTGGCTGCTGCGCTGGGTGCTGTTCCGGGTGGAGTTCGGCGCCGGACTGATCAAGATCCGCGGCGACGAGTGCTGGCGCAGGCTGACGTGTCTGTACTTCCACCACGAGACCCAGCCGATGCCGGGACCGCTGAGCTGGTTCTTCCACCGGCTGCCGAAGCCCGTCCACCGGGCCGAGGTGGCGGCCAACCATGTCACCCAGCTGCTGGTTCCGGTGCTGCTGTTCACCCCGCAGCCGGTGGCGAGCGCCGCCGCCGGGCTGATGATCGTCACCCAGCTGTGGCTGGTCGTCTCGGGGAACTTCGCCTGGCTGAACTGGATGACGATCACCCTCGCCCTGTCCGCCGTCGACTGGTCCCTGTTCACCGCGCCGCCCGCGCAGTCCGCGCCGCCGCTCTGGTACGAGATCGTGGTCATCGCGGTGACCGCGCTGGTCGTCCTCCTCAGCTACCGGCCGGCGCGCAATCTGGTCTCCCGCCGCCAGGTGATGAACCGCTCGTTCGACCCGTTGCACCTGGTCAACACCTATGGCGCGTTCGGCAGCATCAGCCGGGTCCGGCTGGAGGTGGTGGTCGAGGGCACGGACGAGCAGGTGCTCCACGAGGGAACCCTCTGGCGGGAGTACGGCTTCCGCGGCAAGCCGGGCGACCCGCGCCGGATGCCCCGCCAGTTCGCCCCGTACCATCTGCGGCTGGACTGGCTGATGTGGTTCGCGGCGCTCTCCCCCGCGTACGCCCGGCCCTGGTTCGGCCCATTCGTGGAGCGGCTGCTGGAGAACGACCGGGACACCCTGCGGCTGCTGCGTCACAACCCGTTCCCCGACGCCCCGCCCGCGCATGTCCGCGCCAGGGTGTACCACTACCGGTACACGACCTGGCGCGAACTGCGGGCCACCGGGCGCTGGTGGCACCGGACCTACGTACGGGACTTCATGCGCCCCGTCTCGCTCGGTCCTGCCTGGCTCAGCCCGACCAGGCGATCTTGAACACCCAGGCGTGCTTCCCGGTCCGGCGGGCCGCCGCCGGTACGTCGATCACCAGCGAGCCGCCCCGGACCCGCCAGTTGAGCGGCCGGTCGTGACCGAGCAGGGTGACCCGGTCACCGCCGCGGACCGGCACCGGCGCCTCGACGGTGAGGGTCGCGCCGGGCCGCGCCAGCGAGTGGATGTAGAACGCCCGGTCCGGCCGCAGGGTGAACCGCAGGTCCTCACCGAGCTGCGGCATCCGTGACCAGTACGTGGTGTCGTAGATGGCCTCCCCGTTGGTCTTCAGCCACTCCCCCGTCTCGCGCAGCCTGCGCTGCATGATGTCGGGGATCGTGCCGTCGGCCCTGGGCCCGATGTCCAGCAGGAAGTTGCCGTTCTTGGAGACGATGTCGACGAGCGAGTGCACGATCTCCTCGGCCGTCATGTACTTCTCGTCCGGCGTCTGGGCGTTGTAGCCGTAGCTGTACGGGTCGAGGCCGCGGCTGGACTCCCACTTCGCGGTGACGATCTGGTCGTACGTCGTGTACTCGGGCGTGGTGAAGTCGTACGCGCCGATCCCGGAGCGGTTGTTGACGGTGACCTCGACCGGGCGGGCCCGGTTCTTCGCATGGTTGAAGTACTCGGCCAGCACCCGGTGGCTGTCGTTGTCGCCGCCGATGTCGCACCAGAGGATCTCGGGGCCGTAGCCGTGGATCAGCTCCAGCATCTGTGGGCCCTGGAACTCGGTGACGTAGTCCCTGCCCGCCGTGTGACCGGTGTACGGGACCGGCTCCAGGGTGTACGGGTTGCGCGGGGCGTGGCCCATCCACGGGTGGTCGGGGTTGAACCATTCGGGCATGGAGAAGTACAGCCCGGGGTGGAGTTCGGGGGTGTAGCGGCGCGAGGCGTCGAAGAGCTCCTTGACCAGGTCGCGCCGGGGCCCCATCTTCACCGAGTTGCGGTCCGAGAGCTTGGTGTCCCAGAGCGCGAAGCCCTCGTGGTGCTTGGAGGTGAGGACGTGGTACTGGGCACCGGCGTCCCGGAACAGCTCCACCCAGGACCGCGGGTCGAAGCGTTCGGCGCGGAACCGCGGGATGAAGTCGTCGTAGGCGAAGGACTCGCCGTAGGTGTCGCGATGGTGGGCGTAGGTGGGGTTGTTGGGGTCCTGCATCTGGCTCCAGTACCACTCGGCGTACTGGGTGCCGACCGGCGCCCAGGCGGGTACCGAGTAGACCCCCCAGTGGATGAAGATCCCGAACTTCGCCTGCTGGAACCAGTACGGCGCCTGATGGGTGGAGAGGGAGGCGTCCGTCGGTGCGTAGTCGGGGACGCCGAGGGTGAGCGAGCGCCGGACCGTGGCCGCCCGGGCTCCGCGCCCGCGGGCGACGACGTCGCCTTCCCGGGCGGTGCCGGGAGCGGTGCCCGGTCTGCTGCGGATACCGATGCGGACGCGGGCCTGCTCGCCGGGCGCGAGACGGCTGACGTGGGAGGGCTCGACGGTACGGGCCCCGGGCACGTCCACGGAGAGGGCGAGGCCGTCGGCGGCGAGGATGCCGACCGTGCCCGCGTTGACGACGGTGGCCTCGACGCTCTGGGCGCCGGATTCCAGCAACGAGGTGGTGGAGCGGGCGTCGCGCAGCGACAGCGCCCGTCCCTGGGCGGCCGGCTGGAGCGAGAGGGCGAAGATGTGCAGGGACGACTTGTTCGCCTCGGCGGGCTGAGTGGTGGGCAGGGTGATCGCGACGGCTTCCCTGGCCGGGTCGAGCGCGATCTCGCTGACGGCGATGGACACCTGGTGCGGGTCCTTGGCGCCGTCGGCGGTGTAGCGGTACGGGGCGGTGAGGGCGCCGCTGCCGCCGTACCAGTCGGGCCCGCCGAGCGCCGGGGTCGCCGTGGTGCCGTCGGCGTAGTGGACCGTGGCCCGGCCGGACGCGGCGCCGTAGCTGCACGAGGCGAGGAAGAGCGCGGAGAGATAGCGGCCGGGCGGCAGGCCGATGCGCTGGCCGAGGGCGACGACGTTGTTCTTGGTCCCGGCCGCGGAGCCGGGGAAGAGGAAGGCGGTGCCGCCGATCTCCCGTTCTCCGGCGGGGAGTTCCTCACCCGGGAAGGTGTAGCCGGAACCGTCGAAGTCGCCGCCGCGGGCGTCGGCCGTGTCGATTCCGTCGTTGTCGAACCACGTGTCGAGAGGCACGGGGACGGCGGCGGGAACGGTGCCCCACCCGCCGCCGTCCGTGCCGGCTCCGGTGCGCGGGGCGGCTGCGGGGGACGGGGCCGCTTCGGCGGTGGCGGGGGTGAGCAGGGCGGCGCCGACTGCCGCCCCTGCCGTCATTCCGAGTACATGGCGCCTGGGAAGTTCGGTCATGACATCCGATGATTGGAGCGCGACGCGAACCTGTCAATGCAATCTTCCAGACGGAATGAAACTCCCTCCCCGCACCCATCCGATGAATGAACCGGCCACGGCGGCCTTGACGCATCGGGTCCCCGAACGAGGGGGCCTCCACGCCCGAGCTCCGGCCCGCGCGATGCGGGCCGGAGCTCGGGTGTTCGGTGCCGGGGTGTGAAGCGGAGTCAGTCGATGCCGGGCAGGATGTGCGGCTCGGCGAGGTCGTCCTCGTAGCCGGCCAGCCGGATCGGCGCGGACCTGGCCCAGACCTCGATGTTCCGGAGCTTCTCGGGCCTGCGGGCCCGGTCTCCGTGCCGTTCGGCAGGCCGCTTCTCGTGCTTCGTCAGTTCCGGTGTCGTCACCGCGCACTCCTTTGTGTCGCGTAGCCCCGGGCGTCGCCGATGTTCCGGCCTCATTACCGGGAATCGGCTGCCCGTGCGGGGCAGGGGCAAGAACAGTTCGGTCGCGGTGGCGCCGGGTACGGGGCGGGACGGCGGCCTGGTTGACAAGCCTGTCCCGGGACGGTCGAGGAAGGTTTGTGGACTCCTCGATTACGTCCGTTCACATCAGGGTAACCAAATGAGCGCTTCCGCGCTCGATGGAACGTGTGCTCTAGGTCACTTTCAGCCACCACGCACGAAGAAGACCCGGCCGGGAGCGACTCCCGACCGGGTCCATGACGGCTCACGGACGCCGCATCACCCGCCGACTACCAGTTGGCGGGCGCGTAGTCCTTGAGGAAGCAGCCGTACAGATCGTCGCCCGCCTCGCCGCGCACGATCGGGTCGTAGACGCGGGCGGCGCCGTCCACCAGGTCGAGCGGGGCGTGGAAGCCCTCCTCGGCGAGGCGGATCTTGTCGGGGTGCGGGCGCTCGTCGGTGATCCAGCCGGTGTCGACGGCGGTCATCAGGATGCCGTCCTTCTCGAACATCTCCTGGGCGCTGGTGCGGGTGAGCATGTTCAGGGCGGCCTTGGCCATGTTGGTGTGCGGGTGGCCGGCGCCCTTGTAGCCGCGGCTGAACACGCCCTCCATCGCCGAGACGTTCACCACGTACGCACGCTGGGCAGCCGTCGCGGCCATGGCCGGGCGGAGCCGGCTGATCAGGATGAACGGGGCGGTGGAGTTGCAGAGCTGGACCTCCAGCAGCTCGATCGGCTCGACCTCCTCGACCGTCTGGATCCAGCTGTTGGTGTCGTGCAGGTCGGGCACCAGTCCGCCCGCGTCGATCGCCGTCCCGGCGGCGATCCGCTCCAGCGACGCGGAGCCGGTGACCAGGGCGAGCTCGGTGACGTCCTGTGCGCTCAGCCCCTCCTTGCGGGCACTCGGCAGGGCCGCGACCCGGTCGACGGTGCCGCTGCCGAAGGTGCCGATGACCTCGGCGGCGGGCAGCTCGCCCGCCGGGAGCGGCGCCGACTCGGCGTTGACCAGCTCGCTGTAGGCGTTGGGCGAGCGGCGCACGGTCTGCGCCGCGTTGTTGATCAGGATGTCCAGCGGGCCCTCGGCGGCGACCGAGTCGGCGAGCGCGACGACCTGGGCGGGGTCGCGCAGGTCGATGCCGACGATCTTCAGCCGGTGGATCCACTCGTCGCTGTCCGGCATCGCCTTGAAGCGGCGGATCGCGTCGTTGGGGAAGCGGGTGGTGATGGTGGTGTGCGCCCCGTCGCGCAGCAGCCGCAGCGCGATGTACATGCCGATCTTGGCCCGGCCGCCGGTCAGCAGCGCGCGCCGGCCGGTGAGGTCGGTCCGGGCGTCGCGGCGCGAGCGGTTCTCCTTCGCGCACTGCTGGCAGAGCTGGTGGTAGAAGGCGTCCACCTCGACGTACCGGGTCTTGCAGATGTAGCAGGAGCGGGGCCGCTGGAGCACGCCCGCGATCTCGGCGCGGGCGGACGACGACGGCAGGACGCCCTGTGTCTCGTCGTCGATCCGGTCGGCCGAGCCGGTCGCGGTGGCCTCGGTGACCGCCTTGTCGTGGGCGGTCTTGGCGGCGCGGCGATCCTGGCGGCGGCGCTGCTTCACCGTCCGGTAGATCCCGGCCGTGGCGCGGCGCACGAGGATCGCGTCCGGGTGGTCGACCTCGATGCTGTCGAGTTCGTCGAGCACGCTCAGGCAGACGGCCAGCCGCTCCGGGTCGATGCCGGGACCGAACTCCTCAGTTCCGGGAGCGAGCTCCGGGCTGTCCTCTGTCACCGTCATTGCCGTTCCTCTGTCATCCGTCTCTCGTGGCGCCGACCGCCGTACCTGCTCCTGCCGGGCCGAACGCCCCGATCAAGTCTGCCATGCAGCGGCCGCTGCTCCGTTCGCGTGACTTCCCGCACGGTTCCACGGCCGATCGGCCCGGACGCCGACGGGCGTGGGCCGCCCGCGCCCGGACGTCCCCTCCACGGGGCGGTCACATATGCTTCGCTGCCATACGGCCGGGGTGGGCCGTGCCGCGCGTACAAGGGGGGGTGCAGTGTGACCGGGCTCCCCGCCGACGGCTCTCCGGCGAAACCTGTGCGTTCGGACGCCGTCCCCGTACAGCCGAGTCCTCCCGCGGTCGGCAACGGCTCGGTCTGGGACGTCGACGCCGTGATCCTGCTGGTCGAGGACGACGCCGGCGACGCGCTGCTGGTCGAGGAGATGCTCGCGGACAGCGAGCTGGACTCCGCGCTGACCTGGTGCAAGACACTGGCAGAGGCGCGCCGCTTCCTGGCCGGGAGCCGCACCCCGTGCTGTGTGCTGCTCGATCTGCATCTGCCCGACGTGTTCGGTCTGGACGCCGTCACCCAGCTCGTCGAGTCGGCGCCGGACGCGGCCATCGTGGTGCTGACCGGCCGGGCCGAGTCCGATACGGGCCTGTCGGCCGTGGCGACCGGCGCCCAGGACTACCTTGTCAAGGGACGGCTCGATCCGGAGGCGCTGGGCCGCTCGGTCCGCTACGCCCTCCAGCGCAAGCAGGTCGAGCGGGCGGCGGCGGCGCTGCGTGCCAACCGTCTGATGGCGCAGGAGAACGCCCGGCTGGAGCGCGGTCTGCTGCCGGTGCCGCTGCTGCTCGACAACTCCTTCGAGGCGGTCGCGCGGTACGAGCCGGGCCGGGCGCACGCCCTGCTCAGCGGGGACTTCTACGACGTGGTGCAGACGTCCGACGGCACGGTGCACGCGGTGATCGGCGATGTGTCGGGGCACGGGGCGGCGGAGGCGGCGCTGGGGGTCTGTCTGCGGGTGGCGTGGCGTACGGCGGTACTGTGCGCGACCGGCCAGCTCGAACAGGTCCGGCTGCTGGAGGAGATCCTGGTCGCCGAGCGTTCCGACCCGCATGTCTTCGCGACCGTCACCTCACTGGCCTTCGACCCGGACCGGCGCCGGGTGCGGGTGGTGCGGGCCGGGCACCCCGGACTGCTGCTGCGCGGCGGGGCCCGGGTGAGCTGGGAGGAGCCGGAGCCCGGGATGGCGCTGGGGCTGGTGCCGGGGACGGGAGCGGAGCGGTGGAGCGCCTCGGAGCTTTCGCTGCCCGGGGACGGCCGGCTCGTACTGTTCACCGACGGGCTCTTCGAGGGGCGTTCGGGACCGGGCTCCCGGCTGGGCGAGGAGGGGCTGCTCGCCATGGCCCGCAGGCACGGGGCGCTGGCGGCCCGGGATTTCGTGGACACGCTGGTCGACGAGGCCGCCGCGGCGGCGTCCCCGTACGGCGGTCTTGCCGACGACGTCGCCGTGCTCCACCTGGGCTGGGGTCGGAGCGGCACGCGATGAGCGGCCGCGACGTATCGCCGGGCACCCGGCCCGGCATTGCCTCACGCCTGTCGGTCCAGCGCTGGGTCCATCTGATCCTCGCCGTCTTCGTGCTGATCGTCTGCGCCGGTGGGCTCGTCGGTGGCCTGGTGCAGTCCCGGATATCCGACCGCACCACCGACCTGGTGGACCGCATCCAGCCCGCCCGTTCCTCGTCCTACCAGCTGCAGAACGCCCTGCTGGAGCAGGAGACCGGGGTCCGTGGCTTCGCGCTCACCGGTGACGCGACCTTCCTGCGGCCCTACGAGGAGGGGATGCGGGACGAGAGCCTGCGGCTGGCCCGGGTGCGCGCGCTCGTCGGGGACGAGCAGCCCTTCGCCGACGACCTCGACCGGATCGCCGCGGCCGCCCGGGAGTGGCGCGGCCGGCACGCCGAGCCGCTGGTCGCCGCGGTCCGCCGGGGCGGTCCGGCCTCCGAGTCCTCGGTCCCGATCCGGCAGAGCAAGGACGAGTTCGACACGCTGCGGCGGCTGTACAAGGCCCAGCAGGCCCATCTCGACGCGGCGCGCGACCTGGCCCGCGCGGATCTGGGTACCGCCCGCACCACCCGGGACCGGGTGTTCATCGCGTTGGTCGTGGGTTTCCTGGCAGCCGTGGTGGCGCTGGGGCTGCTGCTGCACCGGATGGTGGGGCGGCCGCTGAGCCGGCTGGCCGCCGCCTCCGACACGGTCCGGTCGGGGGCGTTCAGCAACCGGATCGAGGTCGGCGGTCCGTCGGACGTGCGGGCGGTCGCGGCGGCCGTCGAGGACATGCGCCGCCGTATCGTCGGGGAGCTCGCCGATTCCCAGGAGCGCGAGCAGCTGCTGGCGGAGCAGGCCCAGGAGCTGCGCCGGTCCAACGCGGAGCTGGAGCAGTTCGCCTATGTCGCCTCGCACGATCTCCAGGAGCCGCTGCGCAAGGTCGCCTCGTTCTGCCGGCTCCTGGAGAAGCGGTGCGCTCCGTCTCTGGACGGCCGGGCCCGTCAGTACATCGACTACGCGGTGGACGGTGCGACCCGGATGCAGGTGCTGATCGACGACCTGCTCGCCTTCTCCCGCGTGGGGCGGGTGCACGACAAGTGGAAGCCGGTCGGCCTCGACCGGACGCTCGACCGGGCGCTGGCCGATCTCGCGCTGGTCGTCGAGGAGTCCGGTGCCACGGTCGTACGGGAGTCCCCGCTGCCCGAGGTGACCGGGGATGCGACGGCGCTCTCCATGGTCTGGCAGAACCTGATCGGCAACGCGGTGAAGTTCCGCCGGCCCGAAGTGCCGTGCCGGATCACGGTCGGCTGTGTCCGGGAGGGCGAGGACTGGTACTTCTGCGTCTCGGACAACGGGATCGGCATCGCGCCGGAGTTCGCGCAGAAGGTCTTCGTGATCTTCCAGCGGCTGCACGGCCGGGACGAGTACGAGGGCACGGGCATCGGTCTGGCGCTGTGCCGGAAGATCGTGGAGGTACACGGAGGCCGGATCTGGCTGGACGAGGAGTCCTGGGACGGCACCCGGATCCGTTTCACCCTGCCCGTCTCCCCCGCCGCGCCCGCTTGCTCCGCGGCGGAGCAACCCCGCGCGGACTCGGCAGCCGGGCAGGTCGGCGATGGCTGAGATCTGCCGGGTTCTTCCCGGAGTGGGACCGTTCGTCGCGGGTAGGCGGACGTCGAGAAGCTGTCACCGAACACCCCTGCGTCGCCCTGGCTGGAGCACATGAACGAACAGGTCACCTCGCGACCGGCCGGCTGCCCCTGCCCGGACCGGTCCACGGAGGTTCTGCACAGCGCCGAGGTGTTCGACGGCGAGCCCGGCTGCATCGCGCAGGCCCGGGCGCTGGCCGATCGTTTTCTGGTCCGGCTGGCCGCCGAGTGGCTCGCGGTCTTCGGTGAGCACACCCGCAGCGATCTGCTGCTGGCGGTGAGCGAGCTGGTCACCAATGCGGACCGGTACAGCCAGGGCCCCTATCTGCTGGAGCTGGAGGGCACGGCGGAGCGCGTCAGCGTCACGGTGTACGACTCCAGCACCGCCCTGCCGCTGTTCTACTCCCCCGACCCGACGCGCCCCGGCGGCCACGGCATGGAGATCGTGGTGGCGCTGTGCGACCGGCTGACCGCGGAGCGGGTGCCGGTGGGCAAGCGCATCCGGGCCGAGTTCGAACTGAGCAGCTGAGCAGCCGAGCTGTGGGGCGGGCGGGACGCCGCCCGCCCCACGACCAGGTCATGGGTCAGGTGGCGGGGCACCCCGCCACGACCGGGTTCGACGCGTCGCGGACGAGCGCTTCCTGCGCCGCCCGGATCCGTTCGACGTCGGGTTTCACGATCCGGCGGTCGTAGGTGAGCAGTCCGTTCAGCTCCCCCTCGACGTCCGAGATCTGGGTATAGACGGCACCGTTGCCGCCCTTGCAGGCGAGCTTGCGCACCTCGTCGAGCCGGGCCAGATAGTCGTCGGTGTAGGTGGCCGGGTCGACCGCGATGTACGACTGCTGTACGGCCCAGGCGTGCCCCGGCACGGCCAGGCCCAGTCCCCCGTACTCACCGCTGACCAGGGCACGTTTCCCGTCGGGCTGCGGCAGCGCGGGGCTCGGGTAGCCGTGCGCGTCGGCGATGTCGCCGTTGCCGCCGTCCACCGCTCCGCAGCAGTTGAGCCCGCTCATGTTGTTCACCGGCCGGGTCGGGTCCCAGGACTTGGCCAGGTCCGCGATGCGGGCCTGGTCGTACTGGCCCCAGCCCTCGTTGAAGGTGACCCACATGACGACGGACGGATGGCCGGCGTGTTCGTCGATCATCTCCTTCATCTCGCGCTCGTACTCGGCGCGGGCGGCGGTGGAGGGGTCGACGGTGTTCATCGCGGGCATGTCCTGCCAGACCAGCAGGCCCAGCCGGTCCGCCCAGTAGAACCAGCGGTCGGGTTCGACCTTGATGTGTTTGCGTACGGAGTTGAACCCCATCGCCTTGTGCATCCTCAGGTCGTACGCGAGGGCCTCGTCGGTGGGCGCGGTGTGCAGCCCGTCGGGCCAGAAGCCCTGGTCGAGGGTGGCCATCAGGAAGACCGGCCTGCCGTTGAGAACGGTGCGCGGGGTGCCGTTCACCTTCTCGACGGCGATCGACCGCATCCCGAAGTAGCTCCCGACCCGGTCCGATCCGACGCGGACCTCCAGCCGGTAGAGATGCGGGTCGGCGGCGGACCACAGATGCGGGTCGGGCACCGGCAGGTCCAGTGCGGCACCGGTGTGCCCGCCGACGGTCGCGACCTTGCGCCCGCCGTCGTACGCGGTCGCCGTGACGGGCACCCCGTCCCGTACCCCGCGCACCTCGACGGCGAGCTTCTCGCCCCGGACGTCGGGGGTCAGCTTCAGCGAGTCGGCGTGGTCGGCGGCGACCGGTTCCATCCACACCGTCTGCCAGATCCCGGACGACGGGGTGTACCAGATGCCGCTGGGGTCGAGGCGCTGCTTGCCCATCGGCGGGTTCTCGCCGTCGGCCGCGTCGGTCGGGTCGTGGACTCCGACGATGAGTTCCTGGGTGCGTCCCGGCTTCAGCGCGTCGGTGATGTCGGCGCCGAACTTGTCGTAGCCGCCCTTGTGTTCGGTGACCTTCCTGCCGTTGACGTACACCTCGCACTGCCAGTCCACGGCCCCGAAGTTCAGCTGGAGCCGTTTGCCGGAGCCGACCTTCCAGTCCCCGGGCACGGTGAAGGTGCGGCGGTACCACATCCGGTCCTCGTGCCGCTCGATCCCGGAGAGCTGCGATTCGACCGGGTACGGCACGAGGATCTTCTCGCCGAGCTTCCTGCCGACCGGGGGCCGCTCCCCCGCCTTCGCCACGGCGAACTCCCAGGAACCGTTGAGGTTCTGCCAGTTGTCCCGGGTGAGCTGGGGCCGGGGGTACTCCGGCAGCGCGTTGTGCGGGCCCACCTCGTCGGCCCACCGGGTACGCAGCTCGTACGTGGAGCGGTTCGGTCCGCCGGACCAGAAGGCCCCGACGGCCTTTCCGTCCTCCCCGGCCAGGGCTCCCGCGCCGTCGTAGCGGACATCGGCGAGCCCGGGTGCGTCACCGGCCTTGTTGCCGACGACGGGTTCCTTGAGCGCCACGGTCAGGCTGCGCGGGTCGGCCGGATCGGCCTGGACCGCGCCGAGCGGCCACTCGGCGCCGCCGATGACGGCGTCGAGATGGTTCACCAGCCCGGCGGGCGGGGGCGCGAGCTTCTGCGCGAAGTCCAGCTTGAGCGTGCGTCCGTCGGCGAGGACGGTGGCGGCGACGGCCCCGTCGTATGCGAAGCCGTCGGGCAGCCGGAAGGCGGACTGCGGCACCGGTACCTTGCTGCCGCCGGGTCCGGTCCACTTCAGGTGGAGGTTGGATCCGCCCTGGTGCTCGAAGAACTCCACCTTGAGGTCGTACGCCCGGCCGGCCGTCAACTCCACCGGCTGCGAGGTCTGTTCCTTCTCCCAGTCGTCGACCCAGTGGTCGATGACCGGCTTCCCGTCGATCCAGAGCCGGAAGCCGTTGTCCCCGATCATCGAGAAGAGATGGGCTCCGGTCTTCTCCGGCACGATCTTCCCGGTCCACCGGATGCTGACGTCGTCGTTCTGCCCGGTGGCCGAGGCCAGCCGGGGCTCCAGCGTCGGGAAGTCGATGTCCGGGTCGAATCCGGTCGCCCTGAGCTGCCCGAAGTCGAAGGCGCCGGGGGCGGACTGGGTGTAGTACTCGCCCTTGAGACCATGCACGTCGCCGGGGTCGGGGGCGGCCGACGCGGTGGGCACGGCGGTCAGACCGGCGGCGCCGAGAACTGTGGCGAGAAGCAGTACCAGTTTCTTTCTGATGCGCACGGATCCTCCTAGCTGAGGAAGGGTGGCGGCTCGTTGCAACACGATGTACAACGTTGGAAGGAACGGCAGTTGGCATGACAGCACGACATCCGAGCCGGTGTCCAGGTACATGACACATCGAGTGGGTCGCCGTGGTCCGGCGCCGCGGGATCGGGCTCCCCGGCCCGCCCCCGGACGCGATACGCGCCTGTCGGCACGCCGTGGGCCGCCCCGTGCGGGGTCGTGGCAAGGACACCGACGCCGTGTGCGCAGGTGTCCGGTCCGATGGCGAGCGGGCTGACGCCGAGGGCCTTCGCCGGCTCCGGCGCCAGGTCGAACGCGGCGGTCCGCCACTGCGCCTCGTCCTTGCCGGACTCCTGCGCCGCGTCCCATTCGGGGCTCGGACCGAGCTCGGCGCGGCACGCCCGTTCGAACGGCAACGGCTCGCCCGGCGTGAGCAGTTCGTCCTCGCCCTCGCCGGTCTCGCAGCAGCGCCGGGGCACCGTGCCCCGCTCGGCCACGAGCCAGGCGGAACCGTCGCCCTGGGCCCCGTAGCAGTACGCCCGGGCCTGCCCGTTCCGGACGCTGAGCCGGGTGCACAACCGCGGGACGTCCTCGCTGCGTTCCTCCTCGCGGGGTCGCACCAGGCGCCGAACACGCAGGTCCGGCCGTCGAGCTCGGGAGTGACGAAGACGCGGGCGAACGCCTCGCTGCCGCCGTCCCGGGCGTCGTGTCCGTCCGCATGAAGCCCCCGGATACGTCGCTCGTCCGCGTCGTCCGTCTGCGTCGCTCTCGTGCGTGCGGACGGTTCGCCGTCCTGGCGGCGCTTCCGGGTCGGGCGCTCCCGGTCAGGCGCTGCCTGGTCCGGCACCTTCGAAGACGCAGTCCCCGCACAGGCCACCGCCCGGTGTGCGGTAGTACAGACAGCAACTGCGGCGGCGGAAGGCCGTGTCGTGCGGGGCACCGGTGTTCCGGAGGTCCGGGTGGCCGAAGAGTTCGGCGGCCAGTGCGCGGGCCCGCGCCGCGGCGTCGGGGCGGTGGTGGGTGCGCGCCCAGGCCAGGAGCTGGCGCAGGGCTCCGGCCAGCGCGGACCCCGCGTTGCCCCACAGCAGCCGGTCGGACAGCGCGCCGTCCCGGTGGACCGCCTCGGCCAGGGGTACGAGGTGGCCGTACTGGACGACTTCACGGATCCGGCAGGCGGTGGCGGGCAGCGAATCGGTGCCGTCCAGCCACAGGTCGTCGGGGGCCGGGTGCCGGGGATCCCAGTGGAGGCCGCCGGGCGAGAGGGCGGGGAAGCGGCCGGTCAGTGCCGCAGGTCCGAGTGCGACCGACCAGAGACGGGAGGCCAGCCCCAGGTGCGCGACCGAGGCGGCGACCCTGCGCTCGGAGGTGCCCAGCCGGGCGGCGACCGTGTCGATCCGGGCCGTGAGCGGGGCCTGCTCCCCCGCGTACAACCGCGCCAGCGGGCGGTGCGCCCCCTGCGGCGGCACGGTGGTCCGCAGCGCGAAGAATCCGCCCATCGAGGCCGCTGCGGACCCGCCCATCGCACGTGCTCCCTCCGGGCGTTCCGGTCACCGGTCCCGACTGTGCGGCCGCCCCGGCATGCCGCGGCCCGGCGCTCACCGTACCCCTGAGGGGTTACGGCTCCTGAGCCCTACGGGGGAGAACTACCCTCCGGAGGAGGACACTGGGACCACGGTCGTACTCCTGAGGCAGTACGCCGAATCGCCGTCTCAAGGACGACGACGCAGCCGTGTCGAAGGGACATCGTGGTGTACATGACTTCCCTTGCGCTGTCCGTGCTGCTGTCACTGGTCTCCGCGGTCGCGTACGCGGCCGGGGCGATCGTCCAGGAGCGCGTGGCGACGACCGGCAGCGGTCACTCGCCGGCACCGCTGCGCAACCGGGTCTGGTGGGCCGCCGTGGCGCTGAACGGCGTGGGCGCGGTGCTCCACGTCGTGGCGCTGGCCTACGGCCCGCTGAGCCTCGTCCAGCCGCTCGGTGCGCTGACCATCGTCTTCGCCCTGCCGATGGCGGCGCTCTTCGTACGCCGCCGGGCGGGAGCCACCGCGTGGCGGGGCGCGATCATGGCAACCGTCGGCCTGGCGGGCCTGCTCGCGCTCACGGGGAACTCCGAGTCGCACGCGCTGAACGGCCGGGACCAGCTGATCGTCGCCGGTGCGACGCTCGGTGCGGTCGCGCTGCTCCTGCTGATCTCCAAGGGTGTGCACCGGCCGGTGGTACGGAGCGTGGTCCTGGCCGGAGCGGCGGGCATCGCGTTCGGCATCGCGTCGGTGTTCACGAAGACCGTGGCGGTGGGGCTGGCCTCCGGTGCGGTGGGGGCCGGGGTGCCGGCGCTGCTGGCGATCGCCGGTTTCGCCGCCACCGGGCTGCTGGTCTCCCAGGCCGCGTACCGGGGCGCCGGGCTGACCGCGCCGCTGGCGACGGTGACCGTGGTGAACCCGGTGATAGCGGCGGTCGTGGGTCTCACGATGTTCGGCGAGCAGTTCCGGCACGGCACGGCCGGAACCATGCTCGCGCTGGCCTGTGCGGTGGTCGCCGCGGGCGGTCTGATCCTGCTCACGACGGAGCGGCTGGGCGCGGAGCACCGGGACGCCCGGGCGGCGGACGGCGGGCTCCCGGACGCCGCGGCGGACGGGGAGCGCGCGGGCGTGGGAAGTAGTGACGGCATGGAGCGCGAGGACGTGGCGGCCGCGGAATCGGCCCCCGTGCCGTCGGCGCCCGGCGGGACCGTCGAGGTGGTCCGGGGCACGTTCTCCGCGGCGCGTCGTCCCATGCCTGTGCTGATGCCGCTGGAGTGTCTGGGCCGGGTGGCCTTCGGGCCGGGGATGTCGCGGAACACCGGACCTGCGGGGCCGGCCGGTCCCGATGACCCGACCGGCCCCCAGGGCACCGTTCAGACTCTGACGCCGCCCGCCCTGAGGTAGGCCAGCGGGTCGATGTCCGATCCGTAGCCGGGGCCGGTGCGGATCTCGAAGTGCAGATGCGGTCCCGTGACGTTCCCGGTGGAGCCCGAGCGCGCGATCCGCTGGCCCGCCGAGACATGGCGGCCCTCACGCACGTGCAGCGCGGACAGGTGCGCGTACTGGCTGTACTTGCCGTCGCTGTGCCGGATGACGACCTGGTAGCCGTACGCGCCGCCCCAGCCCGCCGAGACGACCGTGCCGGAGGCCACCGCCCTGATCGACGTACCGGTCGGGACCGGGAAGTCGACCCCGGTGTGATAGCCGCTGGCCCAGGAGCCGGACTGGTGGTACGGGGTGCCGATGCCGGCCGCGACGGGTGCCACGAGTCCGGGGTGCTGCTCCGTGCGCGGCTTCGGCCGGTGGCTCTCGGCCTTCTTCGGGTGCGGCTTCGGCTTGGCGGTGCTCGGGTGCGGCTTCGGCTTGGCCGTGTCGTGGCGGGGCTTCGGCTTGGCCGTGTCGTGGCGGGGCTTCGTCACGGCGGCCTGTCGCTTCGGTTCGGCGGCCTGCTGGTGAGGCTCCGCCTCCGGACGCTCCGGCGCCGCCGACCGCTGCGGTGCGGTGGACTTCCGGGGCTTCGGCTCGGCCTTCGGCTTCGCCTGCGCGGGCGTGCCCGTCCTCGCGGGCCGGGCCGTTTCCAGGCTCAGGCGCTGCCCGGGCAGGATGAGGTCCGGGTCGTCCCCGACGACCTCGCGGTTCTGCGCGTAGAGGTGCTGCCAGCCGCCCCGGACGCGCTCGCTCGCCGCGATGGCGGAGAGCGAGTCACCGCGTGCCACGGTGTACGACTCGTGCTTGCCGGGCACGGTGGTCGGCGTGGCGGGGACGGAGGTCCGCTTCGTCGTGGGCCTGCCGGAGACGGTCCGGTCCGAGAGGGTCTCGGCCGGGGAGGTCTTGGCCGGGGAGGTCTTGGCCGGGGCCTTCACGTGGCCGGTGCGCTGTGACTGCGGGCTGATGTCGGCGGCGTCCCCGCGGCTGCTCAGCCCCGCCTTGGTCGAGCAGCTGGGCCAGGCACCCGGCCCCTGGGCTTCGAGCACCTTCTCGGCGATGGAGATCTGCTCGTCCCTGGTGGCCAGATCGGCGCGTGGGGCGTAGACCGTGCCTCCGTACGCCGCCCAGGTCGAGCGGGTGAACTGCAGTCCGCCGAAGTAGCCGTTGCCGTTGTTGATGTGCCAGTTGCCGGTCGACTCGCAGGCGGCGACCTTCTCCCACACATCCGGGGTCGCGGCGCCTGCCGAGGCTGCCGCGACGAACGGGAGCGCGAGGCCCGCACCGCCCGCGGTGACCGTGAGTGAGGCACGGTTGATCCGGCTCGGCTGATATCTGCGGTGCCGTCCGTTCGCGGCCATGACTTGGCTCCCCCACAGGCAGTAGGACACGTCGCAAGCGCCCAACTTATGTGCCGGCAAAGGGCGGTGACAAGACAGCGGCCGGACTCACCCGCCCCGGCCGGTCCAGCGGTCACCGCCCGCGCCGGGCGGTCACGGTACGAGCGGGCCCTTCCAGGAGGCTGCGTGGTGCCGGGCCGCGTCCACGAGGGCGGCCATGACCCGGGTGTCGTGGCCCATCTCGGGATGCCACTGGACCCCCAGCACCAGGCTGTCGTGGCCGGTGAGTTCCACGGCCTCCACGGTGCCGTCGGCGGCATGGGCGCTCGCCGTGAGGCCGGCTCCCAGGCGGTCCACGGCCTGGTGGTGGTAGACGGGCACCACGTCCGGTTCCGCGACGGCCGCCGCGTACGCCGTACCGGCAACGGGAATGACGAGGTGTTCGCCGAAGACGCCGGGGCCGCCGGCGTGTCCGTCCAGGTGCTGGTGCAGGGTGCCGCCGAGCGCGACGTTGAGCAGTTGCATGCCCCGGCAGATGCCCAGCAGCGGGACGTGCCGGGCGATCGCCGCCTCGATCAGGGCGATTTCCCAGGTGTCGCGCTCGCGTGCGGGCGGACCGGTGCGGGGGTCGGACACCTCGCCGTAGCGGGCCGGTTCGACATCGGCGCCGCCCGCGATGACCACACCGTCCAGGGCCGCCACGGTCTCCCGTGCCGCGTCGGCGGTGTCGTCGGGCGGCAGCATGACCGCCAGGCCGCCGGCCGCCCGTACCAGACGCGGGTAGACGGCGGGCAGCAGGACGGCCGGTGTGTCCCAGACGCCCCATCGGGCCGGTTCCTGATAGGTGCTGATGCCGATGACGGGCCGGGCCATGGGCCCCTCCTCTGGTTCGTTCGCTGTTCATTCGCTGTTCGGTCGTGGCGCCGCCGCCGGCGCGTACGGGCGCGGTGGCGGCGGTGCGGGCATGCGTACAACACCCTTTTCGCGCGGTCCCGTTCAGTCCCGCGACAGTTCGGCCTCGGCCGCCGCAAGGGCGGCGAACTCCTCCTCCGGGGCGCTCGCTACGAGGCGGTGACGGCTGTAGAAGGCGAAGTAGGCCAGCGCCACCACGTACACGCCGAGCGCGATGAACGCGGCGTCCCGGTCCACCAGGAAGGTCGCCACCAGGGCCGAGCATGCCAGCACGAAGGCCACGGACGAGGTGAGCGCGCCGCCGGGCGTGCGGTAGGGCCGTTCCAGGTCGGGTTCGCGTCGGCGCAGCACGATGTGGGAGAGCGCCATCAGGGCGTAGCTGATGGTGGCGCCGAAGACGGCGACGTTCAGCATCCGGCCGCCGTTGCCGATCCAGGCGGCCAGTGCGAAGCCGATCGCGCCGGGGATCAGCAGGCCGAGGTAGGGGGACTTGCGGCGGTTGGTCAGTGAGAGGAAGCGGGGCAGGTAGCCGGCCCGGGAGAGTGCGAACAGCTGGCGGGAGCCGGCGAAGATCAGCGAGAAGAAGGAGGCCACCAGGCCCGCCAGGCCCGCGTAGTTGACGAAGCGGCTCAGCGCGGTGGGAGCGCCGTCGCCCTCCAGTGCGACGACGAGGGGGTTGCCCGCCTCCTGGATGGCCTTCGCGCCCTGTGCGCCGGTGGCGGAGAGGAAGGTGAGCACCGCGAGGCCCACCAGGACGGTGAGCGAGATGGCCAGCGCCCTCGGCATCGACCTGACGGGGTCCTTGGCCTCCTCGGCGGCGAGCGGCACGCCCTCGACGCCCAGGAAGAACCACATGCCGAAGGGGAAGGCGGCCCAGATGCCGAGGAGTCCGAAGGGCAGCCAGGAGGAGGAGCCGAGTGCGCCGGTGTCGACCGGGATGTCGTTGAGGCGGTCGGCGTCGAATTCGGTGAACGCGCCGATCGCGAAGATCAGCAGGGCGGCCACGGCGACGGCGGTCACGACCAGGCTGAACCGCAGTGCCTCGCCGACACCCCAGAGGTGGATCCCGATGAAGACGGCGAAGCAGGCGAGATGGACGGGCCATCCGGAGGTGAGCCCGAAGAGGCCGAGGGACTCGACGTAGTCGCCGATGAACAGCGAGATGGCGGCGGGGGCGAGGATGTACTCGATGAGGATGGCCGTACCGGTCAGGAAGCCGCCCCAGGTGCCCAGGGCGCGGCGCGCGAAACCGTAACCGCCGCCCGCGGTGGGCAGGATGGCGGAGAGCTCGGCCAGGGCGAAGACCAGGCACGCGTACATCAGGCCCATCAGCACGGTGGCCGCGGCGAGCCCGCCGAAGCCGCCCTTGGACAGGCCGATGTTCCAGCCGGAGTAGTCGCCGGACACGACATAGGCGACACCAAGTCCGGTGAGCAGGAGCCACCCCGCGCTGCCCCGGCGCAGCGTACGGCGGTGCAGGTACTCGTCCTTGCCGGTCACCGCGCCGGCCGTGTCGCCGGGTGGGCTGGTGGGTGTGTCGGTTCCCTGGGCCATGGGGCGCTCCAGATGTGTGTCGACGGCGCTGCGTCGAGGCGTGGCAGACGAAAAGGGCGCATCAAAGGTTCGTCGCCACACCTTTGTGGAACGTCAGGGGAAACACAAGGGGCGCGCGTCAAACAGTGGTTACGGATGTGTGCCCTGCTCGCGACGGGTACCCGGGCGCCTCCCGAGTCGATTCGGCACCGTCGGCCGGGCCCTCTTCCCAAGCAATGGTTTTCTGCCATACCTTACGGATCTCGGTGCACCCAAGGAGGAATCCCGTGGCAGACCGCACACCCCCGCTCGCCGTCGAGGAGCTGCGCTCGCTCGTGGCCGGCGGGGCCATCGACACCGTCGTCCTGGCTTTTCCCGACATGCAGGGCCGGCTCCAGGGCAAGCGGTTCGCCGCCGGGTTCTTCCTCGACGAGGTCCTGGAGCACGGTACCGAGGGCTGCAACTATCTGCTGGCCGTCGACACCGACATGAACACCGTCGACGGCTACGCGATGTCCTCCTGGGAGCGCGGCTACGGCGACTTCGCGATGGTCCCGGACCTGGACACCCTGCGGCTGCTGCCCTGGCACGAGGGCACCGCGCTGCTCGTCGCCGACCTCGCCTGGAACGACGGCGGCCCGGTCGTCGCCGCACCGCGCCAGGTGCTGCGCCGTCAGCTGGACCGGCTGGCCGGTCTCGGCTACCGGGCCCAGGTGGGCACGGAGCTGGAGTTCATCGTCTTCAAGGACACCTACGAGCAGGCCTGGGACCGCGGCTACCGCGGGCTGACCCCGGCCAATCAGTACAACATCGACTACTCCATCCTCGGTACCGGCCGCGTCGAACCCCTGCTGCGCCGCATCCGCAACGAGATGCAGGCGGCCGGGCTGACCGTCGAGTCGGCCAAGGGCGAGTGCAACCTCGGCCAGCACGAGATCGCCTTCCGCTACGACGAGGCGCTGGTCACCTGCGACCAGCACGCCGTCTACAAGACCGGTGCCAAGGAGATCGCCGCGCAGGAGGGCGTCTCGCTCACCTTCATGGCCAAGTACGACGAGCGCGAGGGCAACTCCTGTCACATCCACCTCTCGCTCACCGACGACAACGGTGACAACGCGATGTCGGGTGACGGCCCGGACGGCATGTCGGACCTGATGCGGCACTTCCTCGCCGGACAGCTCGCCGCCCTGCGCGACTTCTCCCTGCTGTACGCGCCGAACATCAACTCCTACAAGCGGTTCCAGCCCGGCTCCTTCGCGCCGACCGCCGTCGCCTGGGGCCACGACAACCGCACCTGCTCCCTGCGGGTGGTCGGCCACGGCCGCTCCCGCCGCTTCGAGAACCGGCTGCCCGGTGGCGACGTCAATCCGTATCTCGCCACCGCCGGACTGGTCGCCGCCGGGCTGTACGGCGTGGAGCACGAGCTGGCGCTGCCGGAGGTCTGCACGGGCAACGCCTACACCGCCGAGTACGAGCAGGTGCCGACCACCCTGCGCGAGGCCGCCGATCTGTGGGAGGCCAGCCCCATCGCCAAGGAGGCGTTCGGCGAGGAGGTCGTCGCGCACTACCTGAACATGGCGCGTGTCGAACTCGCCGCCTACGACGCCGCCGTGACCGACTGGGAGCTGCGCCGCTCCTTCGAGCGCCTGTGACCGCCGTCCCGTCCCGCACGTCCCCCGCACTCCCTTCGGGCCCCGCACGCCCTTCACACCCTTCACGCCCCTCACGTCCCTCACTCCCGATCGAGGCCCGTACGTGTCGCACCAGTCCGCACCGCACAGCCTGAGCGTCCTGAACCCGGCCACCGCCGAGGTCATCGCCACCGTCCCGACCACCGACGCCGCCGCTGTCGACGCGGCCGTCGCCCGCGCCGCCACCGCCCAGCGCGTCTGGGCCGCGGCGGCACCCGCCGACCGCGCCCGGCTGCTCCGCCGGTTCGCCGCCACCGTCGACGAACACATCGAGGAACTGGCCCTTCTGGAGGTCCGCGAGGCCGGTCACACCATCGGCAACGCCCGCTGGGAGGCGGGCAATGTGCGCGACCTCCTCGACTACTGCGCCGGCGGGGTCGAACGCCTGCTGGGCCGGCAGATCCCGGTCGCCGGCGGCATCGACTTCACCCTGCTGGAACCGCTCGGCGTCGTCGGGGTCATCGCCCCGTGGAACTTCCCGATGCCGATCGCCGCCTGGGGCGCGGCCCCGGCGCTCGCCGCCGGCAACGCCGTGCTGCTCAAGCCCGCCGAGACCACCCCGCTGACCGCGCTGCGCCTGGCGGAGCTGGCCCTGGAGGCCGGGCTGCCCGGCGGACTGTTCCAGGTGCTGCCGGGCGAGGGTCCGGTGACCGGCGCCGCCCTGGTGGACCACCCTGGCGTGGCCAAGATCGTCTTCACCGGCTCCACCCGGACCGGCAAGCACATCATGACCCGCTGCGCCGAACGCGTGAAGCGCCTCACCCTGGAGCTGGGCGGCAAGAGCCCCAACGTCGTCTTCGCCGACGCCGACCTGGAGGCCGCTGCGGCCGCGACGCCGATGTCCTTCCTGGACAACGCCGGCCAGGACTGCTGCGCCCGGACCCGCATCCTGGTCGAGCGCCCGGCCTACGAGCGCTTCCTCGATCTGCTGGCACCGGCCGTCGCCGCCGTGGTGGTCGGCGACCCGTCGGACGAGAAGACCCGGATGGGTCCGCTGATCTCGGCCGTCCAGCGGGAACGCGTGAGCGGGTTCGTGGATGCCCTGCCCGACGGCGTACGGACGATCCTCGGCACGGCACCCGACGGCCCCGGGTTCTGGTACCCGCCGACCGTGCTCGCCGGGGTGTCGCCCGATGCCCCGGTGGCCGTCGACGAGGTCTTCGGGCCGGTCGCCGTGGTGCTGCCGTTCGACGACGAGGCGGACGCCGTACGGCTGGCGAACGCCACGGAGTACGGTCTGGCCGGGTCGATCTGGACGCGTGACGTGGCCCGTGCCCTGCGGGTCGGCCAGGGACTGCGGGCCGGGAACCTCTCGGTCAACTCGCACTCCAGTGTCCGCTACGCCACCCCCTTCGGCGGCTACAAACAGTCCGGACTGGGGCGCGAGCTCGGCCCCGACGCACTCGCCGCCTTCACCGAAACCAAGAACGTCTTCATCAGCACGGAGGCCTGATCACCATGACCGACACCACCGCTGTCTGCCGCCGCCTGGTCGGCCGCACCGCCGTAGTCACCGGAGCCGGGAGCGGCATCGGGCTGGCCACCGCCCGGCGCCTGGCCGCCGAGGGCTCGCACGTCGTCTGCGCCGATGTGGACGAGGCGAGCGGCAAGGCCGCCGCCGAGGAGGTCGACGGCCTCTTCGTACGTACCGACGTCACCGACGCCGAGCAGGTCGAGGCGTTGTTCAAGGCCGCGTTCGACACATACGGCTCGGTCGACATCGCGTTCAACAACGCGGGGATCTCGCCGCCGGAGGACGACTCCATCCTGGAGACCGGTCTCGAAGCCTGGCGCCGGGTGCAGGAGGTCAACCTCACCTCCGTCTACCTGTGCTGCAAGGCCGCCATCCCGTACATGCGCCGCCAGGGCAAGGGCTCCATCATCAACACGGCGTCCTTCGTGGCCCGGATGGGCGCCGCCACCTCGCAGATCTCGTACACCGCGTCCAAGGGCGGCGTGCTGGCCATGTCGCGCGAGCTCGGCGTGCAGTTCGCGCGGGAGGGCATCCGGGTCAACGCGCTGTGCCCCGGGCCGGTCAACACTCCGCTGCTCCAGGAGCTGTTCGCCAAGGACCCGGAGCGGGCCGCGCGCAGGCTGGTGCACATCCCGCTCGGCCGGTTCGCGGAGCCCACCGAGATGGCCGCCGCCGTGGCCTTCCTGGCCAGCGACGACTCCTCGTTCGTCAACGCCACCGACTTCCTGGTCGACGGCGGGATCTCCGGCGCCTACGTCACCCCGCTCTAGGCGGCGTGCGGCGGGACCGCGGGTCGCCGCGGCCCCGGCCGTACGACCACGCCGCCCGGCCGGGCCGCCACCGGGCCTGCGGCCGGGCGTCACCGGACGCCCGGCCGTTCGCTCTGCCCCGTCCGCGATGTCCGCCCACACCACAGGAGTCCTCGACGTGCCCGGATCCCGTCCCGCATCCCGGACCGTGCGGCGTTCCGCCGCACGGCTGACCGTCGCCGCGCTCGCGCTGGCGGCGGCCCTGACCACCGTCACCGCACCCGCCGGCGCCCACGACCGTCCCGGCCGCGCCTGTCCGCAGCTGTCCGTCTCCACGGCCTGGTACGGGGCCAACCAGGCCCGTATCCAGCGGCTCATCGACCGCTACGGAAGCTGCTCGCCACACCACCGCGGCGGCCGGGCCGCGCCGGTGGCGGTCTTCGACTGGGACAACACCGTCATCAAGAACGACGTCGGTGACGCCACCATGTTCTGGCTGCTGCGCAACTCCCGGATCCGGCAGCCCGAGCACGGTGACTGGCGCACCACCAGCCGCCACCTCACCGACGCGGCGGCCGAGTCGCTGCGCGCCGCCTGCCCGGACGGCACCGGTCTCGACCGCACCCTGCCGACCGCGACCGACACCGCCTGCGCCGACGAGATCCTCTCCGTCTACAGCGAGGCCACCACCACCTCGGGGCAGGACGCCTTCGCCGGTTACGACCGGCGCACGACGGAACCCTCGTACGCCTGGCTGGCGCAGCTCACCCACGGCTGGACGGCGGCGCAGGTCCGCTCCTTCGCCGCCGCGGCCCGCGCCGAGAACCTGGCCGCCCCCGTGGGCGCCACCCAGCGGGTCGGCAGCACCACCGACGCCACCGGCTATGTCCGCTACTACGACCAGCAGCGGGACCTGATCCGCACGCTGCGCCGGGCCGGATTCGACGTGTGGATCGTCTCCGCTTCGCCGCAGCCCGTGGTCGACGTCTGGGCCAGGGGCGTCGATGTCGCGCCCGGGAACGTGATCGGCATCCGGTCCACCACCGAACGGGGCCGCTACACCTCGCACCTGAGCGCCTGCGGCACCGCGCGCCCCGGCGAGGACTCGCAGATCACCTACATCGACGGCAAGCGCTGCTGGATCAACAAGGAGATCTTCGGTGTGCGCGGTGCGGCCGCCTCCCGGGTGCAGGACCCCGCGAGACGGCCGGTGTTCGCCGCCGGGGACTCCGACACCGATGTGTCGATGCTCCGTGACGCGACCGGGCTGCGACTGGCCCTGAACCGCAACAAGGCCGAGCTGATGTGCCGTTCCTACGACGACGCGGACGGCAAGTGGCTGGTCAACCCCATGTTCATCGCGCCGAAAGGCCGGCTGAACGGCGCCTATCCGTGTGCCACCACCGGCTACACCGCGTCGAACGGAACCTCGGGGCCGGTGCTCCGCGGCGACAGCAGTGTGATCCCCGATCAGCCCGACACCGTCTTCGCGGGCTGACGTCCGGTACGCGTGGTGGCCGGGGCCGGCGGATCCGGCCGCCCCAGCCACCACGAGCCCCGCGTCTCAGCCGCTGACGCGCATCACGGTCCGTGATTGCCGTTCAGAGGCGCCCGCGCCCTCTCCGGCGCGGGGTCGCACAGCACCTCCCGCAGTCGCGCGGCGAACGCCTCGGGGTCCTCGACACAACCGATGTGCCCGCCGGGGAACTCCACGAGCCTGCCGATCCCCCGGTCCGCCAGCCGGACACCGGGAATCGCCGTCAGCAGGTTGCGGGAGTCCTCCCCGACACCGATGACCAGCTTCTCCGCGCCGCGTCCCAGGGCCGCCGGGTCCGGCACGTGACCGCTGAACGAACACAGCACATGCTCCAGGAACACCGGGAGGTTGGCCCCCATCCGCCGGAACGCCTCGGCCTCCCGCGCGGTGGGTTCGGGCGCCGCCCGGTGCCCGCCCCCGGCCGGCCCAGGGGCCTCCGGGTCCGTCAGCCCTTCGGTCATGGTGGCCAGCGCCGCGGTCACCCCGTCCCTGCGGAAGGAGTCGCGCACCGCGGCGAAGAGCCTGCGTCCCCGTTCCGGATCGGGCAGCAGTTCCACCAACGGCGGTTCGTGCGCGACCACTCGGTGCAGCCGCTCCGGGTGGCGCGAGAGCAGGTCCAGCGCGACGATCGCGCTCGAACTGGAGCCGAAGACCGCCACCGGCCCGCCGTCCGGCGACAACAGCTCGATCAGCCGGTGGGCATCCTCGCTCTGCACCGCCACCCGCTGGTCCTCCGGCGCGCCGTCGAGAACGCTGCGCGAGTAGCCGCGCGGGTCGAGGGCCGCGACCGTCCAGCTGTCGGCCAGTCGCGCCGCCATCCGGTCGTAAAGCCCCGCGTCGCCGCTGCCGCCCGGCATCAGCAGCAGCAGCGGGCCCTCGCCGCGCACCTCGTAGTACAGCGTCGCCCCGGGCACCTTCAGCTGTCCGGTGCGCTCCGGCAGCATGTGGTCAGCCATGTCCGTCCTCCCCCTCGTCGGCGTCTTCACCCGTGGCGGACGGCCAGTGCTCCAGCAGGAAGTGCAGGGCTTCGACGGAGCGCTCCCAGGACGTCTGTACGTCGCGGGGCGCGCCGAAGCCGCCGCTCGCCTCCAGGGCGCAGTAGCCGTGGAAGGTACTGCGCAACAGCCGTACCGCGTCCGTCAGATCGGGCTCGGCCAGTCCGTAGGCGCGCAGCATCGCGCCGGTGGTCTCGACGGTGCGGTGGAACGCGGTCGACCCGGCGACGATCTCGGGGTCGACCCGCATCTGCGTCGCCTCGTACCGTCCGGGCCGCTCCAGCGCGAAGGCCCGGTAGGCGTCGGCGAACGCGACCAGGGCGTCCTTCCCGGCCCGGCCCGCGACCGCGGTGCCGATCCGGTCGATGAACTCCCCGGCGGCCAGCAGGGCGACCCGGGTACGCAGGTCGTGCAGATTCCTGACGTGCGAGTACAGGCTGGCGTCCTTGACCCCGAAGCCGCGGGCCAGTGCGGAGATGGTGACCTTGTCGAAGCCGATGGAGTCGGCCAGATCGGCCGCCGCGGCCACCACGCGTTCGGTCGTGAGACCCGCGCGAACCATTCGCCACCTCCGTCGAAACCAACCTAGACACCCTAGGTATTTTCCTAATATACACAGGTGACTCCATCCGGGCGACGCCGAACGGGCCGTTGCGGCACCCCGTATCCATACTGAAGATCCCGGCATTGCTGAAGGCCCGGGCATCCCCGAAACAGATTGCAGAGCACACAGATGAGCGGCACTGCACAGATCGGCGTCACAGGTCTCGCGGTCATGGGCCGCAACCTCGCACGCAACTTCGCCCGCAACGGATTCACGGTCGCGCTGCACAACCGGACGACCGCGAAGACGGACGCGCTGGTCGAGGAGTTCGGCGACGAGGGTTCCTTCGTCCCCGCACACACCCCGGAGGAGTTCGTCGCGGCGCTGGAGCGTCCGCGCAGGCTCGTCGTCATGGTGAAGGCGGGCGATCCCACCGATGCCGTGATCCAGGAGTTCGCCCCGCTCCTGGAAGAGGGCGATGTCGTCATCGACGGCGGCAACGCCCACTTCGAGGACACCCGCCGTCGGGAGAAGCAGCTGCGCGAGCGCGGCATCCACTTCGTCGGCGTCGGCATCTCCGGCGGCGAGGAAGGCGCGCTGAACGGCCCGAGCATCATGCCGGGCGGTTCGGCCCGGTCGTACGAGTCGCTGGGGCCGCTGCTGGAGAAGATCGCCGCCCGGGCGAAGGACGGCACCCCCTGCACCACCCATATCGGCCCCGACGGGGCCGGCCATTTCGTGAAGATGGTCCACAACGGCATCGAGTACGCGGACATGCAGCTGATCGCGGAGGCGTACGACCTGCTGCGCGCCGTGGCCGGGTACTCCCCCGCGAAGATCGCCGAGACCTTCCGCAGCTGGAACACCGGCCGCCTCGACTCGTATCTGATCGAGATCACGGCGGAGGTCCTCGCCCACACCGACGCGGCGACCGGGAAGCCCTTCGTGGACATCGTCCAGGACCGGGCCGAGCAGAAGGGCACGGGCCGCTGGACGGTGCAGGTCGCGCTCGACCTCGGGGTGCCCGTCTCGGGCATCGCGGAAGCCGTCTTCGCCCGTTCGCTGTCCGGGCACGCCGATCTGCGCGAGGCGGCGCGGGACCTGCCGGGTCCGTCGCCGACCCCGCTCGGCGAGCAGGAGGCCGCCGCCTTCGCCGACCGGGTGGAGCAGGCGCTGTACGCGTCCAAGATCGTCTCGTACACGCAGGGCTTCCACCAGATCCGGGCGGGCGGCGAGGCGTACGACTGGAACATCGACCTCGGCGCGGTGGCGTCGATCTGGCGGGCCGGATGCATCATCCGGGCGGCTTTCCTGGACCGGATCCGGGCGGCCTACGACGCCCGTCCCGACCTGCTGAGCCTGCTGTCCGACCGGCAGTTCGCCGAGGAGATCGGCGCGGCCCAGGACGACTGGCGGGCGGTGGTCGCCGAGGCCGTCCGGCAGGGGGTGCCCACGCCGGGCTTCGCCGCCGCGCTCTCGTACTACGACGGACTGCGTGCCGACCGGCTGCCCGCGGCACTCACCCAGGGGCAGCGCGACTTCTTCGGCGCGCACACCTACCGTCGCACCGACCGCGAGGGCTCGTTCCACACACTCTGGGGCGGCGACCGGTCGGAGGTCGTCGCGGGCTGAGGCGGCGACGGCGGGGCGGGCCCACCGGCCCGCCGTCGGGCTCACCCGGCCGGGTGAGCCGGATGGCGACGGCGTCGCGCCCGTGCGTAAGTAGCAGCGGACCCATGTCCCGTCCGCACCACAGGTCCACGGCCCTTCCCCGACGTTGCCACCCCAGGGAGCCTTCGTATGCCCGACGCCACCGCGGAACCGGACCCCACCGCGGCCCAGCCCGTCGTCGCGCCACTGACCAGCGCCGCACTCATCCTGGTGGCCACGATCGAGCCCGGTGGCGAACCCGCTGTGCGCGAGGTGCTGCCCGATCTCGCGGCCTTCGCCCGCTCCATCGGCTTCCGGTTCCCCGACGCCGGGCTGGCCTGTGTGACCGGCATCGGCTCGGGGGCCTGGGACCGGCTGTTCGACGGGCCGCGGCCGGAGCAGCTCCACCCGTTCCGGGAACTGCACGGCGCCAAGCACCATGCGCCGGCCACCCCGGGGGATCTGCTGTTCCACATCCGGGCCGAGCGGATGGACGTGTGCTACGAGTGGGCGACCCAACTGCTCGACCGGCTCGGCGGAGCGGTGACCGTGGTCGACGAGACGCAGGGTTTCCGCTACTTCGACCACCGGGACCTGCTCGGTTTCGTCGACGGCACGGAGAACCCGGTGGGGGCGGACGCCGTCTCGGCGGCCCTGGTCGGCGCCGAGGATCCCGCGTTCGCGGGCGGCAGCTACGTCATCGTGCAGAAGTACCTGCACGACCTCACGTCCTGGAACGCGCTGAGCACCGAGGAGCAGGAGCGCGTCATCGGGCGCACCAAGTTCGACGACATCGAGTTCGCCGACGACGCCAAGCCCGCCGACTCGCACATCGCTCTCAACACGATCACCGACCCGGACGGCACGGAGCACGACATCCTGCGGGCCAACATGCCGTTCGGCAGTTTCGGACAGGGGGAGTTCGGCACGTACTTCATCGGCTACGCCGCCGATCCGGGGATCACCGAGCAGATGCTCCGCAACATGTTCCTCGGCAGTCCGCCCGCCACCCACGACCGCATTCTCGACTTCTCGACGGCGGTCACCGGAACGCTCTTCTACGCCCCCGGCACCGACTTCCTCGACGCCCCGCCGCCCCCGCCCTCGTCGGCGGGGGCCGACACCGTGCCGGAGCCCGCGTCCGCGCCGGTGACGGCGAAGACCCCGGCCCCGGCCACTCCGGCCGACGGTTCGCTGCGCATCGGCAGCCTGCAAGAAAGCGCCCAGTGATGAACAATCTCCACCGCGAACTCGCCCCTGTCACGGAAGCCGCCTGGGACCAGATCGAAGAAGAGGCCCGGCGCACCTTCAGCCGCCATGTGGCGGGCCGCCGGGTCGTCGACGTCACCGGTCCGGACGGCCCCGAACTGGCGGCCATCGGCGACGGTCATCTGCGCGACATCGATCCGCCCACCCCGGACGTGATCGCCCGGGCCCGCACCTCGGTGCCGGTCATCGAGTGGCGTGTGCCGTTCACGGTGACCCGGTCGGCCGTGGACGACGTCGAGCGCGGCTCGGACGACAGCGACTGGCAGCCCGTCAAGGACGCCGCCCGCACCTGTGCGTTCGCCGAGGACATGGCGATCATCGACGGCTACGCCTCGGCCGGGATCACCGGCCTGCGGGACGGCTCCTCGCACGCGCCGCTGTCGCTGCCCGCCGATGCCCGGGACTACCCGGCCACCGTCAGCCAGGCGCTGACCCGGCTGCGGCTGTCCGGTGTCGACGGCCCGTACCGGCTGCTGCTGGGCGCCGACGCCTACACCGAGGCGACCGAGACCTCGGACCACGGGTACCCGGTCGCCACCCACCTGGCCCGGCTGCTGGACGACCAGATCCTGTGGGCGCCCGCCGTCACGGGCGGGGTGCTGCTGTCGACCCGTGGCGGCGATTTCGAACTGCGCCTGGGCCAGGACCTGTCGATCGGCTACCAGGACCACGACGCCACGAGCATCCGGCTCTACTTCCATCAGGCGTTCACTTTCCGGATGCTGACGCCCGAGGCCGTGGTCCCGATCATCGCCTGACCTACCGCCCCCGGTGTCCGGTCGCCCTGACGTTCCAGGTCAGGGTGTCGGTGGCCAGGGCACGGACGGCGGGGTCGCGGATGGCGTCCGTACGGTCGACGGCCTCGGCGGTCACCCGGTGGGCCCGGCCGTCCGCGCGGACCCCGAGCGCTGCCGGGGTGAGCGCGGTCCGTCCACGGGCGAACGCCTTCTCCACGCCGTCCACGTACCAGCGCAGCTCGGGCCTGGCGAGACCGGGCCGATGGGTGCGGGATCCGGTGGCGGTCGCGGCAGCCGAGGTATTGAGGTCCGCCGGGCGCACGGCGATGCGCCGGCCCGGACCGATCGCGTTTCCGGTGTCGACGGTGCTGCTCAGCGCGTTGCCCGCACGGTAGAACCCGGCGATCATCGCCTCGCGCCCGGGCAGGTTGAACTCGGTGTTGCTCAGTTCCCGCATGATCGACGACTCGGTGGGGCGGTTGAGCCCGAGCGGGTAGTAGGCGCTGCCCTCGAACGTACCGACCGTGCCGCCCGCCGGATCGCTCTGCCCGAGCCAGCGGTACCACTTGGCCCGCTTCTCGGTGAGCTGCGCGGCGGTGTAGGTGGTGGAGTTGATCCCGCCCGGCTCGCCGCCGGTCCACGTCCCGTACTCGGGATACGTGTACTCGTCGTCCAGCAGGCCGACCGAGTGCCCGATCTCGTGGGCGGCGATCAGGCTGGACGACGCGTGGTCGGAGGAGAGGGTCGAGACCCCGTTGAAGGGACGGCCCTCGGCCAGGAGGCCGGAGTAGCCCGCGCCCCCGTACTTGGTGGAGTTGGCGATCACGACCACGAGGTCGGCGGCCGGCGCCTTCGCGGCGTACGCGGCCACCTTGTCGATGTCGGTGCAGATGAGCCGCTCGATGTCGGAGCACCAGAAGTAGCTGCCGAGCGCGGTGTCCTTGACGGTGTCCGCACCGGGATCGCCGCTGATGCCGGACTCGTCGGAGACCGCGTCGACGGTCCATACGTTGAAGAGGCCCTGGTAGCTCTTGTAGGGCTCCAGGGCGGTGATGTCGGCCCACTTGGCGGTGGCGTCGGTGTGGAAGTCGCCCTGCTGGCCGGCCGTGTAGCCGTCGCCGATGATCACGATGTCCAGCCGGTCGTCGGACGGACCGGTCACCGCCTGTTCACCCACCGTGCCGTCGACGGCGGCCTCGGCCGCGCTCGGTAGCGCGGCGGACTTCCCTTTCCGTACAGGGGTGTTGGCGGGGACCTCGACGGTCCGGCCCGGCCCGCCAGGGTCGGGGAAGTACTCGGCGGCGACGTGCCGGTCGCCGCCGGCACCCGTGGGGACGGCCGAGGCCGGCGCGGTGGCGGCGGTCGCCGCCAGGAGGCCGGCGAGGGCGACCGCCGCCAGAGCTCCTGTCGCGCGACGCGTGTGGGGGCGTATTCGCATGGCCAACTCCTACGGATGCGGGGCGACTTGCAGGGCACGGACAGCACGTAACCCATGAGTTAACTCGACTTAATGCGATGATTAACCTAGAGGCGCGCGGGACTTCGAACAAGACCCGAACACCGGGTGGTTGATGCTCGTAACCGGGCAATTACGATGCAGGGACCGCATTTCGGAGCGGGGCGAGGCGGAAGGGGCGGCGCGATGGACGAGAAGCGCACAGCGAGCGGGGGCGCGGGGGCCGGGGGCGACCCCGGAGCCGTCGGCCGCCGGGTCCAACGGCTGCGCACCGAGCGCGGTCTGACGCAGCGGCAGCTCGCGGAGCCCGCCTACACCCCCGCCTACGTCTCCACACTGGAGGCGGGCCGGGTGCGCCCGTCGGAGGCGGCGGTGCGCCACCTCGCGGAGCGGCTCGGCGTCAGCTACGAGGAACTGGCGACGGGGCGCCCCGCCCATCTCGCGACCGGTCTGCGGCTGAGGCTGGTCGAGGCCCAGCGGACGCTGGCCACCGGCGCGGCCGAGGCCGCCGCCACCGCCTACGCCGGCCTGCTCGCCGAGGCCGTCCGGCACGGGCTCCCGGACGAACGTGCCGCGGCGGTGCTCGGGCTGGGCCACTGCGCGCTGGAGACGGGCGATCTGCCCGCGGCCCGCGAGCACTTCGAGGCCGCGGAGAAGCTGCTGGCCGGCGCCCCGCTCCCCCGGCGCGCCCCGGCCGTCCGGGGCAGAGCCGTGGCCCACCTCCTGGCGGGCGAACTCCGGTACGCCTGCTATCTGCTGGAGAGCGCGATCGACGAGCTCAACACCTCGGGCCTCCAGGACCCCGGCGCACTGTTGCTTCTCTACACGGCCGCGATCGCCCCGTACATGGACATGGGCGCCCATGCCCGCGCCGCCCAGGCGGGTGAGCTGGCGCTGGCCCTGGCACCACAGGTGTCCGATCCGGAGCTGGTCGCCGGACTGCACCGGAGCGTCGCCCGTACGCTCATAGCGGCGGGCCGCACCGCGGAGGCGGATGCCTCACTGGCCAGGGCGGCCGAGATCTACCAGCAGCTGCAGATCCGTACCGAGCTCGCGCACTGCCACTGGATGCGGGGCTATGTACACGCGCAGGACGGCGACCTGTCCGGCGCCGAGACCGAGCTGCGCGCCGCCCGCGACATGCTGGCGTCGAAGCGGGCGGCCCTGTACACGTCCCAGGTCGAGGTAGAGCTGGCGGATGTGCTGCGCCGGCGCGGAAAGACCACCGAGGCCCGGGAGCTGCTGCACCGGCTCCTCGGCGAACTGCACCCGGACCGGGGATCGGTCCACGCGGGCGGCGCGCACCGGCTGCTGGGCCTGATCCACGAGGAGGCGGGCGAGCTCGATTCGGCCGAGGAGCACTACGTCACCGCGCTGGCCCTGCTGGAGCGGGCGGGCGCCGCCGGGGACCTCGCGGACATCTGCCGGCTGCTGGGCGATCTGCTGCGGCGCGTGGGCCGGACCGAGGCGGCGATGGACGCCTACCGGACCGGGCTCGGCCACCGGGCGTCCCCCGGCAGCACCACACTCGGCCCGGCGCCGATCCGCCCGCCCACCGCGTGAGCCCGGCCGTACGAAGGCTGCCCGCCCGTCGTCACCCGCCCTGGCGGGGTGAGGGCTCCGGGGCCGGGGCGGGGCGAGGTTCGGGCGGCTTCGGGATCGGGTTCGGCGCGGGGCCGGGCGGGACGGGACCGGGTGGCGGAGGAGGCGGCTCCGGCAGCGGCGACGGCGGCCCGGGCATCGGTCCGGGGGTGGGCGCCGGCGGCACCGGGTCGGGGTACGGATTCGTCATCGGGGGCCTCCGAACGGTTCGGGTGGAGCTGCTTCCACCGTCTCCCGGAGCGGCTGCCCGCGCCTGGCGAGTCCAGGGGCGGAGGTTCCGGATGACCGGCCGGGGGCCGACGGGCGTACGGGGTCAGCGTGCCGCGGCGGCCGCCGCGTCGAGACCCGGCCCGGGGCTGGAGAGCACCGGAATGCGGGTGACCGTACGGGTGACCGCGTCGGCCATGGACGCCTGCGCCAGCACGATGGCATCACAGTCCGTGACCGCGTCGGCCGCGGCCGCGACGAGGTCCAGATAGCCGTCCCGGTCACCGGCCTCGAAGCGCGCCCAGGCACCGTCCACCACGACCGTGCGCACGTCGACGGCCCGGTCCCCCGCCTCCTCGGCGAGCAGCGCGAGGGTCGGTGCCAGAGTGCTGGTGATCGACGCCAGCACCACCACTCGGTCCCGTGCCGCGGCGGCGGCCGCCATCGGGCGGTCGACGCGCAGCACCGGAACACCGAGCGTCGCCGACTCCGCCTCGGCGACGGCGCCGATCGTCGAACAGGTGCAGAGCACGGCGCGGGCGCCGTCCGCGACGGCGCCCGCGAGCAGCGCCCCGACATCACCCGCCACCGCTTCGGGGCCCGACTCCCTGGCCCTGGCGAGCAGGTCCTCGCGCACCAGGTGACGCAGCGCGAGTCCGGGATGACCGGCATCCCGGAGCGCGTCGAAGACCGGTATGTGGGCCGGGGAGGTGTGCAGCAGCGCGAGCGTCATCTGCCGAACGGTACAGCCCCCGGCCGACGTGGCCGGCGTGGGTCAGTACAGCTCGGGATGGGACTTGAGCTGCGTCTTCGCCTGTTCCACCAGTTCGGCCGGGGCCTCGGGGGCCTGGTCGGGGTGGCGCAGCGCCCACTTCGCGGCGTACGGGCAGAGCGGCACCACGGGCACACCTTCCCGGGCCGCCATGGCGTAGAACTCCTGGACGAGGGCGCCCGCGATGCCCTTGCCCTCGTGGCCGGGCTCGACGACCGTGTGCACGGCGACGAGTGCGGCGGGGTCACCGTCCATCACGAAGTACGCGATGACTCCGGCGGCCTTGCCGCTCTCGTACGCGAGCAGGTTCCCGCTCGCCCGGTCGTCGCGGATGTCGAGTTCGACGCGCTCGTTCTGTTCTGCCATGACGATTCTCCCTGATGTGGCCGGACGGGTCAGCGCGCCGCCGGAACGGCGTGCGGGCTCCGTTCGGTGTCGGTGCCGGGTACGGGGGCCGAAACGTCGGCTCCGACTTCGATGATCCGGTTGTCGGCGTCGACGTGCACGACGCGGGGCTTCAGACCGCGCGCCCCGGCGTCGTCGACCTGGGCGTAACTGATCAGGATGACCAGGTCACCGGGGTGGACGAGGTGGGCGGCGGCGCCGTTGATGCCGATGACACCGGAGCCGCGTGCGCCCTCGATGACATACGTCTCCAGGCGGGCACCATTGTCGATGTCGACGATGTGCACCAGCTCGCCGGGCAGCAGATCCGCCGCCTCCATCAGCTCGGCGTCGATGGTGACGGAACCGACGTAGTGCAGGTCGGCCTGGGTCACCGTGGCTCGGTGGATCTTGGACTTGAACAGAGTACGCAGCATCTTGGACTCCTGGATGACGGCTCCCTGCCAGCTTTTTGCAGGTCAAGGGCGGTATTCACCGTACACCGGAACGCGTCGGACTCGGAGATGGTGAGGAACATGGTTTCACTCCGAGGAGAAGGCTCCCTGCCTGCGCTTCCGCGGGAACCAGGTTGTCGATATGCCGCCCACCAGGGGTCTGCTCAGGCAGCCGTCCGGAAGGGAATGACGCTGACCAATTGCTGACTCACCTGACGACAAATCAGGCACACGAGGGTCACAGGACGGGCAACCACGGCCTGCACTCACAAGACCATCCCGAAACACCAACTACGTGGATCAGATGCCCTCTTTACTGCCGAACTGCCGAGAAGCTGGCCCAACTCCCCCCGGTCGAGGCATACATCTGGTCGACCGAGGACACGGAGCGGGCCTTCCCTCACGGCGCGTTACCCATCCGATGCCGTCCCCGGGTGACGCAGCACGGTGGGGACACGCAGACGGCATTCGGGCAGTCCACAGGGCGCGGCCGGGCAAGCCAATCGCGACGGGGAGGCAGGCCCGCAAGGGGTCAGCGCAGGTGATTGGCCGTGGCCTTCCATGCGCCGCGAATGTTGCGTAGAAGTCGATGAAGGGGGCCCAGGCGGTGCCGGCGCCGCGCGCGAAGGTCCTGACATGCCATTGGCTGGAGCAATGATCGGCCCGAAGTGTTACGGGGCATGGACGTCTTGCCCACGTCATGTGCCAGGAGTCCCGCGTGTACAGGTTGTTCGAGTGGAGCCGCCGGGAGCAGCATCCGCATGCTGGCCCACACGGCGGCTTCGTCCACCGGCTCGGCAGCATCCGCGCTCGCGCCGCTCGCGTCGCTCGCTCTTCGGCGGAGTGATCAGTGAGGTGGCCGGGCCGTCCCGGGGCGGAGAGGGGCGGGGCGGCGCCGCCCGGCGGTGGGGCCCGCAGGTGCCGCCGATTTCACCTGCGCGATGCCGGCGGCGGCGCCACGTGGGCTCACGTTCCGCAGGCCTGGCACGCGCATCAGGCACTCAGCCACCCGAGCCGGTTCTGTGGTCCGTCGGTGGCGCAGTCGGCCGCACCCGCTTGCGCCTGTCGTCGTGCTCCCGCACAACGCTGAACAATCGCCCTGGTCGAGATGTACGGATCTATCTCTGCGGCGGATCGGAAGACCCGGATCGCAGAACGCTGCTCGCCGGCGGACTCGTGGTCGCCTCGGTCGCACTCACGGGGTGCTCCTCGACGAGCGCCACACCACTGGCGGCCAGTACTTCGCCGAACACGCGGCCGAGCACGCCCACCGAGGCATTCGCGAGACTGATGGACGGCAACGAACGCTGGGTGAGCGGAGACCTTCGGCATCCCGACCGGGATCCGAACCGACGCGAGTTCGTG